>CAYRML010000018.1:0-21666 GCA_964425485.1 uncultured Peptococcaceae bacterium | reverse complement strand
AAATGCAAAACGAATTGCTGGCTTTGCAAGCCAGGATGCGCAAGACTATTATTTTTATTACTCATGATTTGGATGAGGCCTTAAAAATAGGTGACAGAATTGCTGTGATGAAGGACGGCAGTATTGTTCAGATCGATACGCCGGAAGAGATATTAAAAAATCCGGCCAATGATTATGTAAGGGAATTTGTTCGCGATGTCAACCGTGCCAAGGTTATGACCGCGGCATCGATTATGAAGATGCCGGATCCCATTATATCCTCTAAAGTCGGTG
Source organism: uncultured Peptococcaceae bacterium (assembly GCA_964425485.1). Classification (GTDB taxonomy): domain Bacteria; phylum Bacillota; class Dehalobacteriia; order UBA4068; family UBA4068; genus CAYRML01. Next base: position 21,393 of record CAYRML010000018.1, on the reverse strand, counting down.
CCAGGATCGCCGTCAGAAAAATGAAAGAGGCCTCCATTTCCAGCATTTTTGTTACGGATAAGGATCTGCGTTTACAAGGGATTATCACGGTGGATGCGGCGGTCCGTTTACTAAAAGAAAACAAAAATGACCTGGAGGAAATCATTGATCCCGATGTCAGCACTGTTGCTCCCGATTTTTCTATCGAGGAAATTATGCCGCTATCCATCAATTCTAAGTATCCGGTTGTGGTAACTGATGAGGATAATAGAGTTTTAGGAATCATCTATAAAGTTTCCGTCCTGGCCGGGATATTGGGAGAGGAGTGGTCCAATGATTAGAATTCCTCTGGGAGAGTATGTTGAAACCGGCATCGATTATTTGACAGCCAACTTTGCCAGCTTTTTCAATGGCTTAAAGACTATGCTTATGACAACGGTAGGCGGTTTTGAATTTGTATTTACAACCATACCACCGATTATTATCATCATAGCCTTGGCTTTGTTAGCTTGGAGACTGACCAGGAAAAAAAGTGTGGCTATTTTTGCCGTGCTGGGCTTGCTTCTGATCCAGTCTTTGGGGTTATGGCCGGAAACGATGTCCACTTTGGCCCTTGTTGTAACGGCGACCTTGATTGCTGTGATCATTGGCTTGCCTGTGGGAATTTTGATGTCAAGATATGGCGTCTTGAATAAAATCATTCGCCCTATATTAGACTTTATGCAAACCATGCCGGCCTTTGTGTATTTGATTCCCGCCGTCTACTTTTTTGATTTAGGACAAGCGCCGGGAATAGTGGCTACTGTGATTTTTGCTATGCCGCCAGTTGTGCGTTTGACCAATCTTGGTATTCGACAAGTCCCCAAAGACGTTATTGAAGCCGCTCAAGCTTTTGGTTCTACTTCCAGACAATTATTGTTTAAAGTGCAAATGCCTTTGGCTATGCCTACTATCCTGGCAGGTTTGAACCAAACAATCATGCTCTCGCTTTCTATGGTCGTAATTTCCGCCATGATTGGTTCCGGCGGCTTGGGCGATGTGGTATTGAAAGGGATAACCCAGATGAAAATGGGCCTAGGATTTGAAGGCGGTGTTGCTGTTGTGATCTTAGCAATGCTCTTAGACCGTATTACACAGGGCTTGGGCGGTTATAAAAGAAGGGATAAAAAAGCATCTAAAAAAATATAAAAGAAAGGGTGATTGCAAAAATGAGAAAAAAAATAGTACTGGTAATGGTTTTTGCCATGCTCTGTCTGGCTGTTTTTGCCGGATGTGGCAATACCAACAACGAAGGAGAAAACCCCGGGGATAAGCAAGAGGCTAAAGGCACAGTCACTATCGGTTGTGTAAACTGGGCAGATGATATTGCTATGTCTAATTTGGCTGCGGTCATTTTAGAGGATAAAATGGGTTATGATGTTAATATCACAATGGCTGACGCAGCTCCGGTTTATACTTCCCTTGCTGCTGGCAACACAGATGTTTTTCTGGATGCTTGGCTGCCAATGACACATAAAGACTATATGGATAAATATGGTGAGAATTTGGTCGATATGGGCGTAATGTATGATAATGCTGTAATGGGTCTGGTCGTTCCTGCTTATGTAGATCTTGACAGTGTTGAGGATCTTAAAGGAAACGAAGCAATGTTTAATAGCCAAATCATTGGTATTGATTCCGGGGCAGGTTTGATGAAAGCTACGGAAATCGCAATCGAGGAATATGACTTGGATATGACTTTAGTTTCCGGCAGCGGACCAACCATGACTGCGGCATTGAAAAAAGCTATTGATGCAAATGAACCTATCGTAGTGACTGGTTGGACACCTCACTGGAAATTTGCTCGTTGGGATCTGAAAATATTGGAAGATCCCAAGAAAATATTTGGTGAAGAAGAAAAAGCGCATGTTGTAAGCAGAATGGGACTAGCAGAAGATATGCCTGAAGTTGCTGAATTTTTCTCCAATATGACTATGACTACCGATGAAGTCGGTGATCTGATGGGCGCGATTGAAGAAAGCGGCAAAGATCCTTTGGCTGTGGCCAGAGAATGGATGAATAATAATCCTAACCTTATCAACAAATGGCTGCCCGAACAATATAAATAGTGAGTTAAAATAAATATAAAAGAGTGATAAAAAGCCGCTTAAATCCATGTTTTTACATGAGCTTAAGCGGCTTTTTCAGCTTATTTAGATATAGTATCCGATAGCAGTTGCCGTGATGGTTTTAAATTATGGTTCTATGGCAACAGGGAACCAATAATTGCTTTCTGAATAATCATTGGCAAATCTTTGATAGGGGAAAAAGACATAGACGCTATTGTTTTCAAGCTTGATATCCCCCGGTGCAGTGGATGTACTGGGTGTCGTAAACTGATTGATGTTTATTTTCACGCCATATGAATTTATATAGGCGGTTCTGTCGCTGCTATTGGTAAGGTATTGATCATCCCTGGTATAATAATAATCCCCTTGCCAATAGAATACGCTGCCTTCGGGAATCAAAGATCCGTATTGGCTGAAATCATATGTGTCTAAATCTCCGATTGTGTCTACTTTATAATGAGGATCATTGGCCAGATAGAAGTAGTTTACAGTATTGCCGGTTCCCCCCGGATTTTCTGAACCGCCACCATTGCCGGAATCATTAAAATTATATGTTTCATCATGAAGGGAGCAGGCTTGATGGATCTTGCAATATGTTACTACCCAAGGATCTCTGGTATAGGTCAGATGGATCAAAATATCATCCGATACTTCTATTCCTGAAATTTCCCCCGGAACTTCAGATAAAGCTTTTATTTCAGCTGTTGTGATTGGTTTATTACTTCCATGTCTTTCGGAATATAATGTTTGGGCTGAGGTGACTGCTGCTTTGCATTCTGTTAAAATAGCTGTTTTTTTAGTTTTATCGATGTAGCCGGTCATAGCAGGTATGGCTATTGCAGCCAAAACAGCGATAATAACCAGCACAACGATAAGTTCTACCAATGTAAAACCTTTTTGCTTTTTTGTTATCTTTATCAGCATGATGGTCATGCCTCCAATGATGATAAGTTTCAGGATATCAATCAATTTACTTTAAATAGGCATTTTATAATTTCAACTTATTATGTATAATTCCTTTTTTTGGAAAAATACTATAAAATATTTGACAAAATTGCCGATTAAAGTTATAATTTTCTCAAATATATTTGATAAAGGCAAATCCGTTGAAAAGCGGAGACGCAAAGCCACGGGCCTTAAGGTATAAGACCAAGGTAGCCGGGTTACCGAATATCAGTAGTATATTTTTATTTATACTAACTCTGTTTGGCGCCCAAGCAGGGTTTTTTTGTTTTTAAAAATAATCAAGTGAGGTGTATCTAAGTGAAAATTAAAAAAAGTTTTCTAGTTGTATTAGTGATAATGGCATTGGTAATCGTTTTCCCTCTGGCAGCTTCTGCTGCTAATAGTGCTTCTTCTTCGCAAAATAGCAATGGGGATCAGATAAGCATCAGCAGTAATGCAGGAGGAAACAAGGACAAGGACAAGGAAAACAACGGTAATAGTAATGGTAATAGTAACAGAAATGGTGAGAAAAACAAAAATAATGGCATCAGTGGGGAAGAGAAACAAATAAAAGCAGAAAAACAAGCTTTGGAAAAAGAAATGGAAGCATTGCAAGAAGAATACCAAGCTGCGATAACCAATGGAGATACGGAGCTTGCTGCCCAGATAGAGTTGCAAATGGGCCAATTAACACAACAAATTACGGCTTTAGAAGAACAGATGGCTGCAATTAAAACAGAAGAAAAAGCCTGGATACAAACCAAAAATGCTCTTGAGCAAGAAAAGGATGCTTTAGAAGCGTTAAAAGATCAGTTGGAGTTGGATATAGTGGCTTTGGAAGCGCAATATGCAGCTGCTGAGGCAAGTGGTGATACTGAATTGATGGCAACTTTGCGAGCACAGCTCCAAACTATGGAAGAGCAAAAGACAGCCTATAAAGCAGAAATCAAACAAAAAATCGAACAAATGAAACTGGTTATCAAAGAGCAATATACATTGGAAGAATTGAATCAGTTAGCTTTGACTGCTCAAGAAATGAATGGTGTCGATGGCGTGCAGGTTATTGCAGTAGAGAATGTCATCCTGAAAAATGGTAAGATAAAATTTGATGTTCCCCCCGTTATCAAGAGCGGCAGGACATTGCTTCCTTTAAGAGCCATTTCTGAAGGATTGGGAGCCGAAGTTGCTTATGATTCTGCTACAAATACAGTAACTATCATAAAAGATGGGAAAGAGATAGTTTTCTTGCTTGATGAGGACAAGGTGCTTGTTGATGGTGTGGAAACAGCCATCGATGTTTCCGGTGAAGTGATGAACAATAGAACGATGGTTCCTCTGAGATTTATTGCTGAGACTTTAGAAGTAGATGTAGAATGGGATCCTGATAATCAAATCATAGAAATAGATCCGGGAACCGACCCGGAACCGGAACAGGAAACAGAACCAGTGCCTGAAGCAGAAACCGAAACTGAATAATCATCAGAAAATCAAAGTCTTCCGGCTTTCTATTGCAGAAAAGCCGGAAGACTTTTTATATCTAAGCAACTGTCTAGCCATTTGATAGTTTTTTTTATTATATATCATGCTAAAATAGAAGCAAATGGACAATGAGATCGAAAATCCGTTTTATGGGACATGTGTTTTGCTATAATCAATAAAAGAGGGAGGTGTGCAGCTGATGGCTAAAAAGCCCAATCAGAAACTGAAAATATTGTATCTGATGAAGATACTTTTGGAAAAAACGGATGAAAAACATCTTCTGACATCACAACAGATCATAGAGGAGCTTAGTCTATATGGCATTAATGCTGAGCGTAAAAGTATTTATGATGATATAGAGGCTTTGCGTACTTTTGGCATAGATATAGAGATGGTCAAGGGCAAGCCTACCGGCTATCACATTTTGAGCCGCACCTTCCAATTGCCGGAATTGAAACTTTTGGTCGATGGAGTGCAGTCCTGTAAGTTTATTACATATAAAAAATCAATGGAATTGATTAAAAAGCTGGAGAGTTTTGCCAGCACTTATGAATCACAACAGCTGCGCAGGCAGATTTATGTCTCCAATCGTATTAAATGTATGAATGAAAGTATTTATTATAATGTAGACAAGCTGCATAATGCTATTACCGCCAATCAGCAGATCAGCTTTAAATATTTTCAATACACGCCTGATAAGGAGTGCCAATTCAAAAAGGGTGGGTTGCCCTATCAGGTTAGCCCCTTCGCCTTGACCTTTGATAATGAGAACTATTATCTGGTAGCCTTTGATGCCGAGAATGATATCATCAAGCATTATCGGGTTGATAAAATGACAGAACTAAATTTATGTGCTGAGGAACGTTTAGGTCAGGACAGATTCCGGGCCTTTGATATGGCCATCTATGAACGCAAATTATTTAGCATGTTCAATGGTCAGGAATATCAATTGAAAATTAGTTTTGCTAATTATTTGGCCGGTGTAGTTATTGATCGCTTCGGGAAAGAGGTTAAAATTGCACATAAAGATGAGGACAAATTTACCGCTGTTGTCCAGGTGATGCTGAGTCCTAAATTCTATGGTTGGCTATTTGCTATGGGGCAAGACGCTAAAATTCTGGAGCCGCCGGCGGTAATTGCAGACATGAAAAGACAACTGCAGGAATTGATTGATATTTATTGAAAATACCAACTGGAAAAGACAGTTGATAAGGTTGCCTTTTCCGGTATGAATGGGTTATGATCCGGATGTTTATATAAGATGACGGATAAGTTTTGTTGATGTTCATACAGCCTTCACATAAGCAATGTATAATTAAAACAAAGGAATGAGGATTTTATCCAATATGATAAAGTTGCCGGGGAACAATTGAGCATGATCTTGTATAACAAGGCTAAAAATAAAGGTCTAGAATTGACTGCCGGCGAAAAAGAGATTAAACATTTATAATATTGATATTTTCCTCTTATTGAAATATCTTGGAATGTCTTACTCTGATCTGCGTATGAGGCCATCGGAAATTTTATTATAGTATATTTACAGTGCGCTTATGCCTAAGTGGTAAAGTTTACCTACTAAATCGGTAATATTTTTATAAAAACTATTGACATCCGATAGCAAAAAAGGTAAAATTACCTCAAATAAATATTGCTTAACATGATGAAGGGGAGTCCGTGATTTTTGTCGGTACAGAGAGCTGACGTTGCTGCGAGTCAGCCCGCAATATCTGAGGATTCCGCCCCGGAGTGGCCAATGATGAATTGTGACGGGTCCGCCCGATATTGCGGATATGAGTTGGCCTTTTGTAGGCAATGTGGGTGGCAACGCGGGAATAACCTCTCGTCCCTGATGGGATGGAGAGGTTTTTTATATATATCTTCGAAGGGGGAATCTTTATGACAAGAGTTTATAATTTTTCAGCCGGACCGGCAATTTTGCCGGAAGAAGTGCTGAAGGAAGCAGCCGAGGAAATGCTTGATTATCAAGGTGCCGGTATGTCCGTGATGGAAATGAGCCATCGTTCCGCTGCTTTTAAACAAATTATTGAAGATGCAGAAAAGGATTTGCGGGAGCTTATGAATATCCCGGATAATTATAAGGTGTTGTTTTTGCAAGGTGGCGGGTCTCAGCAATTTGCTATGATACCCATGAATCTGATGAAAAATAGAGTGGCTGATTATATCAACACCGGACAATGGTCCAAAAAGGCTATTGCCGAAGCTAAGATCTATGGCAAGGTTAATGTTATTGCTTCTTCCGAGGATAAGACTTTTTCCTATATCCCTGATCTTAATAATCTGCCGATTTCCGATGATGCGGACTATGTTTATATCTGCCATAACAACACCATTTATGGCACCACCTATCATGATTTGCCGGATACTCAAGGCAAGATTTTGGTGGCCGATATGTCTTCCGACATACTTTCTCAGCCGGTGGATGTTACTAAATATGGTTTGATTTTTGCCGGAGTGCAGAAGAATATTGGGCCGGCCGGTGTGGTTATTGTTATCATCCGCGAGGATTTGATTACGGATGATGTGCTGCCTGGCACACCCACCATGTTTAAATATAAAATCCATGCTGATAATAATTCTTTGTATAATACTCCGCCCTGCTATGGTATTTATATCTGCGGCAAAGTTTTCAAACTGGTAAAAGAAATGGGTGGATTGACGGAAATGCAAAAACGTAATGAGAAAAAAGCCGCACTTTTATATAATTATCTGGATAATAGCAAGCTCTTCAAAGGTACCGTGGCCAAAAAAGACCGGTCTTTGATGAATATTCCTTTTGTTACAGGGGATGATGAATTGGATGCCAAATTTGTCAAAGAGGCCAAAGCCGCCGGTTTTGAAAATATCAAGGGCCATCGTACTGTTGGTGGTATGAGAGCCAGCCTCTATAATGCCATGCCTTTGGCCGGTGTAGAAGCTTTGATTAAATTTATGACTTTATTTGAAGCAGAAAATACAAAATAAGGGGTAGAAAAATATGTTCAAATATATATGCTTGAATAAAATTGCCGATATTGGTTTAAATCTCTTGAAAGATAATTTCCAACAAGTAGAAGATTTTCAGCAAGCCAATGGGGTGCTGGTTAGAAGCGCTAATCTGCATGAAGTGGAATTATCTTCTAATCTTTTGGCCATTGCCCGCGCCGGTGCCGGTGTCAATAATATTCCTTTAGACAAATGCGCGGATCGGGGCATTGTGGTATTCAATACGCCCGGAGCCAATGCCAATGGCGTCAAAGAATTGGTTATTGCGGCTTTGTTGGTGGCCTCCCGCAACATGGTGGAAGGCATCAATTGGGTCAATAGCGTCAAGGATGATCCGGATGTGGCCAAATTGGTGGAAAAAAATAAGGCTCAATTTGCCGGTCAGGAAATTAAGGGCAAAAAACTGGGGGTTATCGGTTTAGGCAAGGTTGGCGTGCTGGTAGCTAATGCCGCCAACAAATTAGGTATGGATGTTTATGGTTTTGACCCCTTTATCTCTGTGGATGCGGCTTGGAAGCTTTCTAAATATATCAAACATACTACTGCTATCGAGGAAATTTTTAGGGAATGCGATTATATTACCGTGCATACTCCCTTATCCGACGCTACTAAGGGCATGTTCAATAAAAAGGCCTTTGATATGATGAAAGAGGGGGTTGTTATCCTCAATTTTTCCCGCGATTCTTTGGTCAACGATGATGATATGATTGAGGCTTTGGAATCCGGTAGAGTCGGCCGTTATATCACGGATTTTCCTGTGCCTAAAACTGCTTTGATGAAAAATGTTATCGCTATCCCGCATCTGGGAGCTTCCACTAAGGAATCGGAAGATAATTGTGCCATAATGGCCGCTAACCAACTTAAGGATTATTTGGAAAATGGTAATATCAAAAATTCCGTCAATTATCCCAGTTGTTCTATGGGTGTATGCACCCAGGCCGGACGTATTGCTATTTGCCATCACAATATTCCTAATATGTTGGGCCAATTCACTGCCACTTTGGCAGGTGAAAATATCAACATTTCCGATATGACGAATAAAAGCAAGGGTGACTGGGCTTATACCCTCGTTGATTTGGAAACGCCGACTACCCCGCAAATGATCGAGAAAATTGAAGCTATTGAAGGAGTACTAAAAACCAGAGCCATCAAATAAGGAGGTCCTTAAGATGACAGAGATGCTGAAGGTCTATAATCCTGCTAGCGGCGCTTTGGTGGGCGAAGTGCCCGTATCCGGCCCTCAGGAGATTAAGGCTATGGTGGCCAAAGCTACGGCCGCCAAGAAAAGCTGGGGCAATCTGCCCATGCACAGACGAGCTAAGATACTCTATGATTTTGCTGATTTGGTAGGAGAAAACCTGGAAGAGCTTTCTGTTCTGCTGACTGCGGAGCTGTGTAAGCCCATCAAGCAAAGCCGAGCTGATAATACCGATGTGGCGGCTGTGACCCGTGCTTTCGTGGAAAGGGCCAGTCATCTCTATGGCGAGGTTATCCGTACCGATAATCAAAGCGGTATTTTTGAGAATGATCTCATATTTACCACACGCGAGCCTTTAGGTACGGTTGCCTGTGTGGTGCCTTTCAATTATCCCACTAAGATGATGGCGCATAAGGTTGCCCCAGCTTTGATTATGGGCAATGTCTGCATTGTCAAGGCTCCCTCTCGTGATCCACTGGCGGTGCTGAAAATTATTGAGCTCCTGCATGAGGCCGGTTTGCCCGAAGGTGTTTGCCAAGGAATGGTTTGCACCAGGGATGATTGCACGGAATATCTGCTGGCCCATGCGGATGTGCAGGCCATCAGCCTCACCGGCAGCACCCAAACCGGCATCAAAATGGCGCAAATTGGCGCCGGCTCGCTCAAGCATATGTTCTTGGAGCTGGGGGGTAATGACCCTACTTTGATTTTTGAAGATGCAGATGTGGATGCAGCTGTGGAAAGTATTGCCAGCAGCCGTATTGTCAATGCCGGACAGACCTGCTGTTCCTGCAAGAGATTGATAGTGCAGCAAAAAATATATGATGAATTTACTGCAAAGCTTGTGGAACGCCTGAAAAAGGTCAAAATGGGCGATGCCATGGATGAAAGCAATGATATGAGTTGTTTGATTTCCGAGGAGGCGGCGGAAAGGGTGCAGCGACAAATTGAGGCCACCTTGGCCGCCGGAGCCAAATGCCTGCTTGGAGGCAAACACCAAGGTGCTTTTATGCCGCCGACGGTTTTAGCCGATGTGAGAAAGGATATGGATGTGGCCCTTGATATGGAAATATTCGGGCCGATTTTCCCCCTTATCCCCTTTTCTACGGAGGAGGAAGGCATAGAGATCGCCAATGCCACGCAATATGGGCTTTCTTCGGGTGTCATCACTAAGGATATCATGCGCGCTCTGCGTGTTGGCCGCCAGCTTCAGGCCGGCGCTGTGGTGCTCAACGATCATGGCAATTATCGTCAGACGGGGCAGCCCTTCGGTGGTTATAAGATGACCGGTATCGGTCGGGAAGGAACCAGTTGTACTTTGGAAGAATTGAGCCAGGTCAAAAGCTATGTTTTGAAAAAGGCTTTTAAGTTATCATAAATTTATTGATTAATTAAGGAGGAATTAGTTTGGCTGTTATCAGACCGTTTGATGCTATCAGGCCGAGGGAAGATATTGCCAGCCAGGTGGCTGCATTGCCCTATGATGTTTATAATCGAGAAGAGGCATTGGCTGAAGTTGTCAAAGAGCCGCTGTCCTTTTTGCAGATAGACCGGGCGGAGACCCAATTTCCGCCGGAGGTCAGCCCTTATGATGATATGGTTTATGCTAAAGCCAGAGATATGCTGTGGCAGATGGTACAAGAGGGCATCTTTGTTCGGGAAGGCAAAAACTGCTACTATATTTATGAGCTGACTATGAATGGCCGCGCGCAGACAGGTTTGGTGGGTTGCGCCGCTATTGATGATTATCTTAATAATGTCATCAAGAAGCATGAGAATACCAGGGAGGATAAAGAGATTGACCGCATCAATCATGTTGATATCTGCAATGCTCAGACCGGTCCTATTTTTTTGGCCTATCATGCCCATAAGACTATCGATCAAGTAGTTGATAAGATAAAAAAGAAGGCTCCTTTATATGATTTCACCTCGCCCGATGGTATTCGGCATGCCGTATGGCGCATTGATGATGATTACGATATTGCAGATATTGGTGCAGCTTTTGCGGAAATCGAGAGCATTTATATAGCTGACGGCCATCATCGCACTGCCTCTGCCGTCAAAGTCGGCCTGAAAAGACGTGCTGAACATCCTGATTACAGCGGTGATGAGGAATTCAATTATTTCTTATCTGTGCTTTTTCCGCATGATCAGTTGATGATCATGGACTATAATCGCGTGGTCAAAGATCTGAACGGCTATAGCAAAGAAGAATTTTTGCGGGAAGTGACCAAATCCTTCGATATTGAAGAAACCGGCACAGATCCGTACAAGCCCCAGATTAAGGCTGATATTGGTATGTATCTGGATGGTCAGTGGTATAAGCTGACGGCCAAGGATTCAATACGTTCTCAAGACCCTGTCCAAGGCCTGGATGTATCTTTACTTCAGGATAATCTCCTGACGCCGATTTTAGGCATCCAGGATCCACGCAAAGACAAACGAATCGATTTTGTTGGCGGTATCAGGGGACTGAAGGAGTTGGAGAAAAGAGCCAATAGTGATATGTGCTTAGCTTTTGCTATGTATCCGACGCAGATAGAGGAGCTTTTTGCTGTTTCCGATGCTGGAAAATTAATGCCTCCCAAATCCACCTGGTTTGAGCCTAAGCTGAGAAGCGGTCTGTTTATCCACGAGCTTGATTAAAATAATATTAAAAAAAATCCGGTTAATTAACCGGATTTTTTTATGGGAAAATATGTAAATTTGTAAAAGGGAATTTACCGTGGCTGATCTAATCTTAATATATGTTAATGATAGATATTGTTATTAAATAAAATAATAAAAAATATTTACGACAATTATTGACACTTATTGCCAATAAAGGTATAATATGGGGGTAGGTGGGTGTTTCTGTATTTATATGTCTTAAAGGCAAAGCATATGAAAATATGTGACGCAAAGCCATGGGTCTAAGTCCTTTTTGAGGATAGGACAGCCGGTTGCCTCTGTAAATGTATGGAGTATTATAGATTATGGTCAATCTAGGGTTGCAAAATAAAGTTAATAAGACAAGCCATATCCTTTATGGCTTTATTTTTCTATGATAGCTTCCTGATAATTTCTCGCAGCTATCTTTTGTGTTTTTTGATATCGAAATCATGTTAATGATTTTTAGATATAAAATGTAAAGAAAAGAAAGGAGTAATACATATGTTTAATTTGCAAAAACTTAAAAAAGACAAAAAAGGTTTTACCTTGGTTGAACTTATTGTTGTTTTAGTTATTATTGCTGTTTTGGCTGCTATTGCTATTCCTGCTATGACAGGTTATATTGACAAGTCTAAAGAAAAAACAGCTATCTCTGAAGCGAGAACTTTTCTGGTTGGTGCACAAACTGTTGCTTCCGACAGATACGGTGCAGGTATGGCTATTGCTGACATCCCTGGTTATATTGAATCCAAAATCGCTGATGTTAATGCTTTGTCCGGCATGTCAACCACATTGACCACAGGTACTCTGACTGTTGATAGTCATGCCAAGATTGAGACCTTCACAATTGTCACCGGTGATGGCGCCAAACAGGTCGTATATAAAGCCGCACCTGATACAGCTAACGGTGAAGAAATGTTTACTGTTACCGACGCTACCCCGTAATCGATAAATAACTACATAAATACCCCCGCCGGCCGGCGGGGGTATTTAGTAATTCTTACTGCCGGATTGAATTTTATATTTTAGGTGCAAGGTGGATGCGATGCTCTATTTTTTATACTTTTTGCTGGGATTTTTCATATTTTTCTGTGGCTGCTGCATCGGCAGCTTCTTAAATGTGGTTATTTACCGCCTACCTCTGCATATTTCAGTGGCCAAGGGGCGTTCATTTTGCCCCAGCTGCAAACGTAACCTTAGGGCCGCCGAGCTGGTGCCTTTATTCAGCTTCTTATGCCTGCGGGGGCGCTGCAAAGGCTGTCGGGAAAAGATTTCGCCGCGTTATCCTGTGGTAGAGGCCATGATGGGCCTGGCGGCGCTGTTGATTTTTTGTCGTGGGGGATTTTCCGCCTGGTCCTTTATCGCTTTTGCTGCTGCGGCTTTGCTTTTAACCATTGCTTTTATTGATAAAGATACCATGGAGATACCCAATATCTTGGTGCTGTTATTGCTGGTACCGGCCATACTTATGCTGTTTTTCTCGCCTGAAACCACATTGTTGTCCCATTTGATTGGTTTGGTAGTGATCAGCCTGCCTATGTTTCTGCTGACGCTGGCGATTCCCGATTGCTTTGGCGGCGGTGATATCAAGCTGATGGCGGTCTGCGGCCTGATGCTGGGCTGGCAGGGTGCCTTGCTGGCTACTTTTATCGCCCTGCTCTGGGGTGGTATTTATGGTATTTATCTGCTGCGCCTGAATAAAGAAAACCGCAAGGCCCATTTTGCTTTCGGACCTTGTTTGTGCTTGGGTGTCTTTATTTCTCTGCTTTATGCTAAAGATTTGATCGGCTGGTATTTACATATATTTGGTTTGTAATATATAATTATATAATAATGTCAAAAATAGTATTATTAATGCTTTTATCATAGAATTGTTTCGCTATAAAAATATTTTCCATATCTATGTCGGTAAAAATTTTATGGACTGGAAGATATGAAAGGAATGGTTTTGTGCCCAGCTATAAATATACAGCTAAGGATCTATCCGGGAAAACCCATCAGGGTCAAGTGGATGCTGATAATGTGCTGCAACTGTCTGTCAAATTACGTGATCAGAAGCTGTTTTTGCTCAATTATAAAGAGGCGAAAAAAAGTGTGACGCCTGCCTCTCAAAAGCTGAAGGCTACGGAAATTGCTGATTTTTGCCGCCAGATCGGAACCATGCTTGGTTCAGGCGTGGCTTTGACCCGTGCCGTAAGCATCATTATGCAGCGTGATCTTGATCCTAGGGTGCGTAATGTCTATACTCAGCTTTCTCGCTCTCTTCAGCAAGGCAACAGCCTTTCCGTGGCCATGAAGGAGCAGGGAGAAACTTTTCCGGAATTATTGATACATATGTTTTATGCCGGCGAATCGAGCGGTCAGCTGGATCATACCGCCATAAAGATGGCTAATCATTATGAAAAAGAGCATAGGCTGAGGCTGAAAATAAAAAATTCCATGACTTATCCTACCTTACTTTTATTTGTCACTATTGGGGTTATGATCATAATTTTTACCTTTGTACTGCCGGAAATTTTCGTGGTTTTTGAAGATATGGACCTGGATTTGCCTTTTACCACACGCGCTATTATGGCCATCAGCAATGGCTTGCTTGAGAATTGGCTGTGGGTCTTAATCATTATAGTAGCGATTATTGGCGTCATTTCCGCGCTGAGCAAGATGGACAGCGTCCGCATGTCTGTGGATAAGACCAAGCTTAAATTGCCCAAAATCGGTAAATTGCTGAAAATCATTTACACCGCCCGTTTTTCCCGCACTCTTAGTTCCCTTTATTCCAGCGGTTTACCCATTATCCGGGCTTTGCAAATATCGCGGGAAACGGTGGGCAACCGTTATGTATCTTCCCTGTTTGATGATGTGATTACGGCAGTGCGTAATGGCGGGGTGCTGTCCCAGGCCATAAAAAAGATCAATGTTTTTGACGGCAAGCTGGCCTCTACTGTTCTTATAGGTGAAGAAACCGGTAAATTAGATGAAATGCTCAATTCTGTAGCGGATGCCTTTGACTATGAGGCTGAAATGGCTACCCAAAGGCTGACAGCTTTTATTGAACCTTTGCTCATCCTGATTATGGCTGGCCTGGTGGGGACCGTTATGATTTCCGTTATGATGCCCATTTATCAACTCTATCAAGGCATCGGCTAAGAAAGGGGTCTTTTTTATGCTTAATACATCTGTCTGCCTCAGCAGCGGCATACTCAGTGTTATTTCGGGCGATGTTTCTAAAAGTAGGATAAAAGTAAATACCGCCGCTTGTGTGAGATTGCCACAGGGATCCGCTATCAATGGCCTGATTACGGATGAGCCTGCCTTGCATACTATATTGGTCGAGTTGCGCAAAGCTGGCAAATTGCCCACAAGAAATGCGCGTCTGGTGGTGGACAGCAGCTCTATCCTCACAAAATTAATGGAGGTCCCGGTTTTGCCACAAAAGCATTTGTTGGATTTTACCAAAAGCGTCTTTGTGGAGGTGGCTGATACTTATGAAGAGCTGTTATATGATTATTCAGTTGTGGATAACAAGCATATTTTATGCAGCGCCATTCAAAAAAGCTTGGTAGAAAGTTATATTGATTTATTTGCAGCGGCCGGCATCAAATTGGCTGCTATTGATATATCACTGAATTGTGTAATTAAATTGGCTTATTATTTACAAGAACTGCAAAATAAAACATATGTGCTGCTGATTATTGATGGACAAAATATTTTTGCTATTTTGTTCATTAACGGCAAATATGCTTTTTCCAATCGCTCGCATTTGTTATCCGAACAAAATACCGAGAAATGGCAGACAGAGGTTCTGGGCATTGTTTCCTCTTTGCGCCAATTCCACTCCTCACAAAAAAATGAATATGAAATATCCGACGTTTATTTCTGCGGGCTGCAAGAAGATGAGAATAACTTTTGCTGTAATATCAGTAATTATATGGATATAAACGCGCAGGTTTTGCCGGAGAACAAGGCTGTTATTATCAATAAAAATCTTGCAACAGCGGGGTTTTTGCTGTCTGATTATATATTTGCTATCGGAAATTTGATAGAGAGGAAGTGAGATTATCAGATGGCGCAAAAATTAAAACCCAAGGATATCAACTTTTATCTTAGTTATAAAGATTATATATCCTCTGGCCGAGGCAAAAAAGGCAGTAATAAAATGGTGATAATGATACTTTTGGTGGCGGTTATCATGGTTGCTGTTTATGGCTATTTTCGCTTTAGCCTATATAGTATTAACAATGATATAGTGGCCGTCAATGCCTATATTCAGGATCCGGTTGAAAAAAATGCTTATCAAGAGGCCTTGGCTGCTGAGACAAAAGTTTTAGATTTGCAGAGCAAAAAAAATAATCTCGATATGATCGCTAAATCTTTTTCTTCTTTTAAGGTGATGGATGAAGAGGACTTTTTATTGATAGATCTGTGCAATGGCGGCCATATTACCGTCAATACTATGTTATTTGATAAAAATACGGCTTATTTAGAGATTGCGGCAGCAGCCAATAATGTTAATTCTATCCCAATTTATATTTCCGATTTAAAAAAAACAGGACTTTTTAGCAATATTCTTTATGAGGGGTATTCTCTGAACGAAGATAATAAATATGGGTTTAAGGTTATGTGCAGGTTGAAGGTGGTGAATTAATATTGGCTGGAAAAGCTGGGCTTAGCAACCGAGAGAAGATAATGGTTTGCGCCCTTATTTGTTTAGTGCTGGTTTTGGGTATATTTTATCTTTTGATCAAGCCTGTATATGAGCAATACACTGTCTTGCAGGATGAAATTGCGGAAAATGAAATGGTCGAAATACAAATGCGCCAGGCTATCAGCGGCTTAGAACAGATGGAAAAGGATATAGCTTCCTTACAATGGCAGGTCAGGCAAGAAGCGGCTAATTATTATAAGCCCCTGTCGACTGATGAGCTGGATGATCTGATTACTAGCTTGCTGCAAAAATACCATATAGTATCTTCTGATTTAGTTATAACAGAACCTTCTTATGAGCCTGTTTATAGCTATGATGATTTGCTGTTGCAAGAGGGCGATGCCGATAATAAGACTGTGGTGTCAACTGCTACGGAAGAAGAAAAACCCTCTGACAATGAGGATAAAAGTAATGGCAAGACAGCCCAGGCCGCAAAGGATGTGACTGCAAAAAATGAAGAAGAAACAGATTCTTCAGGCTATGTGCTGAAAAGTACGGCGGAAGTTAAGGCTATTGGCAGCAAAAGTGACTTTGTGGACATGGTGGACAGTATAAGTAAGAATAAGTCTATCCATATTTCCGGTTTTACTCTTAAGGAGATCCCACTGGCCAACGAGGAACTGGCGGGGTTCAATTTTATCAAACAATATGATATAAATATCATGTTTGAGATTTTGATGTATGAGCCACTTGATCAGTAATGAGGTGAGTAAAATTAGCGATAATCCCGGCCATAAAATCAATAATGATAAAGGCTATGTCTTACTGTGGACTGTTATCATCAGTATGGTTTTGGTGATTGCTGTGGCTGCTGTGCTTACTATGTCTCTTTCTTATAATCTGCGCAGCACCAACAATAATTCGGAAAGGCAGGCTTATTTTACCGCGCGTTCGGTGGTCAATGCCTTGGCCTATGAGATCCAAGGACCCCAGCCCACTGAAAATGGCAAAAGCATATTGGATCTTATGTATTCTTCTAATGGCTCTTGTACTATAAATGATTTCCAATTTGAGGGTATCGATGGCTATATGGGAAGCTGTACCGCTACTATCAAAAGGGAACAATTTGGTCATAGCGATACTATTTTGATTACAGCTACAGCCACAGTGGGCAATAGTGCTAAATCGGTATCTGCACGTTTAATTTTTAGGGATGGCGGTGAATTGTCTTCTTTTGCTATCTTTAATATCGCATCTGCCAGAGGACTTATTTATGGTTTGCAAACCGGTGCAGGGACGGGTTTATACTTGGAATCTGCTGAGGGCAATGTCAAGCTTGATACAAAAAGTAAGAATATACAGAATGTGATCTTGCGCGGTAATATATATGTAGATACTCCTTTATGGTTGCAGGCCAGTTATTATCCCAATGCACATGTTCATGGTGATGTTATAAGCGGCAAAGACATTTTTATTTTTAATACGGTCACAGTTGGTCCATATACTGGTTGTTGTGAGAGAGAAGATACTGATACCGAGATACATACGCCAGGTGTTGTGAATATATATGATCATGCGAAGATATACACCGCTATTACTGCACAAACTGTCAATGCTGCTAATTATAGCCAAATAAACAATAATATCACTAGTGATGTGGTCAATATCAGCGGTGATGTCACTGTGACCGGCAATATAACAGCCAATACTCTTAATTTATCCGGCAAAGCCAAAGTCACAGGTGATGTAACCGCTGGCTCTCTTACCTTGAGTTCTTATTCGCAAATTGTCGGACAGGTAAGTTCCTCCAGTGTTAACATCAATGGAGGCGCTACTATTAATGGAGATGTGACTGCCAAATCCGTTACTGCCTATAGCACTAACAGTCCTCTCTTGATCAGCGGCACCCTCACAGTAGAGAATAACATTGCTAGCAATGTGACTGCATCTGTTTATAATGTAGGGATTCCTTATACCGGATCGTCAAAGCCTGTATCTGTCATCGTCTCCAAAGTGCCGGCACTGGTTGCAGCGCCTTCTATGCCTCCGCAGCCGGAAAATGCCGAGGTGTATAATAATTCCAATACTGTGTTAGGGCGTAGTGATGGCAGAGATTCTTATTATGTAGTTGGTGGCAAGATTTCTATTAATACTTTGAGGACGCAGGGATCGGGAAATATATATCTTTATGTGCCTTCCGGCACCACATTGACTTTAGATAAGATGCAGACAGAAAATACTGATAACCCTAATTTATATATTATTGTGGATGGCGGAGGCACCTTAATTATAGTTAATGGGCCAAAAGATTTTTATGGTTATATCTATGGCGCAGCAGGATCTTCTGTAAATGTAGGTGATGGCACACATGTCCATGGCGGCGTAAGAGCCGTGGATGTTGTTTTTGGTATGGATATTTTTATCGATTTCCCTGCCACTATCAGCGACCCGGAGGGGGGCAGCGGCAGAAGTGGCCAATGGGTGCTTAGTGGTTATGAAAACCCGTAGAGGGGGTTTTGTAATGAAGCTTAGACAAGATATACGGGGTATGACTTTGATAGAAACTATTGTGGCCGTCGCTATTTTAGCTATTGTGGCTGTGATTTTAGTCACGGGATTTTTTTCCGCCGGTATTTTTTTCAATCGCAGTACCGATGCCAAAAATGCCGGTCAAAATTCCGCAGCCGTGCTGGAAGGTGCGGAGCAAGCCCTTTATCCTGATGTAGTTAAGACTGACGCCGGGGCCGGGCTTATTCGCTTTGTGCTGAATGGTTCGGAATTCAGTATCGGCGGTACTTATACTAAGGCCTATGAAAATGGCTTCCCGGATATCAATGTACATATTTTTACCCCTAATTCTTACACTCCTTGAACTTAGGTTTTGACAAGGCAGGTGATACCTGATGAAAAAGCTCAATGCTAAAGGATTGACACTGATAGAAATCACAGTTACCTTGCTGATAGTGTCTGTTGTGATAATTTTTACATCAGGTACATTGATGTCTGCTTTTAATGGGCTGACCTCTACATCCGTATCTAATGAAAGTAAAATGATCGGCGATAATATCTATAATTGGGTCAGCGAAAAGATCATTTATTGTACTGATTTAAAAATAGTCACTATTGATGAGGTTAATGTGCCTCTAGAGGCCGAGGCCGTTTTTGTGGATGCTGATGAAAACAGTGTTACTTATGGACATTTGATGTATAAAAAAAGTGGATCCAGCCAATTTATAGATTTTTATGGCCATGAATTTTATAATAATAGTACGGTGGTTATGTATGTACGATGCTATGATAAATATATTGTGGATTTGCAAATCGAGATTTATGATAGGGATAGCAACAAAAGATATTATACGGGCTCTTCTATGGAAGTGCTTAATATGAGATTAGCCGATATCTCTGTACAGGATGGGAGCGGCAGCGATATTGATATGTCGCTTGCGGCTGCCAATCCGGTATTGATTTTTAAGTATGACACCTTGCTGGACAGCATCGGCCCCTGATCCCGCCACAATACCCTAAGGATGTGATGTGATTTGAAAAGTATACGTATTGGTGATGTGCTGAAACAATACGGCTATATTACCGAAGAACAATTACAGATTGCGCTACAAAAACAAAATAAAGAAAAAGGCAAACTGCTGGGAAATATTCTTATTGAATTGGGCTATGTCACTGAAAGACAGATTTTGGAGGCGCTGGGGCAGATTATGCATGTGCCCCTTGTCGATTTGAAAGGATATACTCCCAGTATTGATGCCGTTGCCCGTATACCAAAGCAATTGGCGGTTAAATATAATGTAATAGCCTTGAAGGAAAAAGACGGCAAATTATATACCGCCGTCAGCGATCCGCTGAATTTTTATGCTTTAGAGGATTTACGCCAGGGCACTAATATGCAGATAGTTATTTGTCTGGCGGAAAAAGAAAATATATCCCGGGCTATTGATAAATATTATTCAGAGGTGGAAGCCAAACTGGTAGCGCGCGAGGCAAACAGAGTCATGGGCCTTGAGGCACAGGAATTGGATGAATATCAAGTGGAAGCTGATAATTCCGTGCCTGTGGTAAAATTGCTCAATTCTCTTTTGGTGCGCGGTTTTAACGCCAATGCCAGTGATATTCATATTGAACCGTTTGAAGATAAGATTATGATACGCATGCGTATTGATGGTATGCTGCTAGAATATCTGACTTTGGCCGTCAGCGTACATCAATCGTTGATCGCCCGCATCAAGATCTTATCCAGTATGGACATTGCAGAAAAACGCGCGCCGCAGGATGGACATTTTAAGATAAAGCTGGAAGGCCAGGAAATGAATATACGCGTTTCCGTCGTCCCCACAGTGTGGGGAGAAAAGGCTGTCCTGCGCTTTTTGACCACCAATACCAAGATCGATTTTTCCGGTCAATTCGGTATGGATGACGATAATTATCAAAAGTTTCTTGCTATGCTGCAAAACCCCAATGGTATTATCTATTTGACCGGTCCTACCGGCAGTGGTAAAACCACCACTCTTTATATGGCTATAGAATATCTGGCCCAAAAGCAGGTAAATATCTCCACTATTGAAGATCCTGTGGAACGGAGTATCCCTAAAATCAATCAGATGCAGGTAAATAATTTGGCCGGGCTTTCTTTTGAATCCGGCTTACGGGCTTTGCTGCGCCAGGATCCGGATATTGTCATGGTAGGAGAAACCAGGGATAATCAGACGGCATCCATCTCTATCCGGGCGGCTATTACCGGCCACTTGGTTTTATCAACCTTACATACCAATGATGCGATTTCTACCATCGTACGTTTGGAAGATATGGAGGTGCCTTATTATCTGCTAGCTAGCTCGCTTGTGGGCGTGGTTGCCCAGCGACTGGTACGCAAGATTTGCCCAAGCTGTGGCTATGAATATGCTCCTGATGAAGCGGAAAAAGCCATGTTGGGAGCAGATGTGGAAAAGCTTAAAAAAGGTAAGGGCTGCCATTTTTGTAATAATACAGGTTATAAGGGGCGGATGGCCATACATGAGATTCTGTCCATCGATAGAAATATACGTCATATGATCATGCAAAAAGAATCCAGTGATGCTATTTATGAATATGTTGTTAAACAGCAAGGCATGAAAAGTTTACATGACAGCATGAAAGAGCTGGTCCTAAATGGTGTTACTACCATAGAAGAAATGCTGAAGCTGACTTATTTTGTGGAATAAAATAATTGGAGGTTGCCATGACAACTATAGAAGAATTGATTGCTTTTGCCAGAGCCAATAATTGTTCCGATATTCACCTGACAGCTTCCTTGCCGCCTGTTTTTCGCTATTTAGGAGAGCTTTTTCCCGGCAATTTCCGTACTACAGCCGAGGAAAATGAGCAGCTGA
>CAYRML010000017.1:0-23212 GCA_964425485.1 uncultured Peptococcaceae bacterium | reverse complement strand
GTACCGGAGGTGTTTTTAAAAAGACTGATTTTATAGGTCCCATTTCCCATTTGCAAAGGGAAGGTTTCCGTTACACCTGCACTATTAAGGTCATAGGTGTATTTAGTATCGCCTTTTTGGATTATAACCTTCAGTTTGCCGTCAGCATTACAACTGACATATATAAGCCCTTTGGACACATCATCAGTATTAAAATACCCTGCAGCTGATACACCGGTCACGGATGCAAAAATAAAGACTGCGGCAAGAAGGGATATAAACCATATTTTACGTTTCATATATTTCACACCTCACCTTCATCCCAAGAAGGTGGCTCCTGCTCCTTGTCATTATGCTCTGCAAGGGCTTCCATCATCAGCTTCATCATTTCCAGCTCACTGCGAAATTTCTGACTTTTGCCGCCTTCCACCCAAAAAATAACACCTTGCCAGGTATAATGTTGCTGGAAATCAATTTTTATAGTAAATGTAGCTTTACCCTTATCAGCACTATTGCTTTCCATTTTTATACCTCCGAATTTCTTAGCCAAAAAATTAAATGGATATTCTTTGACCAATATATACCATTATTATGAGAAGTAACAGTCACAAATCGGTCATAAAAAAATAAATTTTCGATGATTTTCATCAAAAATTTATTTTTTTCTCACATTATATATTTTTTATACTATTATATCAAATTTGCCAACAGTTGTACCAATTCCAGTTCACTGCGAAATCGTAGGGTTTTCTTTTCTTTTGGCCATTGTAAGATCCCCTGCCAGGAAGAATATTGTCGAAACTGAACATGGAGAATAATATAATCATCAGTATCTGCCTGCAGTTGTTCTTCAGGCTTTATATCCCGCAACATAAAAGATAATCCTTCAGCGCTTTTATTTTTCTCGGCCGCAAAACTTCTTTTCTTATTGCCGGCCTGAGGAAAATTGACATAATCAAAAAACTCATCTAAAATGCTCAGCAGATACCTGACACCAGAAAAATCAATGGCAAAACCATAATAATCATTATATAAAGAACCGGCCAGATCATAATTATCGGTTTTTTGCAGCTGCAAGCGAAAGCGTGATATATTACCTGCTATCGGTTTATCTTTAAATTTAGGCATCAATATCACCCCATCCGACATGATCCAAAGGCTGCATTTGCCCCAGCAATTTAAAATCTTTACCTATATAGCTGGCATTTATATTTTTAATCAGACGATCCAACACCATATTGCAATTTTCATAAGTCAGGTTGGAAAGCATCAGTAAAAACTGGGTTTTGCCATATCTGGTTATAATATCATCTTTGCGTAAAGAGTCCATAATCATATTTTTTATCAGGGCAAAAGCTTTTTCCATATTGGGGGTCGGTATGATTTTTTCTTCTTTTGTGTTCACAGTCAACAAAGCGATATATATCGATTTCCCAGAACGCTCGGCTGCTCTGGCCTCCAGCCTGTAAATCATCTTGAACATATCATAATTGCAATAAAGAGCGCCTGAAATATCAGAGATTTCGTTCAGATCCTCTTTGATAGAGACAAGATCACTGCCTGTGCCCATATTCTGTTGAGAAATTTCCTGGTATAAATCAGTGATAATCTCCGAAGGTTTGACACCAAGCTCGTCATAAAACATTTTGCAAACATCATTATAATGATCTAAAGCCTTATCATAATTATGGGCGCCGATTAGGGATTTTATCAATAAAGCATGATTTATTTCAATAAAAGGATCCATAGAAATAGCATGTAGGCAAATTTCCTGAATAGCCGAAAAATCTTTTTCCATAAGCAGCAGCTGACAATACTTATCCACTGTTTCCATATAAATTCTTTGATAATATACCGCCAAAGGAATCACCCAGTCTTTATAGGAAGACTGAGGCAAAAATCCGCCGCGGTATATTTTGATGATTTCATTATATTTTTTTCTCAGGTTCTGTGCATCAATAGGGTTGTTATGTATGGATTCATATGCCGATTCCAAGACGTCAACATCAATCTTGCAGGGAAAAGTTGAGTTCCAAACATATGTTCCATGGTTATAAACGATGATATCCCCGGAAGATATATGCAAGGATTTTTTCAGCATATTCCTCAGACGATAAACCAGATTTTTCAAAGCATTAGCTGGATCTTCTATATCATCATCAGGCCATAAGGCCTGCATTATACGTTCACTGGACACCTCTCTGTTGCGATTGACCAAAAGGTATTCCAGAAGATTCCATAATTGCTTGCTGCGAACTTTATCCCCAAAAAGGCAATGACCATTATAACTCAAAGAAAAATCTCCCAGCATTTGTATCTCCAATATACTGCTATTATGTTCTCGATTTTTAGCCATAGCAGAACTACCATCCCTTGTTTAAAAATTTGACAATTTTGCCAAAGGAAAAAGTAATTTTATTTAAAACATACCCTATTATAAATTATACAATAAAAATTCAGTAAAATCTATCAAATATATTTATTTATTTTACAATTAAGTATCAACTTTAGTAACAAAATCTTGTTTATATCGAGCTTTTTCTTTATAATGATGGTAAAAGCAAAGTTTATTCTGCCTTAAAAGGCAATCATGGAGGTATGGTTATGAAACCACTTTCCGATAAAGAACTGGCCATTTTCTGCCAACAAGCCGCTATGATGATTAAATCCGGCATGCTGATCCATAATGGCATACAAATGATTGCCGATGATACAAAGGAGACCCCCCGCAAACAGCTTTTTGCCACCATAGCAGATAAATTGAGCGATAATGTCTCTTTGGCTCAGGCTCTGCAAGAAACAAAAGTTTTTCCCGAACATATGATCAATATGGTGGAGATCGGCACCAAATCTGGCCAGTTAGATGTCGTTATGTCTTCATTATCCGCATATTATGACCGACAGCATGAGATGAAAGAGACTGTGAAAGGTGCCGTAGCCTATCCAACCGTACTGATCATCATGATGCTGGCGGTATTGGTCTTTTTATCTGTAAAAGTGCTGCCGGTATTTCAGCAAGTGTTCAATAACCTAGGCGCTCACATGTCCCCCTGGGCTATCTCCATGATGAGCTTCGGCGCCTGGATCAATAGCTATTACTGGATATTTATAATCATAATGGCTGTTTTGCTGATATTATATATCATTTTCAGCAAAAAGCAAAAGGACAATTCAGCCTTCTCCCATTTTATTGCCGGCAAAAAAGCTAGGGAAAATTTCTCGCTGGTCACCTTCACTTCCTCTTTATCAATGATGATGTCCAGCGGATTGGACACCATGCAATCTTTACAGATGTCAGCTCAGGCGGTTCAGGATCAATTTATCAGAGAGAAGATCGTGACGGCCATACACAATCAAGACCAAAAAGACTTCTCCTTAATCAAGACTTTGGCGGAGATTGGCCTTTTTTCGCACTCGGCTATGGGTATACTGGCTATGGGCAGCCATACCGGCTCCATAGACAGCGCCGCTCAATATGTGGCCAACCTCTATGAAGAGGAATACCAAAGCGCCCTCTCGCAGAAAGTCGCTTTGATAGAGCCTGTTTCCATCACCATCATCTCGGTTCTAGTAGGATCCGTGCTGATATCTGTGATGTTCCCGCTTTTAGGCATATTATCCACCATGGGATAGGAGCTGCTTATGATAAAGATAGGTCAAAAAAAAGATGGCTTGTGGCGGCAACTTGTCATCCCCATAATAGTATTCTTCTGCCTTTTTATCTTCGTCTTTCTTGGCGTCGGCGGCATTTCCGCCTCTTCCGATCAGCAAAGCAGGCAAATATTGACGGATGCTCTCAAGAGGGCAACCGTACAATGCTATGCCATAGAAGGCATGTATCCTCCTGATATACAATATCTGGAGGATAATTACGGTATCTCTTATGATCATAAACGTTTTATCGTGCACTATGAGGTGTTTGCCGCCAATATTTTGCCGGATATTATCGTTATCGACCTGGCAGCTGCAAAAGATTAAGGAGAAAAGGACATGCCAAAAAAATCAAGTTTTGTCCATAATAATAAATCCTGGAGCTTCATATTGGTCATGATGGTACTCTTTATTTTTGCTTTCAGCTCCCTTATCACAGTTATTCTAGCCGCCAATACATATAGCAGCATCAATGATGCTGCCGACTCAAATTTCCAATATCGCACTCCCCTTTCTTATATCAGCACAAAAGTGCGTCAGGCCGATGAGATGGGCTCGATAAAGGTGCTGCAAAAAGAAGGTGTTGATGTGCTGGTGCTGCAAGATAAGCAAGACGACCAACTCAATGAAACATGGATTTATGAATACCAGGGCAATCTTTGCGAAATGTATATCAGCAAAGGAGCCGATTTTAGACTTGCTGACGGACTGGCCATCATACCCAGTTATGGTCTGGCCCTGTCTTTGAATAATAACATACTGCAAATCGACTGCCTGAACCATAATGGACAAAGCCGTTCCTTGACCCTCTCTTTGCGTACGGAGCAGGGGGTATGATGATGATAAAAAGCAACAACATTTCCAAAACCCATCTTTTTCTCATGGAAATGATCATAGTCCTTGCCTTTTTAGCTTTCGCCTGTGCCATCGTAATCCAAGTTTTTGCTAGAGCAGATGGCTTGTCCCGGCAAAGCCTGGACTTAAACAGTGCTATTTTAGTGGCCCAGTCAGCCGCGGAATTAGATAAAAACCAAGATTGGCAACAAATTGATTTGACGGCGCAAACTGTATATTTTGATGAACAATGGCAACAGACGGATAAAGATAAAGCCGTTTATCGGCTGAGCAGACAAACGGAAGTACAAGAGCGCCCCTCCGGGGCCATGTTAATCTATACATATATCATAAGTTCGCCTACTGATGCTAACGACAAGACCATTTATCAACTGCAAAGCAAAAAATACTATAGCGGCATCAATGCCGAAAGGCTTGCGTTAGGAGGTGTCGGCTATGAATAATAAACAAAAGTTCAAAATGCCCTTGGGTTTGGGCGGCCCTTCAATCATCATGATTTTTATCATCTTGTGCCTGATCACCTTGGGTTCGCTGGCTCTCTTAACCGCTAACAATGATTGGCAACTGACACAAAAAACCGCCCAATCTGTTAGCGCGTATTATGAAGCAGACAATAAAGCCGAAGAACAATTGGCAGATATCGAAGCCAAGCTGAAAAGCGGACGGCCGCTTGCCCAAAATACCTATCATATCGATGCCTCGGACAATCAGGAGCTGCTGTTGGTTGTGGACAATCAAGGCGGCAATTATCAGGTCGTTTGCCGCAAGCTCGTCCTGAAATCACAATGGGATTATGATGATTATAAAATAGAATTCGACAGCACCCCCGTGGAAGTCGAATAAGATTTTTTTGAAAAGAAAGCAGGTGTGGCCTTGGATATTAAACAAATACTTAATCAGGCAGTACAAAATCAAGCCTCTGATGTTTTTATCATCGCCGGCAAAGCCTTATCCTACAAACAAAACGGTAATATTATCTCCAAGGGAGAAAAACTTTTACCTTTCAACACCAAAAATCTGATAGAGGAGATATATGAATTGTCCGGCCGCGATATAGCCATTCTGGAAAAGTGTTTGGATGATGACTTTTCCTTTTCCTTGCCGCAAGTTGGGCGCTTCCGGGCCAACACTTTTATGCAAAGGGGCTCTATGGCCGCCGTATTAAAAATAATGTTCTTCGAACTGCCGCAACCGGAAAAATTGAGGATCCCGGCCGAAGTGCTGGCATTACATAAACGTACAAAAGGCTTTATCCTGGTCACCGGCCCAGCCGGCAGCGGTAAATCAACAACTTTGGCCTGCCTCATAGATAAAATCAATAAAAATCGCCAAGCCCATATCATAACGCTGGAAGATCCCTTGGAATTCATCCATAAACACGATAAAAGCATCGTTACTCAGAGGGAGATATATATCGATACTCCCAGCTATGCCCAAGGATTAAAAGCGGCGTTGCGGGAAGCGCCAAATGTAATATTATTAGGAGAAGCTCGCGATCTAGAAACAATATCCATCGCCTTATCCGCGGCGGAAACCGGCCAGCTAGTCTTTTCCACTCTGCATACATTGGGCGCGGCCAATACCATAGACCGCATCATAGATGTCTTCCCCTCCGAGCAGCAAAAACAGGTGCGTATCCAGCTTGCCATGGTGCTGCAGGCAGTCATCTCTCAACAGCTGATACCATCCACCCAGGGCACATTGGTGCCGGCTTTTGAGATCATGATCTGTAACAATGCCATCCGCAATATGATAAGGGAGTCAAAAATCCACCAAATAGACTCCACCATCTACTCCTCGGCCGATATGGGCATGATTTCTATGGATAACAGTATTTACAATCTTTATGAAGAAGGACTGATTACGGCGCAAAATGCGCTCACCTACAGCGTCAATTATGAGGCTATGAAGAAAAAACTTAAGCTGTAAAATAAAAGAGGCATTCCCATCTGGGAATGTCTCTTTTATTTACTAATCTTCTATCTCTATATCTTTTTCCGGATCATCATCTTTGGTAATGACTTTAGCCATATCAACCACGATATCCCCTTCATCCAACTTGATAACGCGTACACCCTGAGCATAACGCCCTTGCTTAGAAATATCGGCAGCATCAATGCGGATGATGATACCATCACGGGAAATAATCATCCCCTCATCACCATCGCGAACAACCTCGATAGCCGCCAGCTTGCCGGTTTTTTCATTACACTTCATGGCATAAACCCCCTTGCCGCCGCGCCTCGTTTTGCGGAAATCATCAAGCGGGGTACGCTTGCCATAACCTTTTTCCGAAATAACCAGCAATTCATCCAGCTCCCGCATGGAATCCATACTTACCACATAATCACCCGAGCTCAGAGTTATGCCTCTGACCCCTCTGGCCAGACGTCCCATAGGCCTGACCTCGTTTTCATCAAAGCGGATGGCAGCGCCCATAGCTGTGGACAAAACTATATCTTCATTGCCGGCAGTCAGCTTCACATTTATCAGTTCGTCCCCTTCATCTAAGGTAATGGCATTAAATCCGGCTTGGCGTTTGGAATAATATTCGCTTAAAATACTGCGCTTGACCACACCTTTGGCCGTGCACATAAAGAGGAAAAGATCTTCGCTGAATTCCTTGACCGGAATGACAGCCGTCATATTATCGCCGCTTTCCAAGGCCAATAAATTGACGATAGCGGTACCTTTAGCATGCCGCCCGGCCTCCGGGATTTCATGCACCTTGAATTTATAAGCGCGCCCTTTTTTGGTAAAGACCATGAGGAAATGGTGGGTAGTGGTGATAAAAAGTTGCTCCACAAAATCCTCTTGTTTGGTAGTCATACCCGTGATGCCTTTACCACCGCGCTTCTGCTGACGATAATTGCTGGTACTGATACGTTTGATATAGCCCTTGTTGGTGATAGTAATAACCATATCTTCTTCAGCAATCAAGTCCTCATCGGATAATTCTTCATCGGATTTTGTAATCACGGTACGCCGATGATCGGCATATTTTTCCCGCATTTTCTGCAGCTCGTCTTTGACAATATAAAGGAGCAATTTTTCATTATTTAAGATCTCGGTCAAATAAGCAATGGTCTTGATCAATTGCTTATATTCTTCTTCCAGTTTTTCCCTTTCCATGCCTGTCAGAGCGCGTAAACGCATTTCCAAAATAGCTTGCGCCTGAATTTGTGAAAGACCGAAGCGTTCCATCAAATTAGTTCTGGCCTCTTCGGTATTGGCGGCAGAGCGGATGGTTTCCACAACCTGGTCAATAAAATCCAGAGCAATTTTTAAGCCTTCAACAATATGGGCCCTGTCCTGCGCTTTTTTAAGATCGAAACGGCTGCGGCGGATTATTATCTCTTTTTGATGTTCGACATAATGCTCTAGAACCTCCTTGAGATTCAAAACTTGCGGCACTCCATTGACCAAAGCCAGCATATTGATACCAAAAGATGTCTGCAGTGTCGTATGTTTGTAGAGCTGATTAAGTATAACATTGGCATTAGCCTCTTTTTTCAGCTCGATGACCACGCGCATACCATCTTTGTCACTTTCGTCCCGCAAATCTGTTATGCCTTCTATCCTTTTATCACGCACCAGATCAGCAATTTTCTCAATTAAAGCTGCTTTGTTTACCTGATATGGGAGTTCCGTGATAAGTATCCTCTGCTTATTGTTGTTCATGCTTTCAATGACAGAACGAGCCCTGATTTTGACCGAACCACGCCCAGTCTCATAGGCGGAACGGATGCCCTCAGTCCCCAATATCAAAGCCGCCGTAGGAAAATCCGGGCCCGGAATCTTTTTTATCAGATCCGCTATAGTAATTTCCGGATCATCGATCAAAGCCACTATGCCGTCAACCACCTCACCTAAATTATGCGGCGGTATATTAGTTGCCATACCCACAGCAATACCGGAAGAACCATTGACAAGTAAGTTAGGCAACCGGGAAGGCAAAACTGCAGGTTCTTTCTCGCTGCCGTCATAATTATCAATAAAATCCACCGTTTCTTTATTGATATCCGCCATCATTTCCATGGCGAAATGCTTAAGCTTTACTTCCGTATAACGCATGGCCGCCGCCGAATCCCCGTCCACGGAACCAAAGTTGCCTTGCCCGTCAACCAAAGGATAGCGAATAGAAAAGTCCTGTGCCATGCGTACCAAAGCATCATAAACTGCTGTATCACCATGAGGATGATATTTACCCAAAACATCCCCCACGATACGGGCTGATTTTTTATGAGGCTTGTCCGGCGTGATCCCTTGCTCATACATAGAATATAAGATGCGCCTATGCACCGGCTTAAAGCCATCACGCACATCGGGCAAGGCCCGGCCAACAATAACGCTCATGGCATAATCAATATATGATTTTTTCATCTCCGATTCTATATTACGGTTCAGGATCTTTCCATTTATATAATCCATATTTTCCTCCTCCAGCACCATTCTATCTTAAAATCAGATGTCGAGATTGACAACATATTTGGCATTAGCATTAATGAAATCGCGCCTGGGCTCCACTTTATCACCCATCAGAACACTAAAAATGGACTCGGCTGAAGCGGCATCATCCAATGACACCCGCAATAAAGTGCGATTTTCCGGATTCATGGTGGTTTCCCAAAGCTGCTCGGCATTCATTTCACCCAGGCCTTTATAGCGCTGCACATCATAACGCTCCCGACCATTCTTATCCAAAAAGGCTTCTAATTCTTCTTCCGTATAGCAATAATGCTGTTCTTTGCCTCTTTTGGCTTTAGCATTATAAAGGGGCGGTTGGGCAATATAAACATAGCCAGCTTCCACCAAAGGCCGCATATAACGGAAAAAGAAGGTCAACAGCAAGGTGCGTATATGGGCGCCATCCACATCGGCATCCGTCATGATGATCAACTTATGATAGCGGGCCTTTTCTATATCAAAATCATCGGAAACACCAGTGCCCATGGCTGTAATCATAGACCGGATTTCCTCATTGCCTAAAATCTTATCCAAACGCGCTTTTTCCACATTCAAAATTTTGCCGCGCAAAGGCAAAATAGCCTGTGTACGACGGTCGCGCCCCTGCTTGGCCGAACCGCCGGCGGAATCACCTTCCACCAGAAAAAGCTCGGATAAAGAGGCATCCTTGACCGAACAATCAGCTAATTTGCCGGGCAGAGAGGTCTTCTCTAAAGCACTTTGACGCCTTGTCAATTCGCGGGCTTTGCGGGCCGCTTCCCTGGCTCTGGCGGCTTGTATGGTCTTTTCCAATATGCGCCGGGCCTGGCCGGGGTTTTCCTCCAAAAAGGTGCCCATGCCTTCGCCCACGGCAGCATCAACGATACCGCGAACTTCCGTATTGCCCAGTTTGGTCTTAGTTTGCCCTTCAAATTGCGGTTCCTCTACCTTGACGCTGATGACCACGGTCAGGCCTTCTCTGATATCCTCACCGGAAAGATTAGCATTGCCGTCCTTCAAGATATTAAGCTTACGGGCATAATCATTCATCACCCTAGTCAAGGCAGCCTTAAAACCAATTTCATGGGTGCCGCCCTCTTGGGTGTGGATATTATTGACATAGGAATAGATATTTTCACTGTAGCCATCATTATATTGCAAAGCTACTTCTATTTGCACTTTTTCTTTCTCTGACTCAAAATAAATGACCGGATGCAGCACATCTTTATTTTTATTAAGAAAATCAACAAAGTCTTTAACGCCACCGTTATAAAGGAAAAATTCTTTGTTTTGATCGCGTTCATCGATCAAAACTATTTTTAGACCTTTATTAAGAAAAGCCAGCTCCCGCAAACGGGCTATGAGGATTTCCTTGGAATAGATAACCTCTTCAAAAATTTCCGGATCAGGTTTGAAGGTTATGGTAGTGCTGCTCTTATCGGAAAGACCGATTTTGCGCAAATCATAAAGCGGAGCCCCTCTTTTATATTCCTGCTGATAAAGATAGCCGTCTCTTTCAACTTTCAGCTCTAGCCAGGAAGAAAGCGCGTTGACCACACTCATACCCACACCATGCAGGCCGCCGGAGACCTTATAGCCGCCGCCGCCGAATTTACCGCCGGCATGCAGCATGGTAAGTGCAGCTTCCACAGCCGGTTTACCGGTCTTTTCGTGGATGTCCACCGGGATACCACGGCCATTGTCGCTAACAGTCACGCTGTTATCCATATGGATAGTCACTATGATTTCCGTACAAAAACCGGCCAAGGCCTCGTCTATACTATTATCGACAATCTCATAAACCAAATGATGCAAACCACGAGAGCCAGTAGAACCAATATACATGCCAGGGCGCCGCCGCACCCCTTCCAGCCCTTCTAATATCTGGATCTGACTGGCATCATATTGGATATTCTCCTGATTGTTTTCCAGATCTTTCATCGAGACAAACCTCCGCAAATTTATTGAATCAAAAAGAAATAAAACTCAAAGATAGCAGCCCTTATTCCATAAAAACAATAATCAGGCTGCCTTTAATCATCTTTTTATTATTATACCACAAAATATAGTGGTTTTCAAACTTTTCCTTCTTATTATTATACAATTTATATAAATTTATAAGCAAAAAATACATTGATTTTGTCTATTGGCCCATAATTATAAAGGACTTACGGACAGAAAGTCGAAATAAAATATCATCAAAGCCAAAGGAGACTGCAAATGTCCAAAGTATTATCTGGTAAAGAGGTTGCGCAAGTAGTCAAAGAACGCAGCCACAAAATAGTACAGGAATTGCATGAAAAAAAAATCACGCCCTGCCTGGGCATCATCAGGGTGGGGGAAAGACCTGATGACCTCTATTATCAATCAGGACTGATAAAAGTCTGCAGGGAAGTCGGCCTGGACTTCCGCATCATTGCTCTCGATCAGGAAACCAATCAGCAACAGCTGGAAAATGCCATCACCAGTTTCTGTGATAACAAATCCGTGCATGGCATATTACTCTTCAGCCCGTTGCCATCTCATTTAGATGAAGCCGCAGCCAGAGCCAAAATTATAAAAGAAAAAGATGTGGACTGTCTGACCTTGGGCTCGGCGGCTGATGTCTTCACTGATGCTGCCAACAGTTTCGCCCCTTGCACGGCTGCTGCCGTACTGGAAATATTAAAACATTATCATATCCCTATTCAGGGCAAAAGAGCCGTAATCATCGGCCGCTCTTTGATTGTGGGCAAACCTTTAGCCATGCTACTGCTGAAGGAAAACGCTACTGTTACCATCTGCCATTCCAAGACCGTGGATCTGCCCTCCCTCTGCCGCGAGGCCGATATCCTGGTAGCGGCTATCGGACGAGCCATGATGATAAATGAAAAATATGTTCGTCCCGGCCAAATCGCCATTGATGTGGGTATCAACCAGCATCCTCAGTTGCCGGGCAAAATCTGCGGTGATTTTGATTATGAGGCTATAGAAAATATTGTGGAAGCAATCACCCCGGTTCCAGGTGGTGTGGGCAGTATCACCAGCGCTATTTTGATTTGGCAGACAGTGCTGGCTTGCCAAAGGATGATTATGAAAAAATGAATAATCAAGAAATAATCAACAATGAAGAAAAAATGAAAAATTCGGAAAAAATAGAAGTCCTGCTGGTAACCTTCGGGCACGGGCAAATGGGTTATGATATTAGAATTAAAGACGACACGGCCACCATCGCCGATTATTTAGCGGCATTAGACTATTTCGCCCAGCAATATATGACCGATTGCCAGGGCTGCGATGGCTGCTGTCATGAAAGAGCGCCCCTTACCATATTGGATATCGAGCCTTTGGCCTCTCTTTTACAACAGTCGCAATATAGTGCACATCAGGTAATAACGGCTTTTGCCTATATAGAAGTGTTTGCCGATGGCGCCATCGATATCAGCCTCAAACGTAACCACCAATACGGTTGTTACTTTTTAGACAGCAAAAATAAAATTTGCACACAACATCAGGCTCGTCCTTTTGTCTGCCGCAGTCATTTTTGCCTAGCCAAAAGCGAGCAAGCCCAAGCTTTACGCAGCATCATTGCCAACAAAGGCATGGATGCCCTCATCCATCTGCTATGGCAAGAGCAACAAGCCGGCGCGGATAAAATTCTGCCCCTACTTGATCCGTCAGATTATGAAAACGATTATCTAAGAGATAAAAGAAGCTATGACCAAGTTATCTTAAAAGATATTTTACCTGCTGATTTTTGGCGGCAAATATATAAAGATACGATCTAATCGCAACCGGCATATTTGTATCTTATATATGGAGGCTGAGCGCATGTGGTAAATAATTTAGCTTAAGAATAAACATAAAAAAGAACCGGGCGGTTCTTTTTTATGTTGATAAAATTGCAGGATAAACTTCTCATAAACTAGAATATTTGAATATTAATATATTTGAAAAGGAGATATATCATGATGAAAAAAACTGTAGTTTGCACAGAATCTGCTCCAGCGGCTATCGGTCCTTATTCCCAAGCCATCCAAAGCGAGAATTTTATTTTTGCCAGCGGCCAGCTTGGCATGGACACCGCCAAAAATTTCCCAGAAACAGCCGCGGAACAGGCAATACAATCATTGCAAAATGCTCGTGCCATTTTAGCATCCGCCAATTGTGAAATGGATCAAGTGGTTAAAACCACTATATTTTTAACGGATATGGCTGATTTCCCACAAGTAAATGAAGTTTACAGTAAATTTTTCAATGAACCTTATCCGGCCCGCTCTACTATCCAGGTAGCCGCTTTACCAATGGGTGCAAAAGTAGAGATCGAAGTTATAGCCCGTTTATAATTTAGGGCATCCGGCTTATATTACGCTTGCCATGCCTTGGGAATAGGCCCATTACTTCATAAGTTTCGTTGATACAGACAAAAGCCTGCGGATCAACAGCCTTGATAATATCT
The DNA here is from genome assembly GCA_964425485.1 of uncultured Peptococcaceae bacterium. Taxonomy (GTDB): domain Bacteria; phylum Bacillota; class Dehalobacteriia; order UBA4068; family UBA4068; genus CAYRML01. The sequence goes on along the minus strand of CAYRML010000017.1, from coordinate 9,843 downwards.
TTGAGGGAGGCCAATTCAAAGCGGCTGACCACGCAAATCAGCACATCTTTTTGAGCATGGCTATATCCTCCCTCGCCTTGCAGCATCGTAACACCACGCCCCAATTGATATAGCAACTGATTAGCGATATCCTGCCCTTTTTCACTGATTATTATAACATTGCGCTTAGAATTAAAACCTCCTAAAATTGAATTAAACATATGGGAGACAACATAAAGGCTAACCATGGTATACATGGCTCTTTCAAAACCAAAAATGAATGCAGCCAGACCTACGATCACAATATTTCCTAACAGGGAAATTGTGCCTATGCTGATATCGGTACGTTCTTTCATGATGATGCCAACTATCTCCAAACCACCGCCGGATCCATGATAACGAACAATAATACCGGCGCCCACGCCCGTAAAAACACCACCAAAGATACAACCTAAAAGTGGGTTTGCAGTATATGTTGGAAAGTATGGCTGTAAGAAAAAGAGCATGGAACTTTGCATAGCAATGACAATGACAGTATATATGGCAAAGCGCAAATTCAGCTGTTTCCAACCCCAAAGTAAAAGTGGAATATTGAGGATAACCAGATAAACTGCAATTGGCACAAAGGGGGTAAAATGGTTCAGCACAGCAGCTACACCATATGCGCCACCGGGCAAAAGGTTGTTGGGCTGAATAAACATGCAGTATCCGATGGTTACCATCAAAGAACCGCACAACATAAAAATCATATTCCTGACATGCTTTTTTGCGGGGGTTTTAGGCATTACTGGCACTGCAGATATTGTAGACATTTTATGATACCTCCTTCTGTTATGACATATCATAATTCTATGTTAGGCTACTTCTTAATATCATAATAATACTTCGTATTGCCCCTTTTGGGAAGGGCTATTTATAAATTTTTCGTAATAAATATAAGTCAAAAAATTTTTCAGGAGAATATCATGTTCCCATTAGTACATCATTATTGCAATAAAATTATCCTACCCCCGGTAGATAATGCCATGATCTTGGGAGGATTATTTCCCGATCTAGCGATGAATGCCGGCATCTGGAGAGATACTGCACATACTTGCGGGCTGCAATTTTATAAATGGTGTCAAGAAAATGATCACGACAATATAAACTTTATTAAAGGTATATTGAGCCACGGCACCGAGCCACTCGGGCTCGATTATTATGCCGATGAATTTTGGCAAGGCGGCGAAAAGGGGTATTGTTTCCAACAAGGAGTGCCCTGGATGGATAGGGTTCGCGAGGCCACCCGTCTGCCGGAAAATCTTATCTGGTGGAAAGCGCATAATTTTGTGGAAATGAGCTTCGAATTATCCGCCATAGAGCGGGATCCATTGTTGGGCCAAGAAATATTGGAAGCCATAAAGGATCGAGAAACCGTAAAACGAGTCTGCCGCATGGTGCAAGATTATTTTGATGTTGATATGCACAAAATGATAGAGGCCTACGATATGGTGGAAGATATCTTCGCTTTGGAAGAAATCGACCCCTATTTCTTATCACAAAAACAACAAAGAGCCTTCATAAGAAGGCATAAGCAAAATGGAGCAAATGTTGATCTGATGGCTGCTCTTCTGACAGAAATGCATGAATTTTTTGAGGATAAATTTGATCCGTTTATGGGCCAAGTAAATCTCTGGATTAAAAATATGCTGAATTCCGTATTATAAAAGGCGGCTCAAAAGAGCCGCCTTAGGCATATATATGGGATAAAGAGTCTATTTCTTTCTTTATCCGTTAAAAGGCTGTCCCGCTTACAGCCTTTACTTTATTATATGAAAAATTTTCCGGCCCGCAACCGGAAAAATAAATATTAAATGTCCGTGCTTATTAGCAAGCAGCACATCTCTTGCATAAGATATACTAAATAAATCATTATGAGAGGTGTTGTTTTTTTATGAGAGGTTTATTATGTAATTGCAATAGCAATTTTCATTGGAACAACAAGGGTAATTGCAATTGCAAGAATCATGCTCCCCAAGGCATCAAAACCTTGGTGCAAGTTGTGTTGGATAGCTGCCATCAATGCTCAGAAATCACCATGGATGTGGTGATACCCGCTCATCGTATGCCAATCCATAGCGGTGGATCAAGCCATCTGCCCCCAATCGGCACCTGCATTCCCATTAATCCGGCAGGCCCCATAACATGTCAAGAAATCAGCCGTGATTGCCAATGCGTGAATTGCAAAAATGTTTGCCTTTCTACCGTGCTGTTCAATTTCCCCGTACAATTGCATAACCCCTGCAACCCCTGTGAAGCCACACTTTATAACCTTACCTCTATCCAAAACTTTACATTGGCTTGCACCAACAACTCCCAACTGGATTGTCTGAATACAAAAGTCCTGTCTGTCAAAGCCATTGTTACCAACGTAGACTGCGAAAATATCACTATCAGCATTAACCTGTTGGCAGATATTGTTGTCAGACAAACAACGTATAAGGAAATCTTTTTACCGGGAGCCTTTGAGCCGGAAAAACGCATCTGTGATAGCAACGGCGATCCCTGCAGCCTGATCAATTTTGATAATACTAATACAAATTGCTGTTGCTGAGTCACATAAAAAACACCCCTTTTAAGGGGCGTTTTTTATGTGTATTTTTATAATGCTTAATCTTGAGCTACTTCGTTGGTATAGCGTCCGCAACGATCGCCCCAAGCGGCAACCGGCTTATCGTTGAGAATAACCTGTATGATCTCACAGGCATTGGAACATTGATCACATTCAAAGCTGATGGAGGTAAATTCCATATCAACCATGTCGAAACCACGGAATTTGCTTTTTTTATCTGAACCGGCCATTTTATCCTTAGCCAACAAAGCGGCACCGATAGCACCCATAATGCCAAAATGTTCCGGCACGATAACTTCATGTCCCATTTCTTTTTCAAAGGCCGCACAAATGCCCTGATTAGCTGCCACACCGCCCTGGAAAACATAAGGAGGTTCTAGATTTTTGCCTCGGCCCAGGTTGGTTATATAGTTACGCACCAAAGCCTCGCATAATCCCTTGATGATCTCCGCTTTGGAAAAACCATATTGCTGTTTAGCAATCATATCTGATTCAGCAAAAACCGTACAACGGCCGGCAATACGCACATCCCTCTCCGCGGAAAGAGCCAAGCCTCCGAATTCCTCAATTGGTATGTGTAAGCGTTCTGCCTGGTGATCGAGGAAGGAACCAGTACCAGCGGCACAAACACTGTTCATAGCAAAGTCAACCACTATACCATCTTTGATATTGATGATTTTGCTGTCCTGACCGCCAATCTCAAAAATAGTACGCACATCGGGATAAAAATATGTTGTGGCCGTAGCATGGGCCGTAATCTCATTTTTGATCACATCCGCACCGACCATGATGCCCACCAACTGACGTCCGCTGCCGGTAGCGCCTACACCCAGCACTTCTATATCAGGATGCTTTTCGGCTAATTCTTTCAAAGATGCTTTGACCGATTCCATAGGCTGGCCGCCGGCCCGCATATAGCGGGAAAAAATGACCTCGCCTTCCGGTGTTACAGCTACCAGATTCGTACTAACAGAACCGATATCTACTCCCAAATATACTTGTTTTGCCATATAATTACGCCGCACCACCTTTTTCCGTACTTGCAGCACCAAACTTTTTGGCTTTGATCAAATCAATAAAAGCCTCCAGCCTGGTTGTATTATTTGCCAAACCGCTTTGTTCATCCATGGGGAAGGAAATAACCGGGATATCTAAATCCCTGGATATGGTTGGGATAACACTTTGGGACATCAACTCAGGCAAGCAACCAAAGGGGAAAAGATGAACCACCCCATCAAAGCCCCATTCCTTAAATTGTTTGATCCAACCCATATTTTCCTGTGCATGACCACCGATAGGAATATTGAAAAATTCTTGGCCCATTTTTTTTACTTCGGCTTCATGCGGATGGGTAAGAAAATTTGGCAGGATGTTGAAGTCAAGCCAGTCACCAAAAAATTGACTGCGCAAGACCTCGCAACCCAAATCAGCAAGTTTTTGCTCCATATTCATATTGGTGGAACTTTCCAAAACCACATAAATCTCGCCAATTATACCTATACGCAAGCGATCTTTCTCTGCCACAGGTATCACTTCCACTTCATCAAGCGCCGCCATGGCTGTTTGTTCGGCTTCCTGAACCGCCTCTTTAGTAAAAGCTTCGTCTATCATCTTTTGCATATTGGCCCAGATCTTATTGACCGCACCTTTTTTCACCTCATAGGGGCGCATGGTGCAGACTCTCTTTTCCACCCGATCCATAGCTTTAAGTGATTTATATATCAATTTTAAAATATGGTATGTTTGACGCAGAGAGGTTTTACCGCGGATGATATTCAGGTCTTTAAGCAATATTTTATAATTATGGTACAGCGCGTCTATGATAATGATATTTGTATCATAGCCCAGATTACGGACAATCTTCTGATGCATTTCACCATAATATCCTGCGCGGCAAGGGCCTTTACCACCACTTGATACAATAGTGTCGGCGCCCCTTTCGATGGCCTCCAAATAAGATCCTAAAAGAACCTTGAGTGGAAAACAGGCAAATTCAGGAGAATATTTCACTCCCAGATTTATGGTCCTTTGTGTTGGTTTTAAAGGACGGATCAGCTCATGTCCGAACATGGTGGCCAGCTTCTGATAGGCCAGAGTTGCTTCCCCCATATAGGGATAAGATAATTTCACTCTACATTACTCCTTTATCAAATCTTATTTGACTGCATTTATATTTTCTTTCATAAGCCGCTTTTTGCGTTTCAGCATATCAACAAAAGCCTCAATGCGAGTTTGCAGATGGTTTTCGCCACTATGCTCGTCAACACGCATAGTCAAAAATGGTTTGTTATAGGTATCGGAATCCAATTCCAGCATTTTACCGACCAGTGAATCCGGGCCGCAGCCAAAAGCCGTAAGATAAATCAATCCATCAATCTTAGGATCTTGATAATATTGGATACCGGCCCCGAAATTCTTATCAGAAAAAGTCCAAAACACGGCTTTTTTCATGGGTTTGATATGCTTATCTATATATTCCTGCTCTAGCATCTCAAAGGTATAGACATTGACGCCCATAGCAGCCAATTTTTTTACAGCTTCCATGCTGACAAATTGGTCATACATATTATAGACATAACCAATAATAGCGATGGAAACATCCTCTTTTCTTTGTTTAGGAGCAGGCATACCATCCTTTTTATATAATTCCAAAGCCTCTTCTATGGTATAGCCCAAAAAATTGATGCTGCGGAATTTTTTCCAATCTTCAACACCTCTTTGCCAGGCCTTTTTAAGTTGAGAATCACTATATTGCGATAAAAAGGGATCGGCGGAAAGCTCTTTTACGTCCATTTCCCAATCCTTTTTGCCGCTGATAGAAGGCGTGATAAAACGATGCCATTGATCTGGAAAAGTATAACGCAGCATATCCGGCAAACCCAAAAATTTGGGGCAGAATGTTTTTCTTTTTTCTATGGTAATAAGACGCGGTGCAAAGATATAATCCACTTCCGGCATATTAAGCAAATCCAGGATATGTCCATTATATATCTTAATGGGAACACAAATCTCCGGCACACTGACCTTAGCTCCCTGATTTACTATCTTTTTATTAGTGACTGGGGAAACAACGACCTCATGCCCTAATTCCTCTAAAAAACGACTCCACAGGGGGAAATAATAGTAATATACTAAAGCCCTCGGAATACCGATTTTCATTATAGGCTTTCCTCCTTGGCAAATAGATTATAAAACACTTTGCGCGGCACTTTCCGGCGCACGGGATAAAAAGATTTCACCGGTTCTGATGATTTCTACGATACCGTGCTTTTCCATTAGATGGCAAAATGCATCTATCTTAGTAGCCTCTCCTGTTACTTCAATAACCATGGTTTCCGGATGAACATCAATAATTTTGGCCCGGAAAATATCCACCACATTGGTTATATCAGCCCTGTTCTCGGAAGAAGCACGTACTTTCAACAAAGCCATTTCCCTAGTGATATGATCAATACCAGTCATATCCAGCACCTTGATAACTTCTATTAATTTAGCCAATTGCGTATTGATCTGATCCAATTCTTCCTGAGAAGTCACGTCCACCACTATAGATATGCGCGTGATATCCGGCTCTTCCGTTGAAGAGGCGGCAATGCTTTCTATATTAAATCCTCTGCGGGAGATCAATCCGGAAACATGGGTCAAGACCCCCGGCCGATTTTCTACCAGCACAGTTACGGTATGCTTCATTATGAACCTCCTAAACTATCATATCACAAAGTTTGGCAAATTATGTTCCTTGCCCTGATTTATACAAATCATCATACCATCAATCATAAAGCATCTGATGCAAAGCCGAATTTGGCGCAACCATAGGAATGACATTTTCATCATCGTCAACCCTGATATGCAGGAAGATTGGACCATCACAGCTGGCAGCCTCGGCCATAGCGGCAGGTAAATCCTCTCTTTTAAGAATAGTCAGTCCCTTAGCCCCCATCGCTTCCGCCAGCTTAGCAAAATCCGTCGGTCTTTCATGACGAGAACCACTATAGCGATTATCATAAAAGAGTCTTTGCCATTGCCTCACCATACCCAGACCACGATTATCCAGGATCAGTACTTTTATGCGGCTGTTTTCTTCCACGGCTGTGGCTATTTCCTGACAATTCATCATAATACTGCCGTCACCGGTAATCAGCCAGACATCTTTATCAGGACAGGCCAAACTGGCGCCTATCGCTGCCGGCAAACCATAACCCATGGTGCCAAGCCCGCCGGAGGATAAAAATCTTCTCGGCCCGGTGATATGCGCATATTGGGCGGACCACATCTGATGCTGGCCCACATCCGTCACGATAATAGCATCATCGGAAAGGCATTCATTCATGCTCTCAATTACCACCTGCGGCTTCACAAACTGTTTATCGTCATGATATTTCAGAGGATAATCATCCCTCACTGCCTGGATTTCCTGTTGCCAAGCCGCAAGATCGGTTGTCTCCACCAAAGACAGCAATTGTGGCACAGACCAGCGCAAATCTCCAAGAACTTTATAATCAACCTTGACGATTTTATTAATTTCCGAAGGATCGACATCAAAATGGGCTATTTCCGCAAGCGGTGCAAATTGACTGACCGCACCCGTGACTCTATCGTCAAAACGAGCGCCGAAATTAAGCAAAAAATCACAACGGCAGGCAGCGATATTAGCTGCATAAGTACCATGCATGCCTATCATGCCCAGATTAAGGGGATGACCCTTATCAACAGCGGAAAGCCCCATCAGAGTGGAAACAAAAAGCATGCCCGTTTTGTCAATAAATTCACGCACCTTGGATGTCATATCGGAAGAAACACAGCCACCGCCAATCATCAGCAAAGGCTTTTTTGCTTTGGCCAGCGCTTTGGCAACAGTGGCAACAGCGGAATCATCACCATGTAATACCGGCCGATAACCCCTCATATTCAAGGTTTCCGGATAAGTGAATTCCATTTTTTGAGTTAAAACATCTTTGGGTATATCTATCAAGACAGGGCCAGGACGTCCCGTTCTGGCAATATAAAAGGCCTTGGCTAACGCTTCCGGTAACATACGATAATCACGGATCATGAAATTATGTTTGGTAATAGGCACAACAATCCCGGAAATATCGGCCTCTTGGAAAGAATCCTTGCCCAAAAGAGGCAAAGCCACCTGGCAAGTAATACAGACCAAAGGGACTGAATCCATATGTGCCGTAGCGATGCCGGTCACCAGATTAGTGGCTCCAGGACCGGAGGTGGCAATACAAACACCAACCTTACCGCTTAATCTGGCATAACCGTCAGCAGCATGAATAGCTCCTTGTTCATGTCTCGTCAAAATATGACGTATACCTGATTTATATAAACAATCATAGAGTGGCAAAGCTACCCCTCCGGGATAACCGAAAATAATATCCACTCCTTCTTTTTTTAATGCTTGAACAACAACTTCTCCACCAGATAAAAGCACTGATCTCACCTCTTATGCTACATAAATTGCTCTGTATTGATAAAAGGGATACTTATATCCCATCTTATAAACTGCAAGTTTTATTATAACATCTACAAATCATTTTGTCTATTTAAATAGAAATTTTTATTATTTAGGGTTTATTAGTTAATCAAATAAAAAAAGGAGGATAGCTGCAGCTATCCTCCTTTTTACATCTTACAGAAAAGCATTTCTGATGGCTTGCCAATCATTACCGGACATAAAATCTATACGCCAGACAGCAATACCGGCCAAATCATATTTTTTGGCTATTGCGGCTTTTTGGGCCAGGCTGACAGAGTCCTCAAACCAAACTATATATTCAATACCGTCTTCCTTCGTATATCGGAACCAAGGCACGCCACTTGCGGCATCACGCTGTATTATTATTCCATATTGAGCGGCTATCTGCTGAGCGGCCGTCATGCGGACAGCAGTTCCCTTGCCGCCTGCAACTGGCCAGCTGTAACCATAAGATCCTAGACCAGCATGAAATTTCTCTGCTGGTATATACTGCAACATATATTGTATAGTTTCTTCATACCAATCGGTGCTTGCTACAGGTCCCGGCTGGCTGCCAGAATAATGTTCATTATAGAGCATGACCACACATCTGTCAGCATATTTAGCCAAAGAGGCATAATCATAACCATTCAGCCAAGTCTGCTTATCATTAGTCTTTGGCATTAAAGACAGGGATAAAGTATAAGAAGAACCCAAGGCGGCTTTTAATTCCTTAACAAAAGAAACATAATCAACCCTGCTAAAGGTGCTTACTGTTTCAAAATCCAAATCCACCCCGTCATAGCCATTATTTTTTACCAGATTGACGATCTTAGCGATAGCCGTCGCTCTTGTTTGCGCACTGGCAAGCATGGTATCGGAAGCATCGCGATTTTTGGTGGTGAACAAAAGTAAAGTATTTTTCGCAGCAGATTTCGCTACATTCATACCATCAGGCAAGAACTTGTCGGCAGCCAGCGTGCTTTTATCACTGATACTGCCATCGGCATTAACCTCATAGGCAAAATGCACCACATCTGTCATCATATTTATATTGGTTTGCAATGGTGAACATGAAGCGGAAGTATAATAATAACCTGTAACAGAAGGATAGGTCATGGGCAGATCAGAAAAATATATTTCTATTTTCTTCGTGGACGATATCCAGTTCACCGTAGCGCCTAACCCCTCGGTCACAAAACGCAACGGCATAAAGATACGCCCATTTTTGGCCACGGCCGCTTTCAGCATAGTCTTAGGCACTCCCTTGACCAAAGCGGTTTTACTGCCTAAAGTAATCTGCACCCACATATCACCTTTGGCAAAAGTCGCGGTCTTAGTGTCATTATCCCAGGCCAAGGCCGCACCAATAGGGTCACCGACAAAGCGCAACGGCACCATCGTCACCCCGTCAACGATAAATGGATCCGAATCCGGCACCACCTTAGCACCGTTGATCTCCATTGTAATATTCGTAGCTGCAACAGCACTCAAGGGAAAGGCTAATGATACTATCATCAGCAAAACTACCAATACTATCAGCTTTTTTTTCATTGCTATAATCCTTTCTTCGCTATTCTTCTTTATAGACTATGTTTATTTATCATAAGTTTTCATATTTCCTGCTTTTTCTTAATTTTTCACATCATAGTAAAATTACCCAAATAAAAAAGAAGACGCGATCGCGTCTTCTTTTTTATTTGCATCTCTGCACACCATTAAAATCTATATACCAGTCACCCTCAAGCAGCAGATCGCTGATAGTCACCAAAGATATTCCTCTAGCCGATAG
>CAYRML010000016.1:0-23440 GCA_964425485.1 uncultured Peptococcaceae bacterium | reverse complement strand
AATTCCCCAGCGTAAATAATTTATATTTTTGAAGAAAAAGGCTCAAAAACTGGACGTTTTTGTGGCCATATAGGAGAAAAATAATGCAAGATTTCCTCTTTAATATTAGTTTATTTGGGGCTTCCGGCGTCTGGGATGGTTTGAAGGAAGCCATAAGCTTCTTTTTACAATTGCTTTATCAATTTACGACTGTAATAAATATTCCCAGCTATGCTTTGGCGATAGTTCTTTTTACGGTCATAATAAAGTTTGCTCTCTATCCCCTAACTCTGAAACAGATGCGGTCAATGCGCGGCATGCAAAAAATACAACCATTGATATCAGAGCTGGATAAAAAATATGGTGATAATCCGCAGAAGAAACAGGAAGAAATGTTCCGTATCTATAAGGAATATAATGTCAATCCTTTGAGCGGATGCTTGCCTATTTTGATCCAATTTCCTATTTTGATCCTTCTGTATCGTACTTTGTTTAATTTTGTGCCGCCGGAAGGCGTCCATTACTCTTTTTTGTGGATAGAAAATTTATCTTTGCCTGACCCTACCGGCTGGGCTTTTCCTGTTATCGTAGCAGCGGCAACCTTTCTGCAGCAGAAATTTTCCACAGTGGATCAAAACAACCCTACGCAAAAAATTATGCTCTATGTCATGCCGATTTTCTTTGGTTTTATCTCCAGAAACTTCCCAGCAGCTTTGAGTATTTATTGGATTACCTTCAGCGTAATGGGCGGGTTGCAGCAGTATATGGTTAATAAAACTTGTGATAGACAGGATCGTTTGGCGGCGGAGGCAAAAGCCTTAGAGGAGGCTGAAAATCCGCCAAAAAAGGCAAAAAAACCAACCGAACTGGAAAAAGCCATTGCAGCAGCAACGGCAGAAAAAGAAGCCAAAGCTAAAGCTAAAACAGAGTCAAAAGATCGATCTAAAGAAAGTACAAATAAACCAGTAACTATGGCAGAGGTTTTTGATGGAGACCATCCATATTCCAGAAAAACTACGGGTACAGTCAGTACGCCAGAGGGCGTGATTTACTTAAACAAGGATAAAACTAATACCGATGCAACAGACGGTACAGACCTTATGGATGAAGAATCTATGGCCGAAATGCCTGAATCCCGGCCTGTTTCTCCAGAAGCGAAAAATAAAGGAAAAAGCAAAAGCGGTGGTAGTAACAGCGGTAATAAAAACAAAAGTAACCAGCACCGCAAAAAATAATCACTACTTTGTAAATGCATGTAAAATATGTGAGGAGTGCACTATAAAGTGAATAATATTTTTGAAGCCAGTGGCAAAACAGTAGAGGATGCTTTAAATGCGGCTTGTGCGGCCGCGGGAGCAGACCTTGATGAAGTGGAAGTTGAGATCTTAGAGGTTGGCAGCAAAGGCTTTTTAGGTTTAGGTGGCAAAAGCGCCCGTGTCCGGGTTATTGTGCAAAAGCCGCAAGCGGCTGTTAAATCTGATAATAAGGAAAAACCAGAAAAAGTAGAAAAACCTGAGCATAAGAGCTGCGAATCTATTCCCCATCAAAAAGATAAGCCAAGGCATAAAGAAACTCCGGATTCTAAAAAAAGCAGAGAACCGAGAGAGTTTAAGGAACATAAAGAAGTCAAGCAGGAGACGGTTAAAACGGCAGCGACCTCGCCGGTAATAGAAGAAGAGTTGATAGAACCCAGCGGCGTATTTGCTCAGACTGCAGAGGAAACCATTGTTTTTTTGACTCCTGTTTTTGCTAGGATGCAGGTTAGTCCCAAACATGACTCCAAAGTAAAAGAAGGCATTTTATGGATATCTTTTAGTGGTATGGGTTTGGGCGCTTTGATTGGCAGAAGAGGAGAAACTTTGAATGCTCTGCAATATTTGGCCAATTTGGTCGTCAATCGGGGTAAAGAAAATCACTGCCGAATTGTTTTGGATGTAGAAGGATATCGCAAGAGCAGGGAAGATACTTTGCGCCAACTGGCCAAAAAAATGGCTGACCAAGCCGTTCGTTCCGGGCGCCGGCTGGAATTGGAACCCATGAATCCGCATGAAAGGCGCATAGTTCACCTGGCCTTGCAAGATGATAAAAGGGTGGATACATTAAGCCGGGGTGAAGAGCCTTATCGAAGGGTTGTAATCTTGAAAAAACACCATAATAAAAGCAAATAAAAAGAAAACCCGGCTTGTACCGGGTTTTCTTTTTATGGTAAAGGATATATTAAAGGAGAAATTATGAAAAATCATGGCAGGCTGAAGGAATATGCTCTTGATGATACTATAGCGGCTATTGCCACGCCTATAGGCAGCGGCGGTATCAGCATCGTGCGTATCAGCGGCTCACAAGCACAGGCTATAGCCGCAAAAATTTGCACGATTACTTCTTGGCAGCCGCGCTATTTGCATTATGGTAAAATATACCAAACAAATGGCACTCTGATAGATGACGCCCTCATCGTCTATATGCCGGGACCTCATTCTTATACGGGGGAAGATACAGTGGAATTACAATCTCATGGCGGAGCACAGGTGCCGGCACAAGTGCTGGCTGCTTCCATTGCCGCCGGCGCTCGTTTGGCTAAACCCGGGGAATTTACTTTGCGCGCCTTTTTGAATGGGCGCCTGGATCTGGCACAAGCCGAGGCTGTGGACGAGTTGATTAAGGCTCATACACCTGAAGCGGCTTCTATGTTGGCTCAACAGCTTGCCGGCCGGCTCAGTCAGGAGCTTGCGCCCATAGAATATGATTTACTGGATTTGCTGGCCGCTATTGAAGTGGGGGTGGATTTCCCGGATGATGAGGATGTCTTGGCTCCTTCTGAAATCATAGAGCGCATAGAAGATATTTTGCAGCGCATAGAACGGCTTTTGCAAGGAGCACAAGAAGGCCGCATTCTTAAAGAGGGCATAAATGTTTGCCTTTTAGGTGCGGCCAATGTAGGCAAATCCAGTCTTTTGAATGCACTTTTAGCCGAGGAAAGGGCTATTGTGACGAAAATGGCGGGTACTACGCGTGATGTTATAGAAGAATATCTAAATTTGGCGGGTCTGCCCATTCTCTTGAGTGATACGGCCGGCTTGCGTAAGGCTGAGGATGAAGCAGAATCTTTAGGCATCAGCAAAAGCCGACAAAAGGCGGAAGCGGCACAGCTACTGCTTTTGGTGCTTGATTGTTCCCGTCCTTTGAGCACCGAAGAAAAAGAGCTGATAGCAGAATATGCCGAGAAAAAAATGCTGATCTTGCTCAACAAATGCGATTTGGCAGATGGTGAAAGTACGCGCAAATATTTAGAGCAGACCTATCCGCAGACAACCTGTGTTTTAGTTTCCGCAAAAACCGGCTCCGGACTTGCAGATATGGAAAAAGCTATCAAAGAACTGGTTTTAAGCGGCCAGGTTAGTGGCCAAAGGGCGGGGCTGATAAATAATATACGCCATCAGGAGGCTTTGCTTTTGGCCGAAGAGTCTCTGCATCAGGCTAAGGCAGCTATCAAGGAGGGATGTCCGGCCGACATAGCCGCCATCGATCTGGAGGCGGCCTGGCAGGCCTTGGGCGAGATTTGCGGTAAAACAGCAGGAGAGGAAGTCATCACACGTATTTTCAGTAAATTTTGTTTAGGTAAATAAAGAAATTAAGGGGAGCTTTGTTTTATGGAGCAACAAAAGGAATATTTAGCAGGACAATATGATGTGATTGTCGTGGGCGGCGGCCATGCCGGCTGCGAAGCTGCGCTGGCTGCGGCTAGGATGGGGGTAGAAACCTTATTGATTACGCTCAGCCCCGAATCCATTGCCTTAACCCCTTGTAATCCTGCTGTGGGTGGGCCGGCTAAAAGCGTTCTGGTTCGAGAGATCGATGCTTTGGGCGGCGCCATGGCCAGAATCACGGATCAAAGCCAAATCCAGATCCGCATGCTCAATACCGGCAAAGGCCCTGCTGTGCAGGCTTTGCGTGCGCAAATAGACAAACCTTCTTACCAGCAGAATATGCGCCAATATCTGGAAAAACAGCCGCATCTTTTTTTGCGCCAAGGAGAAGCTGCGCAACTAATCATAGAAAATGCCCGGACCGAAGGCATCAAGATGGCCAATGGTGCAACTTTTTTGGCACCAAACATTATTCTATGTTGTGGCACCTATTTAAATGGCAAAGTCATCATCGGCGAATACAGCTATGCTTCCGGTCCTGTGGGCCATCAGCCGGTATTATCATTGGGCCAAACCTTGCGCGATCTGGGATTGCCTATGGCGCGTTTTAAGACAGGCACCCCGGCGCGGGTGGATAAGAGAAGCATCGATTTTAGTAAAACGCAAGAACAGCCGGGGGATAACAGTGGCTTGGCTTTTTCCTATCTGACCAAGAAGGAAGAAGCTTTGGCCCGCCCGCGCATCTCCTGCTGGCTCAGCTATACCAATGAGCGAACCCATCAGGTTATACGGGACAATTTGCATCGCTCGCCGCTCTATTCGGGATTTATCGAGGGTATTGGGCCACGTTACTGCCCTTCTATTGAGGACAAAGTGGTCCGCTTTGCCGAGCGCACCTCTCACCAGCTCTTTTTAGAGCCGGAGGGACTAGATTGTCGCGAATATTATGTGCAGGGCATGTCTTCCTGCTTACCGGAGGAGGTTCAGTTGGCTTTCATGCAAACTATACCTGGCCTGGAACAGGTTAAAATAGTGCGCCCGGCCTATGCCATCGAATATGATTGCATCGATCCCACGCAGATAGATACCCGCTTGGAGCATAAGCAGATCGACGGACTTTTTTTTGCCGGGCAGATCAACGGCACCTCCGGCTATGAGGAGGCCGCTGCGCAAGGCCTTTTGGCTGGTATCAATGCCGCGGCAAAAGTACGACATCTGCCGGCATTTACGCTGACAAGGGCGCAGGCCTATATCGGCGTGATGGTCGATGATTTGGTGACCAAAGGGGTGCAGGAACCATATCGTCTCTTTACCTCCCTGGCGGAATACAGATTGCTTTTACGGCAGGATAATGCTGATGCACGTCTGACTAGGATGGGCCTGCAGTGGGGCTTGATAGATGAAGCCAGAGCCGCTTTTTATGAAAAAAAGGAGGCAACTTGCCAGGCGGAAATTATCCGTCTGCAAAATTCTCGCCCAGACAAAGAGCAGCTGGCACAATTGGGCTTAGACCCAAAACCCAATACAACTTATGCCCAGCTTTTGCGTCATCCCGATATAGATTATAAAAAGATTTGCCAGCTTTCGCCCCCGCAAAATCCACTTTCTGCCCAAGAGGCGGAACAGGCGGAAATTGCCTTGAAATATGCCGGCTATATAGAAAAACAGCAAAAACAGGTGGAGCGTTTCAGCCGTTTGGAGAAAAAGCAGCTGCCGACCGATCTTGATTATTTGCAGATTAAAGGACTTTCTGTGGAATCGGCGCAAAAGCTTAATGCCCTGCGCCCGGCTTCTTTGGGCCAGGCCGGCCGCATCACGGGGGTGTCCCCAGCCGACATCAATGTTCTGATTATTTATTTGGAAAAAAGACGGCAGAGACTAAAAAACAACGGCTGATGTTTCACGTGAAACAATAAGCAAAAGGAAGAATTTATGTTTGAGCAAAAGATAAGAGAAGAGGCTGCCTCTTTGGGCATAGCCGTCGATGAACGGCAAGCGGAGCTGATGGCCAAACATTGGCAAATGGTCACCGAGGTAAATAAACGCTTTAACCTGACGGCTATTGATTCAGAGCCGGAGGCAGTGACAAAGCATTATGTGGACAGCCTGCTGCCACTTTCCTTTTTACCGCAGACAGGCCAAGCCCTGGATATTGGCAGCGGCGCCGGTTATCCCGGCATCCCCTTGGCCATTATGAGCCCGCATCTGCAGTGGACATTGTTGGATTCTTCGCAGAAACGCTGTGCCTTTTTGCAGCAGACTGCCGATCAGCTGGACTTGCCCCAGATCAGCGTATTATGCGCGCGGGCGGAAAGGGCCGCGCATGAGCCTTGGTTACGACAGACCTTTTCCGTGGTGATGGCGCGTGCGGTCAGCGCCTTACCGGTTCTGCTGGAATATGCCTTGCCTTTTTTGGCAAAAGGCGGCATTTTTATGGCTATGAAAGGGCCGGGCCTGCAAGAAGAGCTGGACAAATCGCAAAGCGCCTTGGAGCTTTTGGGCGGCCGCTTACAGGAAATTTATAGATATAATTTGTCTGGTGGTGAAAAGAGGTCTATCGCCCTGATCTGTAAAGAGGCTGATTGCCCGGAAAAATATCCAAGGCGGGAAGGTAAGCCGGAAAAAGCGCCACTGTAAATATATTTTAATAACAATGTTTCACGTGAAACATTGTTGCAGGATAAAAAGATATTGATGTTGAATGTTTTTGTGTAAGGATAAAATAATGGCGGTGCAAAATGACAAAAACTGTTGCTGTAGTAAATCAAAAAGGTGGCGTGGCCAAGACGACTACTGTGGTTAATCTCTCGTCCTACCTAGCTGAAGCCGGTAAAAGAATTTTGTTGGTGGATATGGATCCTCAAGGCAATGCCACCAGCGGTATCGGTGTAGATCGCCGCAAGGTGCAATATTGTGTCTATGATGTGTTGATCAACGAAGCGCCGGCAGAATCCGTGATCTTGACCAGCGCCTTCGACAATCTGGACATTTTGCCTGCAACCATACAGCTGGCGGGGGCGGAAATTGAATTGGTCTCTGCCATATCGCGGGAATCAAAGCTTAAAAAGGCGCTCAAGCCTTTGCAAGGCAAATATGATTATATTATTCTTGATTGTCCGCCCTCTTTGGGTTTGCTGACAATCAATGCCTTAACAGCCTCCGACAGCCTCATCATCCCTTTGCAGTGCGAATATTATGCGCTGGAAGGTGTCAGCCAACTTATGGGCACTTTAGAGCTGGTCAAAAAGCATCTCAACCCTCAGCTTGAGCTGGAAGGAGTGCTTTTGACCATGTATGATTCCCGTACCAATCTCTCCGCGCAGGTGGCAGAGGAAGTGCGACAATATTTTGGTGATAAAGTCTTCAAATCTGTGATACCGCGCAGCGTGCGCTTGTCCGAGGCGCCCAGCCATGGTTTGCCAATCCATTATTATGATCCCAAGTCCAAGGGCGCGGAATTTTATCAACTGTTGGCCGAAGAGTTTTTGGCCGGACAGAAATAACAGGAGGTAGTCATGGCAAAAAAAGGTTTGGGGCGAGGCCTTTCCGCCCTTATCGGTGATTATCGGGAAGAGGTGCGCAAAGGCGAACAAATAGTATTATTGCCTGTGGAAAAAATCAAGCCTAATGCCCAACAGCCGCGCAAATTTTTTGCTGAGGAAAAACTGCAGGAATTGGCACAGTCCTTGAAACAAGTCGGGCTTTTACAGCCTATAATTGTTGTTGAAAAGGGCAAAGAATATGAGATCGTGGCCGGCGAGCGGCGTTGGCGGGCGGCACAACTGGCCTCTTTGTCAGAAATTCCTTGCATAGTCCGCCAATTGGCGGAAACGGAGATTACGGAATTATCGCTTATAGAAAATATCCAAAGGGAAAATCTCAATGCTTTGGAAGAAGCGCAAACTTATGAAAAATTGCAGCAGCTTTTTGCCTATACGCAGGAGCAATTGGCGGAAAAAATGGGCAAAAGTCGGCCACATATAGCAAATATGCTGCGGCTTTTATCCCTGCCCGAAAATATACAGACTATGCTTGTCAATGGGGATTTGACGGCCGGCCATGCTCGGGCACTTTTGATGCTGAGCAATCCTTTGCAGCAAACCATGCTGGCCAAGCAGATTGCGGAAAAAGGTCTGTCTGTGCGCCAGGCAGAAGGCGCAGCGCGATTGCTGTCCCAGCAAAAAATGCCTCAAAAGAGCAAAGAGATCCATAAAAACGCTGACCAGGCCCCTATAATCAAAGAAATATGTCAGCGTTTGCGCCAGCAACTGGGGACCAAAGTGGCCGTTGAGAATGGTCGTAAGGGGGGCAAGATCATCATCGAATATTATAATGATGATGATTTACAGCGCCTCATAGAATTGTTGTTGCCGCAAGAGCAATTTTAACTTTTCACCATCTATAAAATATCATCATAAAATATAACAAAGATCCGGAAAAGGAGCTTTTATGATGATATTTTTTGATAATGCGGCAGGTTCGCATCCTAAGCCTCCGCAAGTTAAAGAGGCTTTGGTTGCCTCCTGTGACGAGTATGGCGCTAATCCGGGGCGGGGAGCCTATAAAATGTCTTTAGCAGCCTCACGGTTGCTTTTTACAACCAGAGAAAATTTGGCCCGTTTTTTTAATTGCGCCGATATTAACCGTTTGGTTTTTACTCCCGGCGCCACGGCCAGCCTTAACATGGCTTTGCGTGGCATTTTGCAACCGGGCGACCATGTCATATATTCCGGCATGGAGCATAATGCGCTGTGGCGGCCTTTGATGCTGTTTCAGCAGGAAGGGCTGATCAAATGCACAAAAACAGAAGCCGACCGCTGGGGTTATGTGCAAGCTGATGATTTTGCCAAGGCCATACGGCCTGAAACAAAGCTGATTATTTGTCTTCATGCCTCCAATGTCACGGGCAGTGTTCAGCCTATTGCGGATATTGGGGCTATAGCCAAAAAACACAGCATTGCCTTTTTGGTCGATACGGCGCAATCGGCAGGGCTCTTACCCATTGATATGCAAAAAATGAACATTTCTCTATTAGTTTTTGCCGGGCATAAGGGGCTTTATGGGCCGGCTGGTATTGGTGGTCTGGCCATAGCGCCCGATACAGAGTTGCTGCCATTGATTCTGGGCGGTACGGGCAGTAATTCTATGGATTGGCGACAACCCGATTTTTATCCGGATCGCCTGGAAAGTGGTAGCCTCAACATGCCGGGCATTGCAGGGTTATCTGGTGCTATGCGCTTTTTGACTCAACTGGGCCGGCAAGAAATCTATGAATATACAATGGAGCTATGCTGGCGTTTTTGTGAGCAAGTGGCTCAGATAGATGGGTTGCGCCTATTTGTTCCACCTGCTACGGAGGCTCGGGAGAGGGTGCCTGTTGTTTCTTTGCTGATTGAAGGCATGGATGTCAGCGAGATAACTTGGCTCTTGGATGATGAGTATGATATTGCCGTTCGGGGCGGCTTGCATTGCACGCCTTTAGCGCATAAGACCATAGGAACCTTGGACAGCGGCACGGTACGCTTCAGTTTCGGAGCCTTTAACAGTAAAAAAGAGGTAGATACGGCGGTGAAGGCTTTAGCCAAAATCGCAAAAGAGAATATAAAAAAATGACCCTTTAAAGGGTCGTTTTTTTATTGCAGGGATAAACAATAACAGCAATCGGTATTTCAAGGAAACTTTTAGCAAAACATTTTTGTCAATAAGAAAAATAGTTTTCATAATATGTCCGGTTGTATTAAAATAAGTATAGTAGATAAAGCAAGGGGTGTTCTCTTTGAAAGTAAAAACTTGGTTAAAGAAAAATATCGCTATTATTTTTAGAAGTACTTTTCAACGATTTCCGTTGGTTTTGCTGCTTTGTCTGGCCGCTGCCATTTTTGGTGTATGGGCCATAAACAGCGGTATGTCCTTTGCCGAAGGTAATATTTTAGGGCAAAGAACATGGTTAGTGCTGGAACTGGCTATCCCCATTTTCCTGGGCGGATATTTGTACTTTGAATACCGCCCCCAACCCCTGTCGAGAAAAGCCCTGATTTTTGCCATCAGTGGGGCCTTACTGTTTTTATATGGCTTTTTTGTTCTGATCGACCCTCTTCATAATCAATGGCAGGGTATTATTCACCTGGTTGTGACGGTGGTGGCCTGCTCTTTATGGCTGACTATACCCTATTTTTTGGGGCGGGATGATTTCCAGAGCTTTTTTGTCCACAACATCTCTCGTTTTTTCTGGGCTGTGCTATTTGCTGCTTTGTTGGCAGCCGGCTTATGCCTGATTGTTTTTGCCATAGACCAATTGCTGGTGCCTATGGATGAAAATATTTATACCAGCATTTTGTTGGTGATCGCCAATGTCTTTTTACTCAGCCTCTTTTTCGGCCAAATCCCCAAAAAAGAAGAGGCCTTGGTGCAGTATCCTTCCGGGCTGAAAGTGGTATTTCTCTATATTTTATTGCCTCTTTTTGCTGTTTACAGCGTGGTTTTTTATATTTATGGCATCCGTATTCTGGCTACGGGCGTTTGGCCCCATGGTGTGGTTTGTCCCTTGGCGCTGTTGCATTTCGCCGGCGGATTATTGTTGTGCCTGGTTTTGAAGCCTCTGGCCCAAGGGGAAGGCTCCTTGCTGAAAAAAATACAAAGATGGTTGCCGCTGACTTTGATTCCCACGCTAATTTTATATATAATAGCATTTTATTATCGCATAGAAGCTTATGGCTTTACAGAAAAGCGTTATTATTTGCTGCTCATAGCTATTTTTGTGGCAGTTTCCCTCATTTGGCTATTATGGAAAAAAGGGCACAAGACAGCATTTGTCATTATCTTCGGCTCCGCTTTTGCCATAGCTTCATTGGTGGGGCCATGGAGTGCCTATCAGGTATCTTGTAACAGCCAGGCCCAGCGCTTGGATGCTTTACTTATGGCCAATAATATGCTTGACAGCGATAAAAACAGTATAATTGCCAGCACTCACGACCTTTCTTTTGCCGATCGCCAAGGAATCTGTTCGACCATCACCTATTTGCAGGAAAGAGAGCGGCACGAATTGACGCATTTGCCTCCGGATAGCAATATCGAAGAGAACAGCCAGCAATTACTGGGCTTTGCCTATGTTTATAGCTGGGAACAAGATATTGAAAATTCGCAACAGGACAGCAATAGCTTCCATTATGCTATAGCCAGCGGACAGCCTTTGCCTATCGACGGCTATAGTGATCTGATCGATATTGATTATATCTTAAATAAAAACATAGAAAAAACTAATGCTTCCGCAGAAGCATTTTCTACCTCTTTGTCTAATGGTGTGCAATTAGTGGTAGAATTTGATTCCGACCAGTTTTCCGTGCGTAATTTACTGTTGAGCAAAGAAGGTTCACGACCGCTACGTATTGATCTAAAGCAAATCGCAGAGAAACTTTATAAAAATGCCGAGAGCAGCGAGCTGCCCCAAGAAGATGTGTCCGAGGGCATTTTCGATTTTACTTCTGCTGATGGGCAGATACAGGCCCGGATTATCGTCAAAGAGATTTATGCCTCTTATATAGATTCATCTGAAGGCGGTGTAAGCGATTTCGCCGATAATTGGAGCATCAATTTTAGTGGCTATCTATTGATAAAATAGCATTTTCATCTTGCTATTATATAGTAAGGAAGTATATAATAAAAAGATAGCGGAATAAATAGAAAACAGAGGATCTTGATATGGGTAAAGCCAATTATGGCGGTCAAGCCGTTATAGAAGGCATTGCTATGGTCGGCCCGGGCGGCAAAGCCATTGCCTGCCGCAAGCCCGACGGCGAAATAATATGCAAAACGGAATGCAAACAACCCCTTAAGGAAAGATATCCCATTTTGGGTTGGCCTGTGATCAGAGGATTTGTTTCGTTTATCTATTCTATGGTTACCGGCATGCAGGATATTGCCTGGTCGGCGGCGCAGGCTGGGGAGACGGAAGAAGAAAAACTATCTGGCAGGGATATTGCTTTGGCTATTGTCTTAGCTGCGGCTATGGCCATCGGTCTTTTTGTAGTTCTACCGGTTTTTGTCGGCAATTTTGCTTGGGAAGCCGGCGGCGATTTTGCCCGCAGCCTGACGGAAGGACTGTTCCGTGCCGGCATTTTTTTTGGTTATATTGTTTTAATCAGCCGTATGCCGGATATACAAAGGCTTTTTGCTTATCATGGTGCGGAGCATAAAACCATCAATGCAATAGAGGCCGATGTGCCTCTGACTCCCGAGAATGTCCGCCGCTATTCCCGCATCCATACCCGCTGCGGCACCAGTTTTATTTTGATGAGCATGATCGTGATGATAGTGGTCTTTACTTTTGTGGGACAGACCGACGCCCTGCACCGGATTCTGATTAAATTGGCAGTACTGCCTTTGGTGGCGGGCGGCTCTTATGAGCTGTTCAGGCTGCCGCTTTATTTCCCCAATAATTGGTTGGTGCGGGGCTTGACGGCTCCCGGTTTATGGATGCAGAGATTGACCACTAAAGAACCGGACGAGAAGCAGCTACAAGTGGCCATAGCGGCCATGACCTCCGTGCCAGGTTTTGCCACAGAATATGGTCATTTGATTGTCCCGGAATTTTTACCTCAGACGCAAAAGCTGATTCCAAACGCAGAGATAGCCGTCGGCAGCGCTGTTGAGCTGAATAAAAAACAAAAAGTTGAGACAGAAGCCGGACCATCTTAGGCAGCCGGGCGTACTATAAGCAATAATAAATCCATGAGATTAACGAAGGAGCATATGCATGATCGAAAAATTATCTGCCCTGGAAGATAAGTATGAGAAATTGACAAAGCTGATCTCTGATCCTCAAATCATAGCGGAGCAATCGGTTTGGCAAAAGCATGTAAAAGCCCATGCCGATTTGCAGGATATCGTAGAAACTTTTCGCCAGTTCAAAAGCTGTGAGGCCAGCATTGAGGATGCGCTACAGATTCTTAAAGAAAAAAATGATGCAGATATGATGGAATTGGCTCAAATGGAACTAGATGAGCTCAAACAAAAAAAGGAAGCTTTACAGGAAAAGCTCACTGTTTTGCTTTTGCCAAAGGATCCCAATGATCATAAAAATGTCATTTTGGAAATCAGGGCAGGTACCGGTGGTGATGAGGCGGCCCTTTTTGCCACCGATTTGTTCAAAATGTATACTCGTTATGCGGAAAAAAATAGCTGGCGCATGGAGATCATGGACGCCAACTACAACGATATTGGCGGCATCAAGGAAATAATCCTTCTCATAGAAGGCAAGGGCGCTTATAGCAGGCTTAAATTTGAAAGCGGCGTTCACCGGGTACAGCGGGTGCCGGAAACGGAATCCAGCGGCCGCATTCACACCTCCGCTGCCACCGTTGCTGTCATGCCGGAAGCCGAAGAAGTGGAGCTGGAATTTGGTCCAAATGATGTGCGTATAGATGTTTTTTGTGCATCCGGCCCCGGCGGCCAATGTGTCAATACTACGCAATCAGCAGTGCGCCTGACGCATATACCGACGGGTATTGTCGTTTCTTGTCAGGATGAAAAAAGCCAGCATAAAAACAAGGATAAAGGGCTGCGTGTGCTGCGCGCCCGGGTTTTGGAAAAAATGCAGGAAGAACAATCCGGAGCCGAAGCCGATACCAGAAAAAGCATGGTTGGTTCCGGGGATCGCTCAGAACGTATTCGCACCTATAATTTCCCACAGGGACGTGTTACGGATCATCGCATCGGTTTGACTTTGCATAAATTGGAGTGGATACTCCAGGGAGATTTGGACGATGTTATCGACGCTTTAATTACGACAGACCAGGCCCAGCGTTTGAAAAACGCAGATTAATACAGCAGGGGTGATTTTTATGAAAGTTAAAGAAGCTCTGGTTTGGGCTCAAAAACAGCTATCCAACTGCGGCATAAAGGAATCCATAAGGGAATCCCGCTTGATTTGCGCCCATATTTTATCTTGCTCTTATGGCGGCCTTTTATTGCAGCAGGATGAGGAACTACTGCCTACGCAGGAGAAGGAACTGGGGGAAATAGTAGAAAAACGCTGCCACCAGCAGCCTTTGCAATATATTTTAGGCAGTCAGGAATTTATGTCTTTGGATTTCATCGTCAATCCGGCCGTTCTTATTCCTCGCTGGGATACGGAAAGGGTAACAGATGTTGCCAATAACCTTTTGCGTTCCGTAAAAAAACCTTTAATAGCCGATGTTTGCTGTGGTAGTGGTGCTATGGGCATAGCTTTGGCCTATTATTTGCCGCAGGCGGAGGTTTATCTCTGTGATATCTCGAATGAGGCTTTGGCGGTTTGTCGGCAAAATGTCAGCAAGCATTCTTTGCAAAAACGCTGCCGTATCCGCCAGGGAGACCTTTTGGAGCCATTGCTGGCTGAAGGGCTTAAGGTCGATCTTTTGATCTCCAATCCTCCTTATGTCAAGGACGCGGATATGGAGACATTGCCGCCTGATGTTTTATGCGAGCCGCGGCTGGCCTTGGCCGGCGGCAAGGATGGCTTGGATTTTTATCACCGGTTGATTAAACAAGCTCCGGCGGTTTTGCGGCCAGGCGGCTATTTTGTTTTAGAAATCGGTTATGATCAAAAAGAAATTGTACAGGATCTGTTGACGGCCGCAGGTTTTACCGTGCGCCAGGCTGTCAGGGATTATGGCGGCAATAATCGCGGTCTGGTTTCTGTATATAGATAATAAAAAGAAGGTTTGCCATGTACACGGAAATTCTCAAAATAGCTGTTCAGATGGATGAAAAAGAGCAAATGCTTTTACTATCCAAAGCGGCTTGTTTGCTGCGAGAAGGCCATTTAGTGGCTTTCCCCACAGAAACAGTCTATGGGCTTGGCGCTAATGCTCTTGACGCCAGGGCTGTGGCCCAGATCTTTGTGGTCAAGGGCCGGCCATCGGATAATCCATTGATAGTGCATGTGGCTGAAATCGACGATATTATGAAAATTGCAGAGCTAGATGCTGTGGCCAGAAAAGTGGCGGAGAGCTTTTTCCCTGGGCCGTTGACCTTGATTTTGCCGAAAAAAAATTGCATCCCAGATCTAGTAACGGCGGGGCTGAGTACGGTCGCCGTGCGCATCCCTGCTCATAGCGTTGCCAGATCTTTGATTAAAGCCTCCGGCTTGCCCATAGCCGCTCCTTCGGCTAATAAATCAGGCCGTCCCAGCCCCACCAGGGCCGCTCATGTACAAGCTGATTTTACCGGCCAGATACCGCTAATTATTGATAGTGGCGCGGTGGAGATTGGTGTAGAATCCACGGTTTTGGATTTGAGCGGCAAAAAATCGCTGATTTTGCGTCCGGGTAAAATTGGCGCCAAAGAACTGGCGCCCCTTTTGGGACCGGTGGCTTATGCTCAAGATATGACGGAAAAACCGGCTTCTCCCGGCATGAAATATGCTCATTATGCGCCGCAGGCCCAGGTCATTTTAGCGCATAGGCAAGAGTTGCCAGTCCTTTGGCGAAAGGAAAAGGAAAAAGGGCATGACCCGCTGGTTTTATGTTTTGCCGGCAGCGCCGATTCTTTACCACAGGAAGCTAAAAGTTTAATATTGGCTGATGAAGGGGATCTGGAGGGTTATGCCCATGAGCTGTTTGCGGCCTTCCGCCTGGGGGATGTGTTGGGATATTCCTGTTTGTTGGCAGAGACGGTGGCACAAGAAAGCGGCTTGGGTGTGGCCATCATGAATCGGTTGCAAAAAGCGGCCTATAAGAAAAAATAAGAGCCATGATATCCAAGGAGTTAGCAGGATGAAGATATTATTTGTTTGCAGCGGTAATACCTGCCGCAGCCCTATGGCAGAGGCTATTTTTCGTAGTTTTTATGACCAAAACCAGTACAAGCCGCAGATTGCCTCAGCCGGCATTTTTGCTATGCCCGGCGATGAGGCTTCTGCCAATGCTATTTTTGCTATGAATAAAAGGGGTTTGGATATAAGCGGGCATCGCAGTCGCCCGGCCTCCGCTTATCTTTTAGAGGAAGCTGATATTATAATCACTATGGGACAAAGTCATAAAGATACCTTGCTCTCATCAAGGCCGGATCTTGCTGATAAGATATTATCTATGGCCGAGGTGGGAGGCTGTGATATTAGCGATCCTTTTGGCGGTGACCAGTCTGTCTATGAACGATGTGCGACCGAAATTGAAAAAACGCTGCGCATTTTACGGCAAAAACTGCAGCCTCAAAATCAGCAAAAAAGCAGGCAAGAAAAAGGGAAAGCCGATTAAGATAGAGAATCTATTAAGTCTTACGCTTAAATCTATTGATTATCAATTTTGATAAATTGCAGAGATAAAATCAAGATAAGGGGGCTCGTTATGATTATTCCTATTGCTAATGACCATGCCGGTTATTCTATGAAAGAAAAAGTCAAAGCCTTGCTGCAAGAGATGGGACATCAAGTGGTGGATCTCGGTTGTTTTAATGAGGATAACTCGGTAGACTATCCTGATTATGGCATGGAGGTTGCTCTTTCCGTTTCCCGTGGGGAAACAGAAAGGGGTGTTCTGATTTGCGGTACAGGCATTGGCATGTCTATTGTTGCCAATAAATATCCCCGCATCAGAGCTGCTGTTTGTCATAATGTTTATACTGCCTTGACCAGCCGAGAGCATAATAATGCTAATATACTAGTCTTAGGCGCTAGGGTTTTAGAATGGGAAGAAGCCAAGGATATAGTGACCGTCTGGTTTACAACGGAATATACGGGCGGACGGCATCAAGCGCGCCTGGATAAAATTACGGCCTTGGAAAAAGAAATGTTTGGTCCCAATTATGCTCCCAAACCAGTTGAACATGCTTGCAGCTGCCATCACGGCATAGAGGATGCTTTTAAATAATAAAATTAATCAATATAAAACGGAGGAAGTTGTTATGGATTTGGATTTTCTGACTAAGGTGGATCCTGAAATTGCAGAGGCGATAAATAAGGAGTTGGACAGGCAGCAAACCAATATCGAACTGATCGCTTCGGAAAACTTTACCAGCGAGGCTGTTATGGCGGCTCAGGGTTCTGTTATGACTAATAAATATGCTGAAGGTTATCCCGGCAAAAGATATTATGGTGGTTGCCAGTTTGTGGATATAGCCGAAGATTTGGCTCGCGACAGGGCCAAAGCTATCTTCAAATCCGATCATGTCAATGTGCAGCCTCATTCCGGTGCCCAGGCCAATATGGCCGCATACTATGTCTTGCTGGAAGCGGGGGATAAGGTTTTGGGTATGAACCTTTCTCATGGCGGCCATTTGACTCATGGCAGCCCGGTCAATTTTTCCGGCAGACAATATAATTTCGTGGCTTATGGCGTCAGTCCGGAAACGGAAATGATCGATTATGATGCGCTGAAAAAACAGGCCTTGGCAGAAAAACCTAAACTGATTGTAGCGGGAGCCTCCGCTTATCCGCGTATTATTGATTTTGCGGCTTTGGCTGATATAGCCGACGCTTGTGGTGCTAAACTTATGGTTGATATGGCACATATCGCCGGCTTGATCGCCGCCGATTTGCATCCAAGTCCCATTCCCTATTGTGATATAGTGACGACTACCACTCATAAAACTTTGCGTGGGCCCAGAGGCGGCGCTATCTTCTGCCAAGAAGAATATAAAGCCGCTGTGGACAAAGCCGTATTTCCCGGTTTGCAGGGCGGTCCTTTGATGCATGTGATCGCTGCCAAAGCCGTGGCCTTCAAAGAAGCCCAGCAACCAGCCTTCAAAGTCTATCAGCAACAAGTGGTGAAAAATGCTGCCGTGCTGGCCCAAGCTTTGATGGAAAAAGGCTTCCGCCTGGTTTCCGGCGGCACCGATAATCATTTGCTTTTAGTAGATGTTCGTTGTCGTGATTTTACCGGCAAGGAAGCCGAGCATCTTCTGGATTCCATCGGCATAACAGCCAATAAGAACACTATTCCTTTCGATCCCCAAAGCCCATTTATCACCAGTGGTGTGCGCATGGGTACTCCCGCGGCTACCACTCGCGGCATGAAGGAAGACCAGATGAAAGATATTGCTCAAGCTATAGATTGGGCCTTGAGCAGGGATGATGCCAAATTAACTAAAGCTGCTGCCTTGGTTAAGGAATTGACCGCGGCCTTTCCTCTTTATAAATAAGAGCGCAAGAAAGCAGGTGTTTTATGCGCCAGTCCTGGGATGAATATTTTATGACTATTGCTCATCAAGTGGCAACCCGTTCCACCTGCTTACGCAGACATGTAGGAGCAGTGGCCGTCAGCCCGGAAAACCGCATTTTGGGCACAGGCTATAACGGGGCTTTGCCTGGTTCGCCTCATTGTGATGAGGTGGGTTGCCTGCGTGATCAGCTGGGTGTGCCTTCCGGTCAAAGGCAAGAAATCTGTCGTGCCCAGCATGCAGAGGCCAATATCTGCAATTTTGCTGCCCGTTATGGGGTGGCTTTGGACGGGGCAACGATCTATGTTACGGCTCAGCCTTGCACCACCTGCGTCAAGGCTATGGTCACCTGTGGCATCAAAAAAGTGGTTTTCGACAGTGATTATCCGGATAAGCTGGCTTGCCAGTTAGCCAAAGAGGCTGGCATGGAGCTGGTGCGTTATAGTGATATTGTCAAAGAGGCCAATCAAGATAAATAGACGAAAGGGATTAGGGATGAAAATCATATCCGTATTTGGCACCAGGCCGGAGGCAATTAAAATGGCGCCTTTGGTACGGCTTTTGCAAGAAACTGAGGGCATAGATGCCAAAATAGCAGTCACTGCCCAACATCGGGAAATGCTCGATCAGGTGCTGGATTTGTTTGCTATTTGGCCGGACTATGATCTTAATATTATGCGTCATGGGCAAACGCTGGCCGATATAACTTCTACTGTTATTATTGGTCTGGGAGAAATTTTGGCGGCAGAAAAGCCGGACTTAGTCTTGGTTCATGGCGATACCACCACCACCTTTGCCGCAGCCCTGGCTGCTTTTTATAGCCGCATACCTTGTGGCCATGTGGAGGCCGGCTTGCGTACCGGCTGTAAATATGCTCCTTATCCGGAGGAGCTGAATCGTCATCTGACAGGGGTTTTGGCTGATTATCATTTTGCTCCTACCACCACAGCCCGGGATAATCTGCTGGCGGAAAAAGTGGCTGCCGATAGAATAGTGGTTACTGGTAATACAGTGATAGATGCCCTGCTGCAAGTGGTGAAAAAAGACTGCGATTTGTCAAGCTATGGCCTGGAAGCTGTGGATTGGCAGAAAGACGTCTTGCTTTTAACCTGCCATAGGCGGGAAAATTGGGGACAGCCTATGCATCAGATATTTTCTGCCGTGGCCCAGCTCGTGGATAAATATTCGCAGCTGGAGGTGGTTTTCCCCGTGCATAAAAATCCGCTGGTGCGGGAAATAGCATATACCTATCTGGCTAATCATCCTCGTATCCATCTGACAGAGCCTTTAGATTATTTACCTTTCGCTAAGGTCATGAATCAGGCCAAACTTGTTTTGACCGACAGTGGCGGTTTACAGGAAGAGGCCCCGGCATTAGGCAAGCCGGTGCTGGTTTTAAGAGAAGTAACAGAAAGGCCGGAGGCTGTACAGGCCGGCACTGCTAGGTTGTTGGGAAGTGAAAAAGACGCTATCATGGCAGGAGTAAGCTTGCTGTTGGATGATAAATCAGAATATGATAAAATGGCCAAAGCTATCAATCCATATGGTGATGGTATGGCCAGCCACAGGATAGTAGCGGACATCATAAAAAGATTTTAAATAAAATAAAAAAAGGGGCGGCAGTTTTTAAAAACTGCCGCCCCTTTTTATTTTATTTATCTATACTGCATAGTCCAGCTACTCCGGTAACCGGCAGGGAGAAAGTGATGGCGTTAGCCTTGGTTTGGGGGCCATGTTTTTTTAATATCTCGGCCATTATTTGCTGACGCTTATCTTTTTTGACCAAGATCCAAATCATATCTTTTTCCGGTTCCGCCTGGAGGCTGATACCCAGGAATTTTTGCGCATATTTAGTGCCCAGTCCTCTGGCATGCAGCATTGTACCGCCGGTAGCACCGGCGGCCCTGGCCGCATCCATCACATCGTCGGCATAACCTTGGTTGGCTATAGCCACGATCAGGTCATATTGATAACCTTGTTCCTCTTGTTGCATGACGGACCCTCCTTGATTTTGGCATGAGCCTTGCAGGCATTTTTGAGCAATAGCATTAGTTATACAATCGATTGGTAAACAAAAAGCAATGCCTTTACCAGGTTTGCAGAGCTTGAGGTTGCTATTTATGCTTTCTATTTTTTCTAGGGCTTCGGTATAGGGCATAATACAATATAAGATATCTTTTTCTGTTTCCCCTATGCCCATATAGGATAATAATTTAGTATCAGCCGTGCCTTTGCCCAGAGTCAGCAGGGCTAAAGGCCTGCCCTCATGGACAAAAAGCTGATGCAATTTATCACTTACGCCTCTATTGACTATGGTAATCAGCAAAACCAATGAATGGCAATTGCTTGCAGTTTGGGGCATTTTAATCCTCCTTTTTTTCTGTCGGCATCTTAACAGGCTTTTTTTCTTCTTCTATTATCAAAAGAGATTGTTCCACGGGGATGTTAAACTCTGTCATTCCCAGATATTCTGTTTTATTATCAAAGAAATCAGCGGCTTGAGCCAATTCCAAAGATTGATTTTTGATCAGCTGCCTTTGATAGATAAGACCTATAATCTGTACAGCAATTATTGGCATCAGAGATACCATGGCGATTATACCAAAGCCGTCTATCATTACATTTCCACCCGTAGCTTGACAAATGCCTATGGCAAAAGGCAGAGCGAAAGCCACGGATATAGTTCCGGCCGCTACGCCGCCGGAGTCAAAGGCAATGGCTGTGAATAATTTTGGTGTAAAAAAGCTCATAATCAAGGCAGTTGCATAACCTGGCAAGAGGAAATACCAGATACTTGTATTGGTTAATATGCGAATCGTAGATAGTACCAGGGCCAAACAGACACCCGAAGCTAAAGCCAGCAAAAGAACTCTTTTAGATATGGAGCCACTGGTGATACCTTCCACTTGTTTAATCAGTATATGCACGGTAGGCTCGGCAAAGATGATGCAAAAACCGATTACAGCCGACAAAGGAAGCAACAGCCATCGATGGTCGCCGGAAGCCAGGGCTTCAGCGATGAAAGTGCCGGCAGGCATAAAACCGACATTGACGCCAGTCAAAAAGATAGACAGGCCAAATAGAGTATAAATTATACCAATAATAATACGTATTAATTTATGTCGAGGCAATTTTAGGCGGACTATTTGAAAAATGACAAAAATGATCAAGAGGGGAACCAGTAATATTGGTATTGTTTTGAAAAAATGGCCGAAACTATGGGCATATAAAGAAAATAAACCGCTTACACTATTTATATCCTTATCCACCTCAAAAGCATAGCCGGAAGCCTCCGGATCAAAAAATACGCCCAATATAAGCACCGCTATGATTGGGCCGATAGAGCATAAGGCACAAAGCCCAAAGCTGTCCTTTTCCTCATTTATGCCTCCCTTGACAGCTGCTATGCCTGCACCTAATGCCAGTATAAAAGGTACCGTTATCGGGCCTGTGGTCACACCGCCGGAATCGAAGCTTAGGGCCAGATAATCTGGGGCAAGCAGTAAAGCGATAACGAAGACAGCGATGTAAGAAATTATAAACAGTAGATTCAGTGATATTTGAAAAAGAATACGCAGCATAGCCAAGGCTAAAAAAGCGCCGACGCCAAAAGCTACGGCGCCGACCAGCACAGCATTAGGTATAGCGGGCACTTGTCTTGTCAAAAGCTGCAAATCAGGTTCAGCAATGGTTACGACAACGCCCAGTACAATACAGCCTATGAGCACAAACCACAGCTTTTTGGATTTTGGCAATTCCGCGCCGATAGCTTCACCAATAGGCATCATGGCCAAATCGGCTCCCAGCATAAAAATACTCATACCCAATATCAGTAAAAAAGCCCCAACCGCAAAAGAGATCAGATCCCAAAAGGGCATGGGGCAAAAAGTGAAATTTAAGATGATTACAATGATACTGACCGGCAAGCCGGCCTGCGCCGCTTCTTTGAATTTGGTCAGCATCTTATTGGCCATATAGCATGTCCTTTCTTTTTACGATATTAATATATAATTAAAGCTGATACATGTCAAGGTTTTGATATGTATCAGCCTCTGTTTTTTATAGATTTTTTTTCTCTTGCTCCGCCTGTTTCTTTAAGGATCCAGTCAGAGCGTTTATCTTATCTTTGTTGATGTTATCCTGACCTTTTTCCATTTCCTTGATTAAGGAATCTATGGTAGCAACATTTTCTGCAGAGAGAAAAGACTTATATTGCTCGAATATGGCTTTCAATTCATCAATGCTCTTAATGGCAGGCAGCTGAAAATTATCCATTTATAATACCCCCTTTTTAATAACGATTCCAATTAGCAGTCATTTCTAGCACTTCATTAAAGCTGGGCAAATGTTGTTTAGAATGCCAGCAGGGATGTGGACAATTGCTACAGGGATCATAAGGCTCGTCGGTTAATTTGTCACTGTAAATCGGACGCATATATACATTTGCATTTGCCTCAATAATTGGTTCTGGATCAGAGTTATGATCGGCCTGCGTCTCTTGTTGATTATTTGTATGCTCAGTAAAGTTGGATCTATGCGCATTATTTTGCTGTTGATTGGCCTTAGGAATATTTCCTAAATTGCCAAAGCTACCTAATTTGCCAATTGCGGCCGCCAGTAAAGAGGCCAGAGCTTCAGGATCGGCTTGATTTGCCTGACCGGTCTCACCGTCTGGAGGTGGTCCGACAATGATTTCTTTATCCGGAGCAGCTCCCGGCCCCGGTTTGGCTTCTTCCGCCTGGGCAGTTGCTTGTGGAGTCGTTGGGGCTGAATTTATGCTGGCCAGAAGATCTGACAATTTAGATAGTAAGTCCTGCCCGTTGAGGTTGCCTAAGGGGTTGATACCATTGTTGGCCGCGGCTCCTCCGGTGGCATTAATATTGCCCAAAGCGGATAGTATGCTAGAGAGATCGGGTGTGGCGGCTGCCGGTGCGGCTCCACCGGCAGCATTAATATTGCCCAAAGCGGATAATAAGCCGGAGAGGTCAGGTGTAGCGGTTACCGGTGCAGCCGCGGCGCCAGCGCCAGTCCCGGCGCCAGCCGCCTGTGCCGCGTTGCCCAGGCCTCCTAGGGCGCTGGCTATTGCGCCTAAATTGCCAAGGCCGCCGGCACCTCCGGCAAGCGATCCCAGGGCGCCCAGACCACCTGCGCCGGCCCCCCCTCCCAGAAGGCTGCCCAAAGCTCCCAAACCGCCGCCACCGCCACCTAAAAGGCCGCCCAAGGCCCCTAAACCGCCGGCACCACCGCCTAAAAGGCCGGCCAAAGCTCCCAAACCGCCGCCACCGCCGCCTAAAAGGCCGCCCAAGGCTCCTAAACCACCGCCGCCAAGGCCTGCATTCATCAAATTCCCCAAATTCCCCATATTACCTAATATATTACTAGCAAGGGGTTTTTGCGCGTGGGCTGCGAAAGGTTTACTGCCTGTATTCGGGCTTTGCGGACCCGGTCTGCCATTTGGAGGCATGGCCGAGCCTCTGTTATTTGCTCTACCGGAGGGTATTCTGTTGTCAAGAGGACGTTGATTTTGATTATAATTGGCCATCAGATCAACCCTCCCGCATTGCCCGGCTCTGATATGACCTATGGCCGGGCAAAAACTTTTTATCTGATAGCAGAGTATGCCAATATTTTTTGCATGGTGCCTGGCTATAGTAAAGAAATCAACTTTTGATTATTGTGCAACA
>CAYRML010000015.1:7405-23749 GCA_964425485.1 uncultured Peptococcaceae bacterium | reverse complement strand
AAAGTAGGCGTATCCAAACAAAAGGAATATCCGCAATGCGGTCCACCAGTTCTGCCAGAGCCGGATGCCCATAAATATCCTGCCCATAATTGGTCAGGTCTTGAGCCAGCAGAATCAGCTCTTTGACCCCACGCTTATAAAGGGATTCCGCCTCCGCCACTATGTCGGATACGGGCCGGCTTTTATAAGCCCCTCGTAACTGCGGGATCATACAATAGGCGCAATAGTTATCACAACCTTCTGCCACCTTCAAATAAGCCAAATATGACGGTGTTGATAAAGAACGTAGTAAATAAGGATCTTGTGGCAAGCAGGGATTTTGGGGAAGCAGAGCAAGTTTTTCTTCTATCAGCACGGCGATTTTATCATATTCCGAGGTGCCTAGAAAAGCATCTATCTCCGGCATGGATTGCCTCATCTCCTGCCGAAATTTTTCCACCATACAGCCGACTGCCAGCAAAAGCCGGCAACGGCCTATTTCCTTATACTGCGCCAATTCCAATATATTATCTATGGCCTCTACCTGCGCAGACTGAATAAAGCCACAGGTATTGACGATGATAACATCAGCATCCTGTGGCTGCTCGGCAAATTGAAAATTATGCGCCAATAAAAGGCCGCTCATCATCTCCGAATCGACCAGGTTTTTGGCACAACCCAAAGAACGTAAATAGACCAGTATATTTTCCGACATCATAAAGACCCATCCGGTTGCGTTTCCGGTTCTGTTTGCTGCTGAAAATCTTCTACGGTATAAATCTTATCTATTTCCGTAGCATCAGCGGCAAAAGCTTCCTGTTTTTGACCATTGACCTCGACAGTTACTGAAGCGGCCTTGCTATAATGAATCTTCATATATTCATCAGCCGTAAAAGATATCTGCATACCTTGTTCCAAAGTCAAATTGGTGACATTATCCTCACTATCAGTCTCCACAGACAAATCGCAGGAACCTGCCGTAGCCATAACTTTAACCGTCAAGGGGCTGGCAACGGCATCAATATTAGTAGCATCCTGATTCGGGTTATTATTGCTGTCTGTTTGCGTAACAGGGTTTTGCGGCAGATTAACCTCAGTCCCATTGCCGGCCCCTTTTGCGAAAACAACGAGCAGGACTACAACTATCGCTGCAACAATAACTATGGCCAAAATCAAGCGCTTAACATTCAATTTTCTGATCGGAGTAGTATGCAAATTGCCATAAGTTTGCCTTATATCAACATCATCATGATAATTTTCCTGATGCTCATTATCATAGGTTTTATAAATTATCATTTCTTCTTCTTCATCCGGATAAATTTCCCTATAATAATCTATCAATTCATCGCTATCAACCTGCAAAAACTTGGCATAAGTACGTATAAACCCTATGATATAAGCTCTGCCGGGCAGTATGGAAAAATCACCGTCTTCTATAGCCTGAATATAACGTATAGGTATCTTGGTGCCTTCTTCTACCATAGCCTGGGAATAGCTGCGTTTTTCCCGTACCTCTTTTAAATAGCTGCCTATTTTTTTCATATTATTCACCTCTGATACTCGCAAAAATAATCAGTTGCCGTTAATTTATTCTATAGATATAATTAAATCCCTTTTTGTTCTTTTTTGTTGTTTTGGCTCATTATTGATAACCGGCCGGACGAAACCTTTCATTGAATTCGTCCATAGTCATCAATACATTGCGCGGTTTGGAGCCATCAGGCCCGCTGACAACCCCTTTTGCTTCCAATATATCAATCAAACGGCCTGCTCTGGGGTTGCCGATACGCAAGCGCCTTTGTAAAAAGGAAGTGGAAGCCTGGCCGGTGGAAATCACCAATTCGGCAGCCTCAAAAAAGAGGGCGTCTTCATCCGCTGGATTATCTACCGCCTTTTCTATTTCCCTAGCTGAAGCGGTGACCTCTTCATAAAATTGCGGGCTTGCTTGACCGCGACAATATTCTACCAACTTATAAATATCCTTTTCCTCTATATATGTACCTTGTATACGCTGCGGCTTAGGTATGCCGACAGGATAAAAGAGCATATCTCCTCTGCCCAAAAGCTTCTCCGCACCGCTAACATCCAAGATGGTACGGGAATCCGTATTTGAAGAAACGGCAAAAGCAATACGCGATGGGATATTAGCCTTGATCAGTCCGGTAATGACATCAACAGAAGGCCTTTGCGTTGCCACCACCAAATGGATACCGGCGGCTCTGGCCATCTGGGCCAAACGGCAGATTGATTCTTCTACATCAGCAGGTGCAACAAACATCAAATCGGCCAATTCATCAATTATAACGACAATCTGATGCAAAGGGTTGTCGGCAAATTTATTGTTGAAGCCGCCAAAATCCTTGACTCCGTTAGCCGAAAACAGAGTATAGCGGTTTTCCATCTCATTGACTACCCACTTGAGAGAAGCGGCGGCCTTTTTATTATCGGTGATGACCGGAGATACAAGGTGTGGCAATCCTTTGTAGCCGGTCATTTCCACCTTTTTGGGGTCAATCAGCATCAATTTTACTTCATTTGGCTTAGCTTTATATAAGATGCTGCAAATAAGGCTGTTGATGCAAATACTTTTACCGGAGCCGGTGGCGCCAGCAATCAGCAAATGAGGCATTTTAGACAGGTCGGCTACTATAGATTCGCCGGAAATATTTTTGCCCAAGGCAAAAGCGATTTTAGAAGGATGGCTGATAAAAGCTTCGCTTTCTATCACTTCTCTGAAATAGACCGTAGCGATCTCGGCCCGCGGCACCTCTATACCGACGGCAGCCTTGCCCGGTATAGGCGCTTCTATACGCACATCGGTAGCGGCCAAACTAAGCGCAATATCATCGGCCAAACCTGTTATCTTGCTGACCTTGACCCCAGGCGCCGGCTGCAGCTCATAACGGGTCACAGCAGGACCTGCTACAACCTGTGTGACCTTGGCTTTGATACCAAAATTATTCAATGTGCTTTCTAAAACTGCTACGGAATCGGCAATAGCTTTATTCATACGGGGATTTTTGACCCTAACGCCCATAGACATGAGATTTGTGGGCGGTAATATGTATTCTTTGGCTTCCTCCAGATTTGCCGCCGCTTCCATGGCAGAGCCTGTTCCGGTCTTGACAAAAGGCAGAGCTGCGGCAACCGCTGCAGGTTCTGCAAAAGACGGCTCATGATCTTCCGTACCGCTAAAAGTTTCTTCCTGCTGAGGAGCAAAAGGCTGCTGCGGCACAGCGGTGGGCTGCTCTTTGGCAGCAATTTCCACTCCGTCGAGAGATGGCAAAAACTCATCAGCAAATTGATTGGGGCGGGGCAAAGGTTTAGGTCCTGATTGATCAGAAGCATCTGTTATATCCTGGAGTTGGCTTTCATGCATGATTATCGGCGGCGCGACGGTAGATATTACATCATCGCCAGCATATTCATCATCATACTCCTGATCATCATATTCCATCTCGGCCAGCAATTGTTGTTTTTGAGCGGCTTTTTCAGCCCTTCTGGCGGCTCTTCTTTCTTTTCTTTCCTCATCATCAAGGCCAAAATTTCTGAAAAGCTCAAATAAAGATACTCTGGTCACCAGAATTATACCGATGACGGCTAAAGCAGCCAAAATAATAATGCCGCCGGCCTGGCCGAAAGCCATACGCATAGCATATGAGACTGCTGCCCCCAGCACACCACCGCCGCTGCCTGTGAGCGCCTCGGCCATATAATCGGCAAAGGGCAGCAGAGTTTTGCCAAAATGCAGGAAGCCCAGGCAAGATAAAAACAGCAGCAATAGACCAAAAGAGCGCAATTGGATAAATTTTTTGCCCTTATTGGCAAAAAGCATTATTCCCCATACCAGTAAAAATAAAGGTATGGCAATAGCGCCGCTACCTGCTAATATCTGCAGCACCAGCGTCATAACTTGTCCTACTGTGCCCATAGCGGCATCGGTAGAAAATGCGGCTAAAAGCAGACCAACCACAAGCAGCAAGGCCAGGGCAACCAGCACTATACCCTGAATCTCATTTCTTCTGCTGTTCTTTCTCCTGCGCTTTTTTTTTGCCAAATCGCCCCACCTCCTTACAACAAAATATCTATCCTATTTTATTTCGTGCCAGAAAGCAAAAAACCCTCTAAAATAGGATAGTGATTTATGAAACTATAGAAAAATAAGCAAAACGACAGCATGCAAGACCCAGCAATAATAAGAAAAATAATGGTAATGCATTATCTGGTTTTCTTTTGCTAAAAGCAGCAATACCGCCAATATATTTTTATAATCTAAAATGTTCCTCTTGTATTTTTCATAGAAATATTGTATAATTTAGTCACAATATAAATATTCTGCTCCGAGACGTAAGTGGCCATTGGTCACAACGTCCGTAGGGTTAAGAGGGTAACTTCTTAGCCTGCCAATGTGCAAAGGAGCCCACTAGTAGAATTGTCTCTACCAGTGGGCTTTTATTTTTTAAAATAAGCAACGTCAGATATGCTGCAGCATCCATGCTGCCTAGTACAATAAGATTTTTTTAATGATATTGGGCAAACACTGTTTAGTAAAATATTACTTGGATTTAAGTACAATCATATACAACTGTGGCAATTAACATTATATTAGACATTATGCCACAACCATATTTTATGTTGGATTCGTAGCATTTACTAACGCCATTGTAAATGCCACCTATTCATAGTTAATAGCCTAAGCAAAGGTGGTACGGGAAACCGTGCCGCTTTTGCTTATTTTTGCGAAAATAACCATTTTTAACGGACAATCAGCACCACTTTGATGCAATTTACAATCTGCAAAACAGTGTTTGCCCACCCCGGTAACGAGCAATTGCGCATCCCCAATATCAAATTTATCTCCCACTTGCAAATTCATTTTTTCCAGACCATCTATTACAAGATTAGCAGAAAATTTTTGCATGCAAAGGCCAAGAGGCTTTTTGTTTTCTATCTGTAACAAAGAATCAGCACCAATCAGGCTCACTTGACGCTCTCCGCCTTGACGATAGTCACCTTTAATACCTCTCCCTTCAATAAGTATCAGTTGATCTACCGGAAGCGGAGCCTGACCTTTAGCCGTTTCTAATTGCAATTTAAGTATATGCATATATATCTCCTCTGTCAGCACCTACTGCAAACCATATATAACTCTTCCCGGGGAAGTGACCTCATACCCACCCATCTTCATCATGCGGTCCTTAAAAGCCTCAGAACGCAATATTTCGAGCAATCTCTGTACGGAATCAAGTCCAAAAGCT
Source organism: uncultured Peptococcaceae bacterium (assembly GCA_964425485.1). Taxonomy (GTDB): domain Bacteria; phylum Bacillota; class Dehalobacteriia; order UBA4068; family UBA4068; genus CAYRML01. The sequence continues at coordinate 18,512 of CAYRML010000015.1, read as the reverse complement.
TTTTTATTAATCAACAGATCATATTGTTCAGTACAAATCGGCACAAAATCCAGATCATATATTTGGGCTGCAGAATAAATTCCCAGGCCGGCATCCGCACTGTCAGAGGCAATCTGAGCTGCCACAGCAGTATGAGTAAATTCCTCGCGCCCATAACCATATATTTTTGAGGTATCAAGCGCTTCCTGCTTACACATATAATCAAAAAGGATACGCGTACCTGAACCTTTTTGCCTGTTAACATACCGCATACCCGGCTTGAGCAAATCAGATATCTCTTTTATGCCTTTAGGATTGCCTTTGGCAATCATCAAACCTTGAATACGTTTTACACATTCCACAAGGATGATTCCGTCTTGAGGGAAATAACGCTTGAGATAAGGAATGTTATAGGCACCGCTTTCCTCATCGAGCAGATGCACACCCGCTAAATGAGCCTCACCTCTCTTGATAGCAAAAATGCCGCCCATGCTGCCCACATGAGATGAAGCAATTTCCGTATCAATCCATTTTTGCCGCATCAATTCAGCCAACTCATCTATAAGCGGATCATGACTGCCTGTGATAACCAACATTTTCTCAATCTCCGCAAGCGGCTTCAGCAATTGCACTTGCACTACATCACCAGCTTTATAGCCTTCGACATCTTGCGGTACATCTATAATGCCATCAGCCTTAACTAAAGATGAAACCACTCCTGCTCCTCTTTGCAAAGGGACAGCAATCAATTGCTTATTAACACTGCCTAAACGGGCACGCACAAATTCTCTGTATTTTAATGATGAATTGAAGTTGCTGGTCAATCTGGCTTCCGCTAAATTGCTTTCATTTCCCTTGCGGCCACATAATAAATCAATAATCGGTCGCAAGATATATTCTAAAACCAGGATAGCCGACACAGGGTATCCTGGAACACCCAATACAGGAGTAGGACCAACATAACCCAGAATGGATGGTTTGCCGGGGCGAATAGCAATTCCATGATATAATACTTTGCCAACAGATGAAATGGAGGCTTTGGCAAAATCTTCACGACCGGCTGAAGAGCCTGCGTTCAGAATCACGACATCACAATCCTCCGCCGCTTCACGTATAGCATTTTCTATCAATTTTTGTTTATCCTTAATAACTGGATAGGTCTTTATATCTGCTCCCCATTCTTTCAACATACCACTAAAAATAGTGGAATTGAATTCTATAATATCCCCTTCGGCAGGATTTTCACTGGGTGGAACTATCTCATCACCGGTAGGAATAATCCCCACCAAGGGTTTTTTAATCACTTCAACCTGCAATATGCCACTGGCCAGCATGGCTCCCGTAGCCGCAGGAGTAATCAAAGCATATGATGTCAGCAACATATCGCCCACACAAATATCTTCACCTATCTGCCGCACATGTTGCCAAGGGGTAGCGGGCATGAAAAGCTTTATGCCGCCCTCATCTTCAATCACATATTCAATCATAACTACGGCATCGCAATTTTTTGGCAAAGGATCGCCTGTATCCACACGGACAAACTGTGCTTCATCTAAAAAAACCGGTGTAGTTTCAGATGCACCAAAAGTAAGCTTAGCCTCCAGCGCAATACCATCCATGGCACATGCATGATAATGCGGAGCGCAGATATTAGCATAAACGGGCTTTGCTGTAATACGGCCAGCAGCCCCTAAGACTGAAATATTTTCTGTTTTGCGGTCTAGACCCTGCTCTTTAAGCACCTGAAGATACTCAGGGATAGCTTGTTCCAGGGATACATTGGATAAATATTGAAAAGCCATTTTACATCTCCTAGTATTAAAAAATTACTACCTCTACCTCCTGACCGGAGGAAATCCCCTCTTGGTCGCGGTCAATACGAATATACCCATCAGCCTGTGTAAAAAGCGTTATTAAACCGGATTTGCCTCTGATGGGCTGGGCAATCAAGATATTATCAACTTTTTCTAACCGTACAGGTACCAGCTCTTCTCTGCCATGGTTAGAAGCAATAGTAGAACCCAAATGAGCTGTCAGGGAAGGGTTTAAGCTGTTTTTTGCCCCCAGCATATTTTGGATCAAAGGACGAACAAAAACATAATAGATAAAATAAGCCGCCATAGGATTACCCGGCAGACCAAACACCGGTTTTTTAGCGATCTCCCCCACAATAGTCGGCTTCCCCGGCTTGATGGCAATGCCATGCAGATGCACCGTGCCTAGATCATCAATAGCCTTTGCCATGGCATCCTTTATACCAACAGAACTGCCGCCGGATAATAACAAGATGTCACATTGCTCAGACATGGTTTTCAGCTTCTCCAACAAAAGATTATATTTATCAGGGCAAATGCCATACATAATAGCTTGTCCGCCAATTTCCTGAACAGCTGCATAAATAAGATAACTGTTAACATCACGAATTTGGCCTATATCCGGCTTTTGTCTGGCATCAATTAATTCATCACCTGTGGAAAGAATACCTATAACAGGCGGTTTAGAAACCATCACCTCCGCATATCCGGAGGCGGCCAAAGCTCCGATATCATGAGCCTTTAACAAGGTTCCTGCTGACAAAATCAATTGTCCCTTTTTTACATCATCATCATAAAAAATAATATTTTGCCCAGGAGCAACCGCTTGCAAAATTCCGATTGTGCCATCACCATAATCCTCACAATATTCAATCATAACCATGGCATCTGCCTTGTGCGGCAATTGTCCGCCGGTCGGCACATAAGCACATGCCCCCTTATCAAGGTTTATCTGAGCCCTCCGTCCCATTTCAACTTCTCCGGCGCATGCCAGAATTGCCGGCAAGGATTGTGAACAACCAAAAGTATCTGCCGCAACAACTGCATAGCCATCAACTGTAGAACGATTAAAACCGGGGATATTATCCTCGGCATATATATCTTGAGACAAAAAACGTCCTACAGCCACTTGTATACCTACAAGTTCTGCTTCCGTATGCAAGTGTGAAAACAAGCTTGCAATCTCAGCAGCAGCTTGATTCGGAGAAACCACATGAAGCATAGTTTAGGCGCTCCTTTCCCAAATCCTTAAAATATTACTTGTAATAGCTTATCACATTACACATAAATTATATAGCTATTTTAAACATATTTATATACTTATAACCGCCAATGTTTTAAAAACTCCTTTGTTGCCTCATGCTGAGGATTAAATAAAAGTTCCTCCGCCGAAGTTTTTTCTACAACCAGTCCCTCACTCATCATCAATATATAATCAGCAATATTTCTGGCCTGCACCAAAGAGTGTGTAGCAAAAATAACCGTGCATTTGGTTTTTTCAGCATATTGGTTAATCAAGTTTTCTATCAGATCATTACCTGCTATATCTGTTGCGGATGTCGGCTCATCTAATAATAATAGTTGCCGCTTACAAACAATCATGCGGGCGAAAGCCAAACGCTGGGCTTCTCCTCCGGAAAGATAACTGCCTTTATTTTGGGCAAAATTCTGCATATTTACAGCCTGTAAAGCCCAATTGACGGCATTATCCTTTTCTTCTGCGCTGCCATTCTTAATAGCTATAAGTATATTTTTATAGGCACTGAGAGCAAAAATATAGGGTTTTTGTGGCATATAGCCTATCAGATCTTTGGCAATATCAACTTCAACACTACCCTCACTGGGCAGCAAAACCTTTGCCATAATGCGCAATAAAGTAGATTTGCCACAGCCATTAGGCCCAATTAAGGCGTATTTTTTACCCTTCTCAAAAGAAAGATCATCGATTTGCAACACAGTCCTTGAGCCATATATTTTTTTTATATTTTTTAGACTAATCATTTTTGACTCCCTGCAATCTATAAGCTATTGAATTGACAGCAAAGGCAATAATCAGTAATATAATACCCAAAGCCACCGCAAATTCGAAGTTGCCTTTATTTGTTTCCAACATAATAGCAGTAGTCATCACTCTTGTTTTAAATTGCACATTGCCTCCCACCAATTGTACGGCCCCTACTTCGGCAATAGCTCGTCCAAAGCCAGTTAAAAAGAAAAACACCAATTGCAGCTTACATTCATTAAGCATCAATAACAACTCTTGCCGGCGGCTAAGAGCAATACCATAAGTGGTTTCCAACATTTGTGGTCTCTTCGTACCCACCAGATTGGCAGTTAATCCGGCAATAATAGGGGTAATCAATATGGTCTGAGCCATTACCATAGCAGGGACTGAAAATAAAAGACCAAATGTTCCCAAAGGACCTTGTCGAGAAAGCAGCATAAAAACAAGCAAACCAGCAACAACTGGGGGCATTGCCATCAAAGTATTGACAATGCGCATGACCACAGATTTTCCCCGGAATTGATATGAGCCCAACATAATACCAAGAGGAATACCAATTAAAGCCGAAATAGCTGTACTCGTTAAAGACATCTGTAATGTTACAGCAATTATCTTGCGCAATTCATCATCAACACTAAAAATCAACTGCAAAGCATCAAGAAACGTTTGCATAATAAATCCTCAACTCTATCGCCTAGAATAATACTACTATAGTATAATATACTAACACACTGAATAAAAGGGTATGCAATGCATACCCTTTTATTATTTTTATGAAAGTTCAAATCTCTTATTTCATAATAGAGAAAAGTGCTTCACCGTATTCATCAACACCATATTTAGCAATTTTATCTGCAGTAGCATCAGAAGTCATCCATTTAATAAAAACATCCGCACCTTCAGCATTGATACCCTGATGTTTTTCAGGATTTACAGCAATTAAAGAATAAGTATTTTTTAAATCATCCGACTGTTCAAGAACTATATCCAACTCCAGATTATCTTTCATGGAAAGATAAGTACCTTTATCTGTTAATGTATATGCTTGTCTCTCACTGGCTTGATTTAAAACAGCGCCCATACCAGCACCGGCAGAAACATACCAAGCCTCTTTAGTAGGATCCAGGTTAATATTTCCCCATAGTGTCAGTTCTTTCTTATGAGTACCCGAATCATCGCCACGGGAAATAAATTCTGTTTTGCCATAATTGGCAATGGCGGCCAAGGCTTCTTCAGCAGTAGCGGTATCTTTTACTCCGGCAGGATCATCGCTTGGGCCGACAATTACAAAGTAGTTATACATAAAGGGGAGCCTTTCCAATCCAAAACCAGCGTTTATAAATTCTTCCTCAGCTGCTTTGGAGTGGACCAGAAGTACATCAGTATCGCCGGTTTCACCAAGCTTAATAGCAGCACCTGTGCCATTAGAAGTTATTTCCAATGTATAACCTGTTTCTTGTTCAAAATCAGGTTGTAAATAAGGCAGCAGACCAGAATCATTTACCGAGGTTGTGGTTGAAACACGAATAACAGGATTTTCCGGTGTTGTAGCATTTTGATTATTATCAGTACCGCCACAAGCAGAAAGAGCAAAAACAGAAAGGATAACCATGGCAATAACTATCCATAAAGCTTTTTTTCTCATAACATTAACCCCTCCTAGATATAATATCTATATCATCTTAATAATATCATATCATTAATAATTGTAATTTCCGGAAATATCATTTTTTACTATTATTCTACTTTAAAAATAATAAATGCACAAATAGTGTATAAAATTAAACTAAAATATAAATTTATGTACCTCATTTGGGTTATTATTTTTCATAATTACGACAATACTATTATAGAATCTTTACATATCTTTACATAGGCATATGAAAAAGAGAGCTTGTTCAGAATATCAATTATGATAATTCTGAACAAGCTCGAGTTGATATATCTACATATGTTTAACTCTGCGGTAACGAAAGAGAATTCATTCTATACTTGACTGATTTAGTCAGGTACAGTTCGAAGCTTAAAATTCTAAAATCCTCTTATTGTGTACAGTTTTTCCTGGTTATTCGTGATGTTCATTGAGCATTCATTACATACTACGATCATATTATTTTTCTGGTAATGCCTCTACTTGGTTAATAACATTTTGTGGTATTTCTAATCTTTCCAAAATTTCCTTTTTGAGACAACCATTATTTTTTAGACCGCGAATACCATAATATTCTTTAACCATATCATCAATAGGCGGTGCCACACCATCATTAGGACCACCAATAACAGCAGTTTTTAAGCGCTTGGGCAAAGTATCTTCTTTTTCATCCACTCCCCAAATATTGCTTAAACAACGTTTTAGGGCAAAAATACGCTCCCCTGTTTCCAGCATACTGTCTTGATCATAATCAAAGCCGGTGGCCGCATTAACAGAATCAATCACGTCAGCAACAGAATAAGGTATACCGCCAAAGCAGCAAACGGATGCGGAAGTATTGGCAAATGCACCAAAGTCTTGACATAATTTAGCTGCTTTCGCTTTACCATCAGAAGTCGTAGGAGGTGTTTGTTCGCCTATAAGTTCAGGGATATTAACGATACCTAGTTGAGAAAATACGGTGGGGGTAAGAACATGACTGGCACCCACACTGCCTGTTGCATACTCAATACCAAGTGCCCATACCAAGCGAGGATCATGGAAAGGAGCAGGAAGGCCTTTAACATCGGTAGTAAAATCCTGAGCTGCCGGATCGAGATCAGTAATAAATTGGCGCATACCTTTACTTAATTTTGCGCCGAAACCTTCACGTTTACCCATCATTTCAACGAGCTTAACGATCAGTTCTGGATTACCCCATTCCAGTTTTAAACCATCTGTATCTTCATCAGTTATTATGCCTTTATCATATAAATCAATAGCCATAGCAATGATAGCACCAGTAGTAATAGTATCCATACCATACCGGTTACAAAGCTCATTACATTTGATGATACAGGCTTGTTTGTCCACCAAAACCATGCTGCCAAAGGCTGCGGCTGTCTCGTATTCAGGGCCTGCACCCTTAGGAACATCGTAGATACCTTCATCTTTAATTTCTACTTCACGCTTACATGCAACTGGGCAGCCAAAGCAAGTAGCATTACCTACAGTATAATGCTCTGTCATGTAATTTGCACCAATAGTATCGGCACCATCAAATTTACCCCATTGCCAGTTTTTGGTCGGTAAATCACCGGCATCCTTACCTGCCTCAACACCGGAAATACTACCAACTGTAGAGATTGCGCCAATAAAGCCATGTTCTTTTTGTTTGGCCATCAAATCTTTTTTCAGTTCCTTCAATTTTTCAGGGTCTGCACCTTCATATTTATAAGTCGTACCCTTTGCCGTAATAGCTTTAAGTTTTTTGGAACCCATCAATGCACCAAAACCAGCGCGTCCAAAGAAATTATGACTACTGGCTGCAATAGCGGCAGTTGTTGCTAGTTGTTCTCCATTTTCACCTATACTCATAGTACGGCCTTCCGGTTTTAAGGCCGACAGTACTTCATAGGTATCTTTTCCCCATAAATCATCAGCAGGCAAAATTTCTACTTTATCATCATTGATACTTAAACGTACAGGAGCATCAGATGCGCCTGTAATAATAATGGCGTCATAACCGGCTTTTTTCAGTTCATTGCCGAAAAAACCGCCAGCATTAGATTCTCCCCAATAGTTAGTAAGAGGAGAACGACCAACTACAGAAAATCTGCTGGCAGCAGGTATTGGACTGCCAGTCAAAGGACCAGTCGCAAAAATCAGAGGATTATCGGGAGAAAGTGGTTCGATAGATGCAATATCCTTGCCTTTACATGCTTCAACATATAAAATAGCACCTAAACCTGCCCCACCTAAATAATCCTTTGCCATTTTTTCAGAAAGAGACGTTGTAGTGATTTCTTTTTTTGTTAAGTCAACATTTAGTATTTTCCCAGCATAACCATACATGAAATCTACCTCCCATTTATTTATTTTGATCTTGCACCATAAAAAATATCATAAAATATATTAAAGAATCCTTTAATATAAATAAAACCCATTTATATGTTTTGAACTAAACGCCACGTGTTTTATTCTAAAAACAAAAGCCCACTAGTAGAACATAGTTCTACTAGTGGGCTCCTTTGCACATTGGCAGGCTAAGAAGTTACCCTCTTAACCCTACGGACGCAGTGACCTGTGGTCCCTTGCGTCTCGGAGCAGAATATTTATAATTTTATTAAATTATACAATATTTTTATACAAAATGCAAGCGGAATTCTTATAAATTATTTTTAATAAATATGGTTTACCTTGAAAAAGCTTATTCGTTAACCAGCAATGGAAAAAGGATAAATATCCAAAAAATCACCATCTTTAAATTCGCTGGCCATAAAGACTTTGTTTAAACATCTCTTTCCTTCGTTGATTCTGACAAAACAAACTTCTTTACCGGCAATACCAATAGCATCAAGAATTTCCTGACCATTAACGGATCTTCCATTCGTATCATAAAATATACAATCATTGTTATCTATAGGCATTTTAATTCTTGAGGTGTGTAGTGTCCAAGGTTCCCTTAATTTTATTTTTATAGCCATCCTGATCCTCCATAATATATGATCTACTATTATTATACTAATATATCTCCACTTGTAAAGTGGAGATATATACATCTGGCATGTTTTTAAGGAACTTTTACTTAAATCCCAGTAATTTCAATAAACTCCATGAGGATAGCTAATCTTGAGATAATAATCAATTACAGTATCCTCTGTGGAAAATTTAGTCATAAATCCCCCAAAATTCATAATAACATCATCTTTAATCAATGATGTTATTAGAGGATGTTATATCAAATACATTATACCATATAAGTGGTAATTCTGAAAGAATATTTGATATGGCAATTTATTCTTTATTGTTCCAGGCGAGGCTAATGCAACTGCCGGGAGAAAAGCTTTGATCAATAAAATCCAAAGGATCACTGCTTATGAGGCTGACAATCTGGGCGTCGCCATTTTGCATAAGCATAACCAGCACCTTTTTTCCCCTATAATTAATAATCTGATAATTATTCCTGCTTAATTTTTCTGCGCCGTCAAAAATCATCTCTTCGGGGATAATACTCCAGATCATATCAATTCTCCCCTTTACAGCGTTTTATTTCCTTTTTCAGGCAGGCCATAGCATCCCCCAAGCCTCCCAGATGACCAATAAGCCCCATTTTAACAGCATCCTTGCCCACCACAAGCGTACCAACATCACGAGCCAACTCGCCTGTGGTCATCATCAAATCACGAAATTTTTTCGCCGATATCTGGGAATGAGCGGTCACGAAGCTAATAACCCGGTCCTGCATCCGTTCCAGATAATCAAAGCTTTGCTGCACGCCTATAACCATACCTGTCAGGCGAATAGGATGGATAGTCATACTGGCCGTAGGCGCGATAAATGAATGCTTGGCCGCTACAGCGATAGGTACGCCGATGGAATGACCGCCGCCTAAAACCAAAGAAACTGTTGGTTTTGAGACAGAAGCAATCAACTCCGCCAAAGCCAGGCCAGCTTCCACATCACCGCCAACGGTATTCAATACAACCAAAAGTCCTTCTATTTGATCACATTGTTCAACCGCGATCAATTGTGGAATGATATGCTCATATTTGGTAGCCTTATTTTGTGAAGGCATGACCAAATGGCCCTCTACCTGGCCAATGATAGAAATTGCGTGAATATTACTCTCTATCTTAGGCAAAGGCAATTGACCAAAATCATTTATGATCTCCGTCTTATCCCCTGAACCATCTCCCGACGGTTGATCGCCGTCTGGTTCTGGTATACTGTCAGGATTGACCTCATTGGTCAAAAAACTATGATATATGCTTCCCTGCAAGGTAATTCCTCCTCACACAGCCAGCAATTTATACCTCCGTAATTATCGGTAAAATTATAGGACGACGGCCCGTACTATTAAAAAAGCAACGACTAAGAATGCTGGAGATCTGGGATTTGACAGCACCACAGTCTATCTTCTCCTGGGAGGCTTCTTTGGCAGCTCTTTCGGCGGCATAAATACTGACTACCTTTTCTCTTGCTTCATCAATAATATGCTCATATTCTTTTTCAAATATGAATCCACGAGAAAAAATTTCCGGGCCAAAAAGCATAATGCCGCTTCTTTGGTCTAAAACCATATTGACAACCACAATACCGCCTTGGGAAAGCAGCCTGCGTTCTTTGAGAACTACGTTGCCTACATCGCCGATTCCTAAACCGTCGATAAAAACTCGTCCCGCCGGCACGGAACCATTGATGCGGCAATGGCGGCGCCCCACCTCCAACACTCGTCCATTTTCCAAAACGAAAGTGTTTTCCGCGGCTACACCTAAACTTTGGGCTAAACGCGCATGTTTGACTAGCATCCTATATTCTCCATGCATAGGCATAAAAAAGCGCGGTTTGACGATACTCAGCATGATACTCAGCTCATCCTGGCTGGCATGGCCTGAAACATGAATGCCTTCGCTTTTCTCATAAACAACCGTTGCCCCCAACCGAAATAAATTATCTAGGATGCGGGCCACAAGTCTCTCATTGCCGGGTATCGGCGTCGCCGACATGATAACCAAATCACCTTTGCCGATATGCACCTGCCTATGCTCGCAGGTGGACATACGGGTGAGGCCGGATAAAGGCTCTCCTTGGCTGCCCGTAGTCAAAATCAATATCTCATTATCACGATATTTATTGATCTCATCAATTTCTATCAAGGTGTTTGCCGGTATTTTTAAATAACCCAATTCCGTAGCTATGCTGGTCACATTCTGCATACCACGCCCCACAACGGCCACTTTGCGCCGGCATTTTTGGGCTGACCAAAAAGCTTGTTGGATTCGGTGGATATTGGAGGCAAAAGTCGTCAGAATAATGCGCCCCTCTGCCGAAATAAAAAGCCTGTCTAAGACCTCTCCCACTGTTTTTTCCGAAGGCGTAAAGCCTTTCTTCTCTACATTGGTGCTGTCGGAAAGCATTAATAATACGCCTTTTTCCCCCAAGCGGGAAAAACTGTCCAAATCTATCATCTGCCCATCTATGGGAGACATGTCCAACTTGAAATCACAGATAAAGACGATTGTACCCAAAGGTGTGTGGATTGCCATAGACAAAGAATCCGGAATACTATGCGAGACACGGATAAATTCTATGGTAAAGGCACCAATTTTTATTTTTTGGCGTGCTTTAACTTCATTAAGATCAGCTTTGAGCTTATGCTCTTGCAATTTGCCTTGT
>CAYRML010000015.1:0-7395 GCA_964425485.1 uncultured Peptococcaceae bacterium | reverse complement strand
ACAGGCGCATTAATATCCTTTAAAAGATAAGGAATGCCACCTATATGGTCCTCATGACCATGAGTAAGAAGTACAGCTTTGACCTTTTCTCTATTCTCCAGCAAATAAGTGTAATCAGGAATGACCAAATCAATTCCCAAGAGCTCATCTTCCGGGAACATAACACCGCCGTCAATAACAATGATTTCATCTTCATACTGGATCAGGGTCATGTTTTTGCCGATTTCCCCCAATCCACCCATAGGGATGACTTTTAGCTTGCTTTCTTTGCCGGCAGAGCCTTTCACGGCACTTTTTATAGGCTTGCTTTTTTCTGAAGTCGATTTAGTAACCTTATTTGGGGCAGCATTTTTTTCCGGAGACGGATCGGCCTTTTTCCCGCTGAGGCTATTGCCCTTGTAATTAGCACCAGCAACCGGTCTTTTTTTAGTCTGAGCCGCACCAGTGCTAGGAGCGGAACCGGGGTTCCTTTCCGTGTTATTGCTCTTATTTTGGGCATTTTTTGCGGATTTCCTTTTGGTGGTTGAAGGCTTTTTGTCTTTTAAATTAGCTGAATTATTACTCTCCTTAGCGGGCGTTAATACATTATTTTCTTTTTTTTCTTTTTCCATATTTTCTCCTTATTTTATTTGCCAAAAAACAACGCAAAAACCGCCCCTGCAAAAAATCGGACTTACAGGGGTCGGTATGACACATAAGTAAACATTTTTGGCATTTATATGCCTATCTATCATTCGGATAGGTCTTTTTATATTAGGCCATATTGTTGCAACATGGCATCAAGCACTGTTTTTTGCTCTGCGGTGGCTTCAACCATCGGCAGACGATAGACGCCGACATCAATACCCATCTTATTGAGGCAATATTTGACCGGTATGGGATTTGTAACTATGAACAGTTTGTGGAAAATATCCAGCAATTTATAATGCATAGCCATAGCGCCTTTAACATCGCCGGCTTTAAAATCGGCTATCATTTTTTGGATATCTGGGCCGACAAAGTGGCTGGCGATACTGATTACGCCGGCAGCGCCCAAAGAAAGCATGGGCAAAGTCATGGAATCATCGCCGGAATAGAGCAGAAAATCATCATCAACCAATGCCAATATTTTTCCTACCTGTTCAATATCACCGGCGGCCTCTTTAACGGCCACTATATTATCTACTTTGGACAAACGACAGATGGTTTCCGGTAAAATATTAACTGCTGTGCGCCCGGGAATATTATAGAGGATAACCGGCAAATCCCCGGCAGCGGCAGCAATGGCCTCAAAATGCTTATATAATCCTTCTTGCGGAGGTTTATTATAATACGGAGAAACAGCCAGAATCGCGTCTACTCCAACTTTCACCGCACGTTTTGTCATTAATTCTGAATCATAGGTATCATAAAAGGATGTGCCGGCAATCAAGGGAGCGCGGCCCTTAGTCACTTCTTTAACGGCAACAAAAAGATCTTCTTTTTCGTCATCGGTCATAGTCGGACTTTCGCCGGTGGTGCCACATATAACCAAAGCATCGGAACCATTATCCAACAAATATTGCGCCAGCTCTTGCGCTCTTTTATAATTGATAGTACCATCAGCATTAAAAGGAGTCGCCATGGCTGTAATAACTGTGCCCAAATTCATAACAAAAACCTCCTTTAAATGAATATCATAGATCTGCTGATTTAAACAAGCCCATCCGCGATCAATAATTCTGCGATTTGAACAGCATTGGTGGCGGCACCTTTTCTGATTTGGTCGGCCACAACCCATAACACCAGTCCATTATCCGTGGATATATCTTTTCTTATTCTTCCCACATACACCTGGTCTGTATCACTGGCAAACAATGGCATGGGATATTCTTTTTCTTCCGGATTATCAATGACGACAATACTGGGAGCATTGCGCAGGATTTCTTTGGCTTGATCTGCCGAAAGAGGTTTTTCCAGCTCGATATTGATGGCTTCGGAATGGCTGCGGAAAACGGGCACTCTGACAGCCGTGGCGCTGATAGCAATATCAGGATCATGAAACATTTTTTGTGTTTCCCAGGTCATCTTCATTTCTTCCTTAGTATAATCATTTTCCTGGAAAACATCTATATGAGGAATAAGATTGAAAGCGATTTGATATTGGAAAATATGAGGTTTTAAAGCGGATGGCTGACCGATTTTGGCCAATTGCTCCTTCATATCTTCAAACACTTCTGTTTGTGACAATTTGGCCAAATGATGACGCAACTCGCCAACAGTCTGGCTTTGAGCAATCTTATCCCATTGATCCTTCATAGCGGCGCCAGCTTCTGTTTTAGAAAGCTTAGCGGCTTGATCTTTCAGCACGGATAGAACCTTTGCTCCGCCTTGGAAAACTTTTTCAGCTTGTTCCTTGGCATTAGCAGCCATTTCCTGTCTGCTGAGTTGACCTGCTTGGTCTTTTAATTCGTCAATACCTTCTCTGCCGGCCCCTGACACGGCTTGATAGGTGGAAACTACGACTCTTTTAATCTTGGCCGCATCATGAAGAGGTTTCAAAGCCACCACCATTTGGATCGTAGAGCAATTTGGGTTAGCAATGATTCCCTTATGCCATTTGACATCGTCCGGATTTACCTCCGGCACAACGAGCGGTACTTCTGGATCATAACGGAAGGTACTGCTATTATCAATAACGATAGCGCCTGCTTTGACCGCATCATGGGCAAACATTTTACTGGCAGCTCCCCCGGCAAACAACACCATATCACAGCCCGCGAAAGAATCCGGACCGGTGACCTCTACTGTGTATTCTTTACCTTGATAAGTAATTTTCTTGCCTTTGGACCTTTCACTGGCCAGCATTTTTATATTTGCAAAAGGAAAATCTCTTTCCGCCAAGACCTTGAGAATTTCCTGTCCCACAGCCCCGGTAGCGCCAACAATAGCAATATTATATTTTTTCATGATTGTACCCTCCAATAAAACAAGTGAATTACATTGCTTCGATGTTATTTTATTATTATATCACTGGTTAATGCATATTGGCAACCACTAATAAACAATTTACTTATAAAAATCCACCAGCAAGGGCTGTATTTGTTCACCCTGTAAAGCCTTAGCGACCGTTTGCGGTACTTGCTGCATATCGGCAATCAATGAATTAGCCTTTATGTGTGGATTATCTTGGCCGAAGGGAACAAAAAATATGTTCTTACAGTTCAGCAAATGACCAATATTTTTGCCGTTTGCACCTAATCCATCATTAGTAGAAATGGCCAATACCACAGGCTTTCTATTACGCATATGCGATTTTGCCGCCATTAGAACCGCTGTATCAATAATGCCTCCGGCCAATTTTGCCAGAGAGTTGCCGGAACAAGGAGCAATAATTACTATATCCAAAAGCTGCTGCGGACCAATCGGTTCCGCATCAATAATATTATCTATAATAACACTGTTGCCGCTGGCTTCTATGATTTCATCCCGCCAATCGCCGGCCAAACCAAATTTTGTATCATAATCCTTGACACTGGGAGAAATAATGGGTGTGATCTCCGCCCCCAGCAGATAGAGCTCCTGCATAGCCTTAATAGCTTTCGACAAGGTGCAATGAGAACCTGTCAGAGCAAAACCCACCCTCACTCCTTTCAAGACAGCAAGATCAGTCATTGATCTTCCCTCCTTTTGCTTAGATGCAATACTTTTTCCTCAATGATAGGCAAATAAACTTTTGCCAAGACTTCTCCCATAAAATAGGGGGCATATTTACCCGGTAATCCGGCTGCCAAAAGCGCTTTTATGCCTATTTCTTTAGCAGCAACAAAATCCGTACCGCCAGGGAAAGATGCGATATCCACTATAAGAGTATTTTCTTTCAGTTTTTCTATCATCTCTTTATCAATTACCGGAGCCGGAGCCGTATTGAAAATAAAATCTACCTGATCCGCTATCTGTGAACAAAATTTACTCTGCATGACTGAAAATCCGTTCTTTTGGGCCTGAACCAAGACTTCTTTATCTTTATCCACTACTATCAACTGCATGCCCAAAGCCTGCAAACGCAAGGCCAGCGCCCGTCCGACCCGTCCATAACCAATGATTATACCTATGGACTTTGCCAGCAGTAAGGGACTTTCACTAATGGCGATAGCAATAGCACCTTCGGCCGTTGCCATGGCATTTGGTATGGCGATAGCATTTTCGCCGGCCATAGGCAAGAGCTCCAGTTTATATTTTTGCACTGCCTTTTGCAATAAGTCATTAGCTACGCCCACTAAAATCGGTGTTCCGGCCGGCAAAAGAGACAGATCTTCTTCTGTTAAATACAATCTGTGTCCGCTGGCAGCGAAGATTTTATTATCTTCCCGCAAGCCCGGCATCGGCAACACCAGACAATCGGCATCCCGCAAAGCTTGCTTGATATCAGTTGTTATGCTGATGCCATTAGGAGTCATTTCAGAACTTCTGGCCGCTACCATGACTGTAAAGTCTTTTTCCACCAGTTTCGCCAACAACACCTTTTCCCTTAAGTCTCCACCAAGGACTGCAATTTTTCCTTTTGTTCCGCTCAAAAAATCTCCCTCCCCACAGTATTGATCACTTAATACAACATATGAGGAGAATTTGCCAGCGGCAAGTTGTCTTATCACAAAGCGCAAATAAATCCATAGATAAACAAAAAATCTCCGGGATAATGAACAATCATTATCCCGGAGATTTTTACTAGTTTTTATTATTACATTAGTTTTTATTATTACATTAGTTTTTATTACATTATGCTGTCCAAATCGCGAGTCAAGCCACTTAAGGATTGCACCTTACGAATGGCCATCAAGACACCCGGCAAGAAAGTTTCTCTGCTCATAGCCTCATGCGAAATAGTCAGTATCTGCCCTGTGCCGCCGAATACTACCTGCTGTGAGGCAATATATCCGGGCAAGCGCATACTATGTACCCTCATGCCTTGATATTCACCACCACGGGAACAGGGGATTTTTTCAAATTCATTAGCCGTACCCTGCATAAAGGCTTTTCTAGCCTTGGCTATCATTTTCATCGTGCTCACCGCCGTCCCAGAAGGGGCATCTATTTTTTGATCATGATGCCTTTCTATGATCTCAACATTAGGAAAATAAGCCGCAGCCTGCTGGGCAAAACGCATCATAAGTACTGCCCCCAAAGCAAAGTTGGAAGCAAAAAAGGCCGGTGTGCCGTATTCTTTGGTCAATTGCTCAATCTCCGCCATCTCTTTTTCACCCAACCCCGTAGTGCCAACCACACAGGCCACTTTGCGCGGCAAAGCAATACGTAGATTTTTAAGCACCGCTTGCGCATTGGTAAAATCCACCATGACATCCGGCTGAGATTTTTCTATGGCTTTGCCCAGATCCTCTTCAATACATACCCCAAAAGGCTCCATGCCGCATAAATTGCCCAGATCCATACCGGATAATTTAACATCGACAGCAGAAACAATCTGCAAATCATGTTCTTTAGCAATACCGGCTGCCATAGTTCTACCCATTTTGCCGGTGGCGCCGTTGACTAATACTTTTATTTTTGCCATAGAAAATACCCCCATTTGTGCAATCTTTATCTGCAATATATTCCATAATATATTCCATCAAAAATAATAAAATCCTGCAAAAAAAGACCCCAAAAGGGCCTTTTTTGACATAAAAATATCATTTATTCAAATCTGCCGTTTTCATCAATCTCAACCACGATCACTTCGGAACCGACTTTTTTGATGGCCTGCCATGGTATAGCAAATTGTCGTTTATGGGAAGAAAATCTGCCCGGCGGCATAATCAGTTCTTCTATCTCGCCGGTAACAGGGTCTATTAAAAGATCGGCATCACCCACGCTGCCCACAATATCACCATCATAAATATTGACTATCTTTTTAGTAGCCAATTCGCTCAGACGCATATGCTCACCCCCTGAGCTAATTATATGCTGCCGCCTCCTTAATATGACAAGTTCAAATGCCGCTATGACCAAATCCGCCCTTACCTCTTTGGCTCTGCTCCAAATCGGAGCATAGCTGCCACTCGGCTTGACACACGGGCGCTATGATTAGCTGGGCTATGCGCATGCCTCTTTCGATAAGAAAATCTTTTTCTCCTAAATTGATAAGTATGACCTGGAGCTCTCCCCGATAATCGGCATCTATGGTGCCGGGACTGTTTAAGACAGTCAGTCCATGCTTGGCGGCAAGGCCGCTGCGTGGCCGCACCTGTGCCTCATAACCTGCCGGCAGCTGGATAGCAATACCTGTTGGCACCATCTGATACTGGCCTTTGGCCAATAATATGCCGGCATCAGGCACAGCTGCCAACAAATCCATACCGCTGGCCAAAGCCGTCTGATAAGCCGGAAGCTCCAACCCATGATAATGGGCTAATGTTTTTATTTTTATCTTAATCCTATCCATCAGCTTGCTCCATCATATATATTTTTGTAAATCAAAGGAGCCTTCCTGCGAGCCGACCAAAGACAAAACGAATTTATCAGCCGCAAAAAGATGCCTGGCCACCCTTTTGACATCATCCCTAGAAACCTGCTTCAGCTGCTCAACCACCTCATCAATGGTACGCACACGGCCCCAGCTCAGCTCATTACGGGCAATACGGCTCATCACATTGCTGGTATTTTCCAAACCAAGCAATAAACTGCCTTTTAACTGCTGCTTTGTGCGCTGCAATTCATCCTCAAAAAGCCCGTTGGCCTTAACATCGGCCAACTGCTCCATAATCACAGCCACCATTTCCTGCACATTTTTGGGGCTGGTAGAGGCATAGGCCATCAAATAACCAGCTAATGAATAAGCGCCATGATAAGCATAAATAGAATAAGCCAAGCCTCTTTTTTCCCTTGCTTCCTGGAACAAACGAGAGCTAGCGCCGGAACCCAAAGCCGCGCACAGTACATTGGCCGCATAATAATCCTCATCCTGCTCTCTTAAGCCTGGTACGCCCAGGCAAAGATGTACTTGCTCAATATCTTTGAAGGTATATGCTTGTCCTGCATGTGTAGGAGGACAGCCTAATCCTTGCTGTTTAATTTGGCCAGCAAAATCAGCAAAATGTTTATTCACCTCGGCCAAAACCTGTTCTCTTGTAATATTGCCGGCCACGGCAATAATCGTGGATCCCGGCCTGTAATTAGCCAAATAATATCTATAAAGGTCATCCCTGCTGATACCTTTGACCGAGTCCTTGCTGCCGATAATGGAACGGCCATAAGTATGCCCGGTCCACAAAGTATTGGTAAACTGCTCTGTGGCCACATCATCAGGAGTGTCTTCATACATATTGATTTCTTCCAGAATAACATTCTTTTCCCGTTCAAATTCATTGGCATCAAAAAGAGAATGCAGATAAATATCTGCCAAAAGCTCTAAGGAAATAGCAAAATCCTCATCCAAAC
>CAYRML010000014.1:0-24332 GCA_964425485.1 uncultured Peptococcaceae bacterium | reverse complement strand
ATAATTTTTAAAATAAAAAATCTACACATTTAGCTTGATTTATGCATCATGTCATCTTATAATAGTTATAATGGAGCTTTATATTATAAAGGTGGTATGTGCATGAACAGCCGCTCGGTCGAACCGACTTTACCCAGAAAGCGTAAAAAACGATGGGGAATGATAGCTTTTGTGGTCATTGCTTTTTTCGTGGCTTTTTATTTTGGAGAGCGCTATATACAATATAATAATATGCAGGCAGAATTGGCATCTTATGAACAAGAGTTGGCCCAAGCAGAGAAAAGATATGCCGATTTAGAAAAACAGAAACAATTACTTTATGATGATTCATACCTAGAAACTTTGGCCAGAGCTAATCTGGGCATGGTAAGAGAAGGGGAAACCTTGGTTTCTCCTATGGAAGAAAATGCGGCTGTTCAAGAGCAAGATGGTGTTGATAGCCAAAATATCCATTAAATTTTTTCAGACAAAAAGCATAAAATATTGACAATTTTTTATTAATCAGCTTATAATAAATAAAATAATATTTTCTTGGAAGGGAAAAGCAGTAAATGGATTTAACAGTAGGCAGCGTTGTGGATGGTAAAATTACCGGTATCACAAAATTCGGCGCATTTGTAGAAATTGCTCAAGGGGTCACTGGTCTGGTTCATATTTCCGAAGTTGCGGATTCTTATGTCAAGGATGTCAATGATTTTCTGAAGGAGCAAGATATCGTTAAAGTGAAAATAGTCAATATCGGTGATGGCGGTAAAATTGCCCTTTCCATCAAACAGGCTGTTAAACAGGCTCCGCCTCCGCCACCCCCGGAAAATGATAATTATTTTGAGGACAAATTGGCTAAATTTATGAAGGATAGCAATGAAAAGCTGCTGGCTTTGAAGCGCCATCAAGAAGGTAGAAAAGGACGCTGATTGTATAATTAAGTGCAAGTAGGGGCATCGATTGCTGATGCTCCTTTTATTTATCAGGAGGTGGAAAGTTGTGCGCGCTGCTGTTGATATTGGCTCCAATACTGTACAGATGTTGGCCGGGCAGATTTGTAATGGCCAAGTTATACCGCAATATACCTTTTTGACGACTACCAGATTGGGCGATTTGGCCGCGCCGGGGATTTTATC
This sequence comes from uncultured Peptococcaceae bacterium, assembly GCA_964425485.1. Taxonomy (GTDB): domain Bacteria; phylum Bacillota; class Dehalobacteriia; order UBA4068; family UBA4068; genus CAYRML01. Next base: position 23,211 of record CAYRML010000014.1, on the reverse strand, counting down.
GCCCCAGAGTATAGAAGCAACGGTGGCCGCTCTTCTTGAAATAAAGCGCATCTTAGATGCAGCTTCTATCAATGAGGTTTATGTTGTCGCCACCAGCGCAGTGCGTGAGGCTGCTAATCGGCAGGAGCTTATCAATCGGGTCGAAGAAGCCTGCCTGTGGCAGATAGAGATACTCAGGGGAGACGAAGAGGCCGCATTATCATTTTTAGGTGCAAGTTCCCTTGTTAAGGACCAGGACTGCCTGATGATGGATGTGGGAGGTGGATCCAGCGAAATTATTTTCAGGCAAGCCGATCGGCTGCAAATCGTTAGTGTGGAGATGGGCGCTGTGAGAGCAAAAAAGGCCGCTTGGGACAGAGCGGAAATTAAGTCTCGTCTGGAAAAAACCTCCTTTCCCTTCAGGATTGAGGTAAATAATATTAAGGTTGTTGGCATTGGTGGTAGCTTTACCTCTGCCGTGGCCGTATTACATGGTTTGAGTCAATATGACCGCAAATTTGTGCATGGAAAAATTTGTACTTATGAACAATTTCAGGAACTGTGGGCTATTCTGGAACCGCTTTCGGAAGCCGAACGCTGTGCTTATTCGCCGTTACTCCGGAAAAGAGGCGAGATTGTGGTGCAAGGATTAGCCATTATACTATCTTTGATGGAAGTATTCTCCATTCGACAATTATTGGTCAGTGATGCGGGCATTTTGGATGGGATTCTGCTGCAAAAAGAAAGATAATAGCGGTAATAAAACAAAGAGAAATAAAAAGAACAGACCTTGGCTCAAGGTCTGTTTTTTTGTCGTCATTTGACGCAAAAATCCCAGTTTAAAAGGCAGGTAATGACTTTTTATTTACAGAATAATTAAGCAAGATGGCAAGGCACAGTCATACTCTTTTTTTTGTTGAATAAGAATATAGAGCAAGCTAATAAATCTCAAGGCGGTGCATTTTATGACAGAAAAATGGGCAAAGAAGAATATAGTGCTGATCGGATTTATGGGCAGTGGCAAAACAGTTATCGGCCGGGCCATATCCCGTTTGACCGATTATGATTTTGTTGATACCGATGGGGAAATAGAAAATGTTACGGGGCTTTCCATCGATCAGATATTCAAAAAGTATGGTGCTAGACGCTTCAAATCGGAAGAGGAATTGATCCTGAAAAAACTGTTGCCAAGGGAAAACCTGGTTATTGCTACCGGTGGTAATATTGATTTGGATAGCGACAATCTTGAATTGCTGAAGGACAGCGGCTTTTTTGTGCTTTTGGAGGCCGATCCGCAAATCTTGCAACAAAGATTATGCCGCAAGCATAACCGTCCCTTGCTGGGCAAAAAACCTACTATGGAAAGGATTAATCAGTTGCTGGCGGAAAAGGGCAACCATTATGAAAAATTAGCTGATTTTCGGCTAGATACTTCTTGCATGACGGTGGAAGAGGCGGCGCAGATAATTGTCAAAAAATTTACTGAGATAAGTGGTCCCCCGATATAAAAATTGTCACAAAACCATTAGAAATATGGTATAATATAACCACTCACTTTAAAGAGTGGTTTTATGTATATGCATTTTTAAAGGTATACGGGAGAAAAAGATAAAATATGTTGAGCAAACGCAGCCGCAATGATAAAACTATAGCGAATGATAAAACTGCAGCGATAATCAATTGGTATCCGGGCCATATGGCTAAAGGTAAGCGCCATATGGAAAATGATCTGAAATTGGTAGATATCATCATAGAGATCCTGGATGCCCGCGCCCCCAAAAGCAGCCGCAATCCGGATCTTTCTGATATTACGAGGGGCAAAAAGCCTCATGTGCTGGTATTGAATAAAGCTGATTTGGCTGATGAGGTTGCCAATAAAAAGTGGCTGGCTTATTACCGTTCTGCTGGTTATGAGGCAGTTGCGGTCAATGCGGCGCAAAAGCAGGGCATAAAGGACATTTTGGCAGCCATAAAGAGGGCCGCGGAACCTCTGATGCAGAAGTTGGAGGCTAAAGGCCGTCTGCGTCGTCCGGTGCGAGCCATGGTAGTCGGTATACCCAATAGCGGCAAATCAACTTTTATCAACGCCGTTTCGCCTATGGCTGTTACTAAAACCGGCAATAAACCAGGAATCACTAAAGGCCGCCAATGGGTCAAAACGGCGGTCGGCATAGAATTGCTTGATACTCCCGGAGTCTTATGGCCCAAGCTGTCCGGTTATGATATAGCGTTTAAGCTAGCGGTAATAGGATCAATCAGCGATCTTGTTTATCCGCTAGAGGGGGTTGCCACCGATCTTGCAGATCTATTACTACAACGTAACCCAGATTCTTTAGTAGCAAGGTATAAGCTGGAACAAATCCCGGATAATGGCCATCAATTAATACATGATATAGGTCTTAAGAGAGGACTTTTGGCCTCTGGCGGCGCAGTGCGCGAGCAGGATGCCGCTTTGCTATTGTTGCTGGAATTCCGTGCGGGGCTTTTGGGGCGATATACTTTGGACGAGATCAGGAGTGATGAATAATGAAACAAAAAGATGAACTGAAATTAGCCAAAGAGGCCTTATCTGATTTTAATGTCGATGATGTAATAGTTGAACAATATTTACAAAGCTCGGTACCAAAAGTAAGGAAGTTGGCTCAAGCCTTTATTGATAAGAAGGGGGTCGAATGTAAAAGAATATATAATTTCAGCCTTTATGAAAAGCAATTGTGGAATAAGGGGTTGCACTTGGTAGCCGGTGCGGATGAGGCCGGTTGTGGGCCTTTGGTTGGCCCGGTCGTGGCAGCAGTTGTTGTCTTGCCTGTGGATTGCTGCATTTGGGGGCTGAATGACTCTAAAAAGCTGTCGGAAAAGAAAAGGCTGCAATTGGAGCAACAAATCAAAGCTAAGGCTATATATTGGTCTGTATCTTGGGTCAATCATCATCACATTGACCGTTATAATATCTTGATGTCTCGTCTTAAAGCCATAGCTAAAGCCGTTGAAAAATTGCCGCAAAAGCCGGAACATCTGCTGATCGACGGCAATAAAGCTTTGGCTATGGATGTTCCGCAAACCTTGATTGTCAAAGGTGACAGCAAAAGTATCTCTATTGCGGCAGCTTCTGTCTTAGCCAAATGCCAAAGAGACCGCATCATGGGAAAAATGGCGGAGCTGTTCCCTCAATATGGTTTCGAGATACATAAAGGCTATCCGACTTTGCTGCATAGGCATAGAATTGCCCAATATGGTCCTTCTCCCATCCAAAGGATGAGCTTTAAGGTCAAAGAAGTGGAAAATATGGGAAACGAGGAATAATGGTGAGCGATCAACGCAGGCAAAGAGGTCAACAGGCCGAAGATATGGCTTGTGTGGCTTTACAGAAGCAAGGCTATCATATCCGTAAAAGAAATTTTCGGCGGGCGCAAGGAGAGATAGACATTATCGCGGAAAAAGATGGTTGCTTATATTTTGTCGAGGTGCGCAGCAAAAGCGGTGAATTGTTTGGTACGGCAGCGGAGAGTGTTAATATTAATAAAAAACGTCAAATCTATCGTATAGCTGAAATATATCTGGCGGAAAAAAATTGGCAAAATGAATGTGGTTTTTTGGTCATAGCCGTGGATTTTGCTGCTGATAAATTGGAGATCATCGAGGATATGTTGACCTAAAGCAGGTAATTTGATAAAAAAAAATAATTATGGTATAATACTTTCGTTAGTATGTGGCGCAGTATTCTAGTCGGCAAGTCATTTTTTGAGGGCGGGCCTAAAAATCCGTCGAGGGCACATCGATGAAGTTTCTGGTGCTGGCTTTTTACGCCCAGTTGAGGGCTGGTGCTGGAAGTTAAGGAGGATGGGGCAGCCTGCAATGGCATGTGGGAGTTGACCCCGCCTCCGTGGAGACCCAAGTGCGTGGGGAACTGCCTTGGTCGGGCAGGAAACTACGGCTTGGGATATAAACCTGTATGCGGTATAATGCTGTGTACAGCGTAGCCTGCCTTGAGTGGTATTGGTGGATTCTCAAAAATCCTGGGTGGTTCTTCGACCAAAAGGACCGTACAGGTGATGAAACCAATATTGCAAAAGAGGCTAAGAAGATGACTGTGCCGTTGAGGAAAACTCCTAGACTGTATACACCCATTGGGGATTAAAGTATAGACTAAGTGGTAATCTGGCCCTGCAGCGGGAGACCTTGCAGACCGAAACTTAAAGGGAAACCGCCCATCCGGCAACGGATAGGTTGATTCGGGGGGAAATCCTGCCAGACCTAAGCTATAGAGTTTACTTAATGGGAGCCCACATCCTGACGATAATAGGAGTGTCTTATCTTGAAGCCCGATAAATCAGGCGATACTAATAACAGAAAAAAGAAAAAAAAGCATTTTTCATATAGATATCCATTGATTTCCGCCGCAGCGACTTTTGTTATCGCTTGTTTACTTACGGCCTATTCGCAAGTTGCTTTTGAAGGTTTGGAATCGGCCTTTTTGGCATTTTTACTGCTTTTGGCCGTTATTATAATTGGTATAATTTTTGACGTGATTGGGGTGGCCGTGGCTGTGGCCAGTCCTATTCCTTTTAATGCCAAGTCTTCTTCCAAGATCCCCGGAGCCGTGCAAAGTTTGCGCCTGCTCAGTAATAACGAAAAAGTAGCTAGCTTTTGTCAGGATATGATGGGTGATATTTGCGGTACGGTCAGCGGCGCTATGGCTATAGTTGTAGCAATGTTTTTGCCTTGGGCCGATAATCCCCAAACTTCCGTTTGGGCGGCAACATTGATGACAGGTATGGCAGCCTGTATTACGGTGGGGGGTAAGGCTTTTGCCAAAGGTTTTGCTATCAATAAGGCTGACGATATTGTTTTTACCGTCGGACGCCTGATATCATGGTTAGAGGAGATATTTATTTTCAATAAAGCTCGTGCCTATGGTCGGGGAAAAAGAGGTAAAAATAATTACAAAGGCAAAGATAGATGAGGTCTTTTTTTAAGCAATATGGATGATAAAGAATTTATGATTATAAATGAAAATCAGGCACAAATTTTGCCATCGGAGCAGTTGTTGCCTCGCATCAACAGTTCCGCCGATTTGGCGGAACTTTCTGTTGCGCACTTATATCAATTGGCGGAAGAAATCCGGCTGTATATTTTGGATGTGGTATCCAAAAATGGTGGTCATTTGGCTCCTAACCTTGGGGTTGTCGAGTTGACTTTGGCTTTGCATAAGGTGTTTGATATTCCCAAGGATAAATTGATTTGGGATGTTGGTCATCAATCCTATACCCATAAAATTCTGACTGGCAGGAGAGAAGCCTTTACTAGTTTGCGCACATATAAGGGACTGAGTGGGTTCCCCAAAAGGGAAGAAAGCCCGGCCGATGCTTTCAATACCGGTCATAGCAGTACAGCTATTTCTGCAGCCTTGGGTTTTGTACAGGCACGGGAAATCACTGGTGCCGATTATCAGGTAGTGGCCATCGTTGGTGACGGGGCGCTGACAGGAGGCTTATCTTATGAAGCGCTTTGCCATTGCGGCGATCTGGGCAGCCGCATGATAGTAGTGCTCAATGATAATGATATGTCGATAAATCCCAATGTGGGCGCCATGTCCAATTATCTGGTGCGTATCCGTACCAGCCCCAAATATGGACAAAGAAAACAAGAAATTGAACAGTTATTAAAGAGCGTGCCCCATGTAGGGCCGTATATTTCCCGAACTATTGACCGTGTTAAAGACAGTTTAAAATATTTGATGATGCCGGGTATGATTTTCGAGGAATTAGGATTTATTTATTTGGGACCTGTATATGGCCATGATATAGAAGGAATGATTAATCTTTTAAATAGAGCCAAGATGATGGATAAGCCGGTTATGCTGCATGTTATCACAAAAAAAGGCAAAGGTTATCTGCCGGCGCAAAATAATCCCGATGTCTTTCACGGCACGGGCCCATTTGATATCGGTACGGGCTTACCTAAAAAGCAGCCGCCGCCCTTGACCTATAGCGAAGTTTTTGGTGATATGCTTTGCCATCTGGCGGAAAAAAATGATAAAATCGTTGCTATAACCGCCGCTATGGCTGATGGCACCGGTTTGCAGAGGTTTTTTAACCAATATCCCAGGCGGGCTTTCGATGTAGGAATCGCTGAAGGCCATGCCGTGACTTTTGCCGCCGGCCTGGCCGCGGCTGGCTTGCAACCGGTAGTCGCTGTTTATTCCACCTTTTTACAAAGGGCATATGATGAAATTTTGCATGACGTTTGTCTACAAAATCTACCGGTGGTGCTGGCTATTGACCGTGCCGGTTTGGTGGGGGATGACGGAGCCACCCATCATGGCCTCTTTGATATCTCTTTTTTGAGCAGTATGCCCAATATGATAATCATGGCGCCCAAGGATGAAAATGAACTACAAGATATGCTGAAATCAGTGTTTCTATACAATGCGCCGGTGGCAGTGCGCTATCCACGTGGCAGCAGCGGTTTAGAAAGACTGCAAACAGAGGCATCTCTTTTAGCTTTAGGCAAAGGTGAGATTTTGCGGTCAGGCGATGATCTAGCTATCTTTGCCTGCGGTTCTATGGTTAATAATGCTCTGGAAATTGCCGATCGCTTACAGCAAAAAATGCTTTCCGTTTCCGTTGTCAATGCCAGATTCATTGCACCGCTGGACGAGGGCTTATTGCTTGCCGAAGCGCAAAAATGCCGGCGTGTCCTGACTTTAGAGGAAGGCATAAAAAAAGGCGGTTTTGGCTGTGCTTGCGCAGAGCTTCTGCGTCAAAAAGCCGGAGCAAATATAGAATTGGAGATCGGTGCCATGCCCGATCGTTTTATCCAGCATGGCAAAAGAGAGCTGTTGCTTGATGAAGCGGGCCTTTCCGTAGATAAGCTGACGGAGAGGGTTCTTCGGCGTTGGTTCCCTGCCTTACTGGATAAAGATAGCGATTAAGGATAGAGCAAGATGAAGAAAAAGCGTTTGGATATAATTTTGATAGAAAAAGGCCTTTTCTCCGCCAGGGAAAAGGCCAAAGCTGCTATTATGGCGGGAGAAGTGATGGTTGACGGCATTTGTGTGGACAAGGCTGGCGCTCTGATCGACGATGGGGCTGATATCATTGTGAAAAGCAAGCAATTACCCTATGTGTCTCGAGGAGGGCTGAAGCTGGCAAAAGCTATTGAGGTTTTTGAGCTTGATTTACAGGGCAAGATTATATTAGATATTGGCTCCTCCACCGGCGGTTTTGTGGATTGCGCTTTGCAGCGTGGAGCCATAAAAGTCTATGCCGTAGATGTTGGTTACGGTCAATTAGCCTGGTCTTTACGAAAAGATGAGCGGGTTGTGGTTTTGGAAAAAACAAATGCTCGTTATCTGACAACTGATGAGATAGGGGAAAAAGTCGATCTGATCACGGTGGATGCCTCTTTCATTTCCTTGGCTAAAGTATTGCCTGCGTCTATCCAGTTTTTGCCCGCAGACGGACTCTTGATAGCCTTGGTAAAACCTCAATTTGAGGCCGGCAAAGAGAAAGTCGGCAAAAAGGGTGTGGTCCGCGATAAAGATGTGCATAAACAAGTTTTGCAAAAAGTATGTGCTGATATGCAAGGTTTAGGCATGATGCCGCGGGCTTTGGATTTTTCGCCTATCACCGGCCCTAATGGCAATATAGAATATTTGCTGTTGGCAAAGAAAAATACGGATAGGCTACTTGCAGTGGATAATCTGATTATTGAGGCCGTGGTAGAGCATGCTTGGCAAGAACATAAATAGGGGTAATATACAGTGAATATGTAATAAATTGATATAATATTTTCTTATTTTTGTTGTATATTTATTTGCAAAATGAATTTTTTATGGTAAAATTATAATAATTATGCTGTTTATTTATAAAATTAAGTTTATTATACAGGTAACTGCATGAAAATAATCACAATAATAATCAATTACAAAAAGCCCGAGAGTATTAGTTTGGCTGAAGATATAATTAGTTTTCTTAAAGACAATAATGTAGACCTTTTATTGCCTGAAGGTAAAGCCGGTTTTGACTTATCCTCTTGTCAGAATGTGGATTTCAGTGGTCTGGATGCCGCTTTAATCCTGGGCGGGGATGGCACGATATTGGCTGCCTCACGCTTTTTATATCCATATGATGTTCCTATGCTGGGTATCAATATGGGGCAGCTGGGCTTCTTATCGGAAGTTGAGCAGGATAATGTTTTTCCGGCCTTGCGGCAGCTTCTGGTGGATAATTATTATATCGAGGAAAGAATGATGCTGGCAGCCGAAGTTTTACGTGAGGGGGAAAAAATCGCCGCTTTTTCCGCGCTCAATGATTTGGTGGTCAACAACAGCGCCTATACCCGCACTATAACCATAGATTTATTTTTGGATGGTCAGCCAATCAGTTCTTGTCGTTCCGATGGTATTATTGTGGCCACGCCCACAGGCTCGACCGCTTATTCTTTTTCTGCCGGCGGCCCGCTGGTTGTCCCTGATATGAAGCTGATGCTGTTGAATTTTGTTTGTCCGCACAGCAGTTTTTTCCGGCCGATGATAGTGCCTTCCGCCAGCCACGTGGAAATAATTTATTCAGGCCAGGGAGAAGGCGCAAAATTGACGGCAGATGGCCAGCTCTTTTGTCCGTTGCAGCATGGTGATGTTGTTTCTGTCACAAAATTGGCAAAAAGCAGCAAATTACTGCGTTTGGCTCCCTTAAACTTTTTTCAAAGGGTCAGCAGCAAGCTAAGAAATAGTTAATCGTTTTTATAAAGTGTTTATAAAGGAGAGTGTCTCTAGTGATTAAAAATCGCAGACATAAGATGATCCGGGAGATCATAGAAAACAAAAATATTGAAACGCAATTCCAGCTGACAGATGAATTGCGTAATTATGGTTTTAATGTTACGCAAGCAACTATATCGCGTGATATTAAGGAACTGGGCCTGATCAAAGTAGCCACCAGCGAAAATATGTTTCGTTACAGCTTTCCTCCCGGCAGCATAGCCGGCAATACTTTTGACAGAGCCAAAAGGATGATGCGCGATAATGTTATCCGTATCGATAAAAGCGGTAATTTGATCATTTTAAAAACTTTGCCCGGTACAGCTCAGGGCGTGGCTTTTTGCTTGGATGGCCTAGCCTGGAAGGAAATGCTCGGCACTATTGCCGGCGATGATTCAATCATGATCGTCGTTAAAGAAAATGAGGACATGGACGCTCTCATAGATCGTTTTCAGGGTTTATCGCAATAATAAGGATTAAGGTGTAATATGCTGCAAGAGCTATATGTGGAAAATTTTGCGCTTATCGAATCTTTGCGCTTACCTTTGGCTGCCGGTTTTAATGCTTTATCGGGCGAGACAGGTGCCGGCAAGTCCCTGCTCATAGATGCAGTATCCCTTTTGCTTGGTGGCCGCGCCGGGGAAAATTATATCAGAAAAGGCAGCGAACGCTGCTTGGTGGAAGGTGTTTTCTGCTCTCCATATCCTCCGGAGTTAGCTCAGCTTTTAGCTGAAAATGGCCATCAAACGGATGATGATGTGTTGATTTTGACCAGGGAAATCAACAGAACCGGCAAAAGTTTATGCCGCCTCAACGGACGGACTGTAAGTCTGTCCTTTTTGCGTTCGGCCGGACGGCTCCTGATTAATATTCATGGCCAGATGGAGCATATGCTGCTCTTGGAAGAAGAAAAGCAGATGAATCTTTTGGACAGTTTTGCCGGAGCAGAACTTTTGGCAAGTAAAAAAGCAGTGGCCGAGAGTTATGCCAGATATCAACAATGGCAAAAAAAATGCCAGGAATATGAAGATAAAAAGCAGGAAGCTGCGCAAAAAATAGACTGGCTTTCATTTCAGATAGAAGAGATAGAAAAGGCCGATTTGCGGCCGGGCGAGGATGATGTTTTGGCTAAAGAGCATATAAGATTGCTCAATGGGGAAAAGCTGCAGCAAGCGGCAGCCTTTGCCTATGATGCTCTTGCCGGCAATATGTCGGCTTTGGAGAAAAGTGCGGAAGCCATACAGTCTTTTAAAGAGGCCGCTGCTGTGGATGAAAGCGCTGGACAACTGTGCGGACGCTTGGAGGCTGCTTATTATGATCTGGAGGATATCGCCGGGGAAATATCGGCCTATCGTGATGCGGTGGAATCCGATCCTTATGCTTTGGAGCAGATAGAAGAAAGAATGGCGCTGTTACATAAATTGCAAAAAAAATACGGCGCTTCCGTCGAAGATGTCTTGAGCTATTGCGCAGAAGCTAAAGCGGAATTGCAAAAATGGCAAAATTGGGATGAGAGCGGAGAGGCTTCGGCTCAAGGATTGGCTGCGGAAAAAGAAGAATACCAACGCCTGGCCCAGCAATTGACCGCCCACAGGCAAGCCGCGGCGCAAAAATTAGCTGCGGCCATCACAGCTGAATTTAAATTATTATATATGCCGCAGGCTATATTTGATGTGCAGTTAATCGAGCGGGAAATGTCGCCCTGTGGTTTGGAGAAAATTCTTTTTGTTATCCAATCCAATCCAGGGGAAGCATTTTTGCCGGTGGCTAAGATTGCATCAGGCGGTGAATTATCCAGAGTTGTGTTGGCCATAAAAGTTATTTTAGCTCAGCTGGATCAAGTACCGACGCTGATCTTTGACGAAATAGACAGCGGATTGGGTGGCGTGACTTTGGATATGGTAGCAAAGCGTATAGGCAAAATTGCCAAATATACGCAGGTTATGGTCATTACGCATGCCGCTTTGATGGCGGCGGCCGCGACACATCATATCTATATTTATAAAAAAGTGCATGATGGTCGGACGGAAGTCCGCTGTCAGGTGCTTGACGAAGATGGGCGCGTGGCTGAGTTATCACGTATGATAGCAGGTGAAAATATCAGCCAATCAACCCTTCAGCAAGCTAAAGATTTGTTAAAAAAATAATAAAAAATTTTCCAAACGCCTTTTAAGGCGTTTTTCTTTTTTGGCGCAATTTGTTTGGATATAGCTTGAGCGAAAAACAAAATATAATAGAGGAATTGATAAAAATAAAATTTGAGGGGAGGCGTTTATGAAAGAAATTCTTAATTTGTCAAATAAATACAGCAAAAAAAATAAATTTATAGCTTTCCTGTTATTGAGTTTTGTTTTGTTTTTTGGTGTTATAACAGTATCCTATTATGATTTTTTATCTCTTTCGCCATATCAAGAAGTTGTATCCGGTGAAAAACCTCAGCATTTAGAGGATAATAATGACAATTCGCCGGTTTTTTCCAGCTTGATTGCCAAAATAACGGATAAATCGGAGACCAAAACGGCTTTAGGTAGTTTTGATGATGGTATAGCAGAAACCACGGAATATGCAGCCAATCCCAGCTCGGAAGCTGCCGATAGTTATCAGGTAAGTTTAACTATTGCTGGGTCTGTACCTATAAAGACTGTCACAGTGCAGGAGGTCAATCCTGTTTATGTGGTGCCTGGAGGGCAGGCTATCGGTGTATTGCTGCAAACCAAAGGTGTGACCGTAGTTGGCCAGTCTCCGGTTATCTTAGAAGACGGCCATGCGATTTATCCAGCTAAAGATGCCGGCATAGAAATAGGTGATTTTATTATTTCTATCAATGGTAAAAGTGTCAATAATAATAAAGAAGTAGCTCAATTAATTAATGATGCCGGCCAAAATGGACAGATTGTCAAGATCAAATTGCAACGCGATGGCAAAGAATATAATTTGGAACTCAAGCCCCTCTTTTGTACCGACAGCAATAATTATCGCATAGGTATTTATGTTCGGGATAATACCGCTGGCGTAGGAACCTTGACTTTTTATGAGCCGCAAAGCCATAAATATGGCGCCTTAGGGCATGAAATCAGTGATTTAGACGGAAGCGGCGACGGTGAATATGATGAAGGAACAATAGTCAGAGCCTCGATCCAAGGTATAAAAATTGGTGAAAAGGGAGTGGCAGGAGAAAAAATTGGCACCTTTATAGGAGGAGAATGGCACGGCGATATCGAAAAAAACAGCAAACTGGGTGTTTTTGGTACTTTGGAACAACCTATCAGCAATCCCTATTATGATTCTCTGATCCAAGTTGCTTTGACGGATCAAGTCGAATTGGGCGACGCAGAAATTTATACGGTTTTACATGGCGAAAAAATCGAAAAATTTTCTATCAAAATCGTCAAAATATTGCCCAATTACCGGTCTAGCGGCAAAGGAATGATAATTGAGATCACCGACCCTAATCTTTTGTCCCAAACAGGTGGGATTATACAGGGCATGAGCGGTAGCCCCATTATCCAGAACAATCGTTTGGTAGGTGCCGTGACGCATGTTTTTGTCAATGACCCACAGAAGGGATATGCTTGCTTTAGTGAATGGATGGTTGCAGAAGCTGGTCTTAGTCAATAATTAAGCAATGACTAATTTCGACAAAAAACCCCTTTTATTGGGGTTTTTGTCGAAATAAAATGCCTGCTATCTGCATTTTTTATTGCAGGAATATTTAAAGGTTATAGCGAAAAGCTAAGTAAAAGTTAAAAAACTAAAATTTTTATCAGTGGGAGGGAGTAAAGAAATTAAAAATGGATGGAATAAAAAAAACAAAAGAAGGTTGTCCAAATATGATGGACGATGTAATTAAAATACTGTTTGTTGATGATAGCAAGTCTTTTTGTAACATAATGAAAGACCATTTTGATGCGCTGGGCGAATATCGGGCCTGCGGTTGCGCTTATGATGGTAATGAAGCTCTGGAAATGATCGAAAAAGAACAGCCTGATATAGTTATATTAGATTTGGTAATGCCTCATTTAGATGGCTTGGGCGTTCTGGAAAAATTGGATGAGATTCATTTGCCTAAAAAACCACATGTAATCATGTTGACAGCCTTTGGTCAAGAATCATTGACTAAAAAAGCAATGGAACTTGGTGCCTCCTACTACATACTCAAACCATTCAATATGGATCTTTTGGATCTGAGAATCCGACAGCTTGTTGGGCAGCAAGATTCTACTGTTAATGTGATCAGCAACAGCATGCCGGCCAAATCCAGGAATTTAGAGCTGGAGGTTACAAAAGTAATTCATCAAATGGGTGTACCTGCTCATATCAAAGGCTATCAGTATCTACGCGATGCCATTATAATGGTCACAGAAGAAATCAGCCTTATCGGTGCTGTGACAAAAGAATTATATCCCATGGTGGCAGATAAACATAATACCACCGCCAGTAGGGTGGAAAGGGCCATCCGCCATGCAGTAGAGCTGGCCTGGGATAGAGGCAATGTTGATATGATGAACAAATATTTCGGTTATACTATCAATATTGAAAGAGGCAAACCCACAAATTCCGAATTTATTGCCATGGTGGCAGATAAATTGCGCTTAGGTGAGCGTGTTGTTTAAAATGCAGTCTAAGGTATAGATTGTGGAAATTATAATCCTATAAATTTGTAAGTTTAGAGCCATAAAAACTGTAAAAATCAAAACTCCTTTACTTTTTGGGAATATGTTTTCTAGCCCCAATCAGTAAAGGGGTTTTGTTTTTGCTATACAAATAACATTACCTCAAATAAAAACCATGCAGATATCCGCATGGTTTTTATTTTTATGCTAACATTGTTTCTTGTTTTAATACATTATTCCATTTGCCGCATTTATCACCCCAGCGGGCCATGATTTGATTATCTTGTAGGATCTCGATAACTTCACACATATTAGAACAATCGCGGCATTCAATGCCTCTGACCTGATAGCCGGAATCTATAATTTCAAAGCCTTTGAAATTAGTTTGTGGATTTTTGGCAGCATGTTCTTTTGCTAAGATGCAGCAGCCGATAGCTCCCATAACATCATGATGGGGCGGAATCAGCACTTCCTGGCCTAAGGCCTCCTCAAAGGAACTTTTGATACCCACATTGGCGGCTACACCACCCTGAAAAACAATGGGACCTAAGATTTCTTTACCTTTTGCCAGATTGTTTAAAAAATTTCTGACCAGTGCATCGCAAAGACCTTTGATAATATCTTCCTGATTATGCCCTAATTGTTGTTTGTGTATCATATCCGACTCAGCAAAAACGGCGCATCTTCCGGCAATTCTGACGGGATGTTGTGATTGCAGCGCTAAAGTCCCAAAGTTTTGAATCTCTATGCCCATACGGGCAGCTTGTCTATCCAAGAAAGAACCCGTTCCGGCTGCGCAAACAGTATTCATGGCAAAGTCACTGATGATATTATCACGTAAAAGTATGATTTTAGAATCTTGTCCGCCAATTTCAATAATGGTTTTTACATCATTAATAAAATTGATAGCGGCTATACCATGAGCTGTGATTTCATTTTTAACTATATCTCCACCGATGATCATATTGGCCAGATATCTGCCACTGCCGGTTGTGCCGACACCTCTAACGGCTATTTCTTCATTTGCCGGGATGCAGTTTTTTACTTCTTTTAGACCTCTTTGTATTGCCTCAATAGGTTTTCCTTGTGTCTTAATGTAGACTTTGCTAATAATATCATGGCCTTCGTCCATCAATACCACATTTGTACTTACTGAACCTACATCAATACCCAGATAACAGTTTTTCACTTTGTGTTTTCTCCTTTCTTCTTCTCAAGAGGTCAATAAATGCTTCTAATCTTGTGTTAAATCCGGCCTCACCGGTCATTTCATCGACTATTAAACATAAATAAGGAATATTATAATCTTGTTCCACATGCGGCAAGATGCTTTGAGCCACAATTTCCGGCATACAGTTTAAAGGATAAACCTGAATCAATCCGTCAAAGCCTTTTTTAGCATAATCTACCGCATAGCCTATAGTTTCCATGGCATGCCCCCCGATCATGGTTTTCAAATAAGGTTTGGCATTTTGGGCGATTCTTTCTAAGCTGGTTAATTTAAAAGGTTTTAAGATGACATGTTCCTTAAGCCACTTGCTGAGTTCCAAGGATTTTTCAATCTCTATACCCATTTCTCCCAGTTTTCTTTCAATATTGAGATTGGCAAATGGTTCAATAATAGTATAGATTTCACCTATGATGCCTACTTTGAGAAGTTCTCTGTGAGGATCCTCTTCAATATCCATGATAGTTTTTTGAGTTCTAGAAATTAGATCCCAAGTTTCTTGATAGCCAAAAGTTTTTCTTACCTCTTCATGAAATTTATCATAATAATAGTCGACCAATCCGATTTCTTTTTGCCTGGGTCTTTTATAACGCACAACTTCTGCCAGCTTATCAACTTGATTTAATGTGCGCAAGCTTTTTCTGCCGGCTTGAAATAGTTTATAAGAACTGGAATTTTGAGTCAGCTTTTTTACTCTGGCAAAAAGGGTTTTATAATCACCTTGCGGATAATCGATAAGAATAATATCGATATCATGCCCCATATCTTTTAAGATTTCTTTTACCAGAATAGTATAATAACCGAATCTGCAGGGCCCACAACTTCCGGGAAAAACAACCGTGTCAGCTCCTTCTTTAATTGCTTGTTTGATATTACCAATATTGATTTTCATGGGCAGGCAAATCGATTCCGGAGAATACTGAGCGCCGATATTTATGGTATCCGGTCCGCATTGTGGAGGGATAGCGATGTCCACTCCTAATTCTTGAAACATTACTTTTGCTGCCACATATTCGTTACCTAAATGCGGAAAAGTTACTTTCATTGTTTTTCCTCCATTCGATCATATCCATAAAAGCTTCTAAACGAGTATTAATTCCCACTTCGCCGCTATGTTCGTCTATTGTTAATAACAAATATGGTATGCGGCTGTTTTTTCCGAGGATTCTTTTTGATAATTCTTCAATAATAGAATCGATCCCACATCCAAAGGAGGATAAATAAACAATTCCATCAATATTTCCACTGTTTGCCAAGTGCATTGCCGTGCCTAAAATCTTTCTGCCATAGCTCCAGAACATTTTCTTTTCCAAAGTACTAGCATATTTGTTGATAATTTTATAGTCTATCATCTCGGGTGTGATAATATTTACATGATAAGCTTGTAGTTTATTGATCAGATCCATGGAGCCGTATTGATCGTAAATATTATAGGGATGCCCCATAACGACAATATTTACAGAAGATAAATTATTCGAGCAATTATTAAATTCACCATTTATCGGGATATAGCCTGATTTAAGTTGTCGTTTATAGTTCTCATAGGCCTCCAGTGCTTTTTCAAAGGCTTGATCAATCTGAGATTTATTTTTTGTTATATAGCTGCCAAACTGATAGACAGTTTTTTGCAGATTTTTTCTAGATTTATTAAAATTTATTTCTATATCTATAAGCGGCGGTAAATCTTTTAGAGAGTGAATTGCCATCTCCGGCAGGCCACAAAATTTAGGGCAATTATATTCCCTGTGGTACACACTCATCATTTTGGGTAGAAAAATTAAATCCACCTTGTCTTTGAGATCTAATACATGCCCATGAAATATTTTTACCGGCAAGCAAGCCTCATCAACGGTATTTTTTACACCCAAATCTAATGTAGTTTTGTTAGTAGGCTGGGAAAGAATGACTTCCGCACCCAGCTCCTCATAAAAGGTTTTCCAAAGAGGATAATAGTCATAAAACCAAAGGCCTCTGGGTATGCCGATTCTGATTGTCATAAGTACCTCCTCAAATCAGGCTGATTTAGCATATTATGATTATGGACAAAATTGCCAGATTCTATACTTTTTACTTCATGCATAAAGACGGAAGGCTTTAAAAAATATTAATAAAAAGATTTTTCCATTAATGAGAACAATTCCAAATAAAAAATAAAAATAGAGCTCCGTGCTGGAGCTCTATTTTTATTTGATTTCTATTTATATGATTTTTCTAAGATGGTTACACAATCATCATCGCTTATTTCTATGGGGTCAAATTGGAACAAGATGCCGCAATTATTGCGGGCATTTTCAGCATAGATGCGAGCATCTTCCTTTTTTAGTCCATAATCGGACATTTTGAGGTCGGATACGCCGCAGGCTTCTTGCAGGCAATCCAGCGTTGTCACGAAATCCATCGCTTTAGTGGCGTCAATTTTGCCCATTGCTTTGGCCATTTGTATCATTTTTTCATCACAGGCATGATTTTCTGCCAGATGCTGATAATAGGCTTTACTAATCATGATTAGTCCGGCCCCATGAGGAAGCGCGGGAGCATAAGCGCTAAGTGCATGTTGCAGGGAATGTTCAGATGTACAGGCGGCCGTGGCATCCACCATGCCCGCCATAATATCGGCCAACGCGACTTTTTCCCTGGCCCCCAGATCACTGCCGTCGGCCACGGCCATAGGCAGATAGGAGGATATCAGCTCTATTACATTAAGGGAATAGAGTTCGCTGATGGGATATGCCGCCTTACCTACATATCCTTCTACAGCGTGGAAAAGAACATCAAACCCTTGATATGCGGTAAAGTTGGGGGGTACGGTCAACATAAGCTCAGGATCCACGATGGAGAAAAGCGGAAACAGCTCGGGGCCGCCAAAGCCCAATTTTTCATAAGTAGCCTCTTTACTTGTGACAAACCAGGGGCCGACTTCCGAACCGGTACCGGAGGTGGTGTTGATTGCTACTATCGGCAGCGGCGGGTTGGTAGCCGGCAATCCTTTGCCACTGCCGCTGTCCATATAATCCCATAGATCCCCTTGATTAGGGACCATAAAGGCGATGGCTTTGGCCGTGTCCAGGCAAGATCCTCCGCCCAAACCGATAGTAAAATCACATTTTTCCGCTTTGGCTAAGGCCACACCTTCCATGACATTGCGGTCTATTGGATTTGACTGAACTTTATCAAAAATAGCATAACTTATGCCTGCCTCATCAAGTTCTTTTTGCACCCTTGCCAGATAACCGTTGGCCTTGGCCGATTGGCCGGCGGATATGACGATCAAGGCTTTTTTCCCGGGAAATTGCTGCTCATGCAGCTCGTTGAGTTTGCCTGGTCCAAAAATAATCCTTGTTGGTACATGATATTGAAAATCCATTACTCTCCCTCCTTACTATCATAATAATTTAATTTCTTAAATTTATTATAGGATTATGATAAAAAATTGTCAACGAAGGGATTTTCATATAACTGAAAAAGCAAAAACAGATGGTTATATGGTATATTCACTATATTTCTGATAAAATATTTTTATACTCCTTTTTAGGTTTTTGCATCAATTAATGCCGGAAAAGATGTGCATATAGACATGCTGTTTGTATAAGCCATTTGCCAATTAAGGGCATATGATGTAAAAAAGGAGGGGACTACTATGTCGGAACATTATCCGTTTGAAAACAAACCGTTACCTTACAAATATGATGCTTTGGAGCCATATATTGATGAAAAGACCATGTATTTGCACCATGATAAACACCTTCAGACATATATACACAATCTTAATAATGCCTTGCGTGATCATTCCAGGCTGCAAAAAATGACTTTGGAACAGCTTATTCTTATATCGGGCAAGCTGCCGGAGAATGTGGGGTTACCTATTTGGCGCAATGCCGGCGGTGTCTATAATCACCGTTTTTATTTTCAGGGTATGACACCGTCATCAACAAAGCGGCCGCTGGGAGCATTGGCGGAAGCCATAGATAAAAACTTCGGCAGCTTTGAGAATTTCCGTAAAAAATTTACTGATGCGGCTATGTCTGTATTTGGCTCAGGATATGCTTGGTTAGTAAGTGACGGCAGAGGCAATCTTAATATTATGACTACGCCTAATCAAGATACACCGCTGCCTGATGGGCTGTGCCCGATTCTTAATATTGATGTCTGGGAGCATGCCTATTACCTGAAAAACTATAATAAGCGTGATGAATATATTGGGAATTGGTGGCATGTTGTAAATTGGCTTAAAGCCAATGAACGCTATCTTATCTGTAAAAAAGGATAGAATTGACTTGTCAGGTCAATAATAACTTCGGGGTGATAATATTGGAATATAAAAATGAACTTAGCCAGGAAACAAGCCCATACTTGCTTCAGCATGCTCATAACCCTGTGAATTGGTTTCCATGGGGTGAGGCGGCTTTTAACAAAGCACGCAAGGAAGATAAACCGATTTTTCTTTCTATCGGCTATTCTACCTGCCATTGGTGCCATGTAATGGCGCATGAGAGCTTCGAGGATATAACCGTTGCTGAAAAGCTTAACGAAAGCTTTATCTCGATCAAGGTTGACCGCGAGGAAAGGCCGGATATTGACGGTGTATATATGCGTGCCTGTCAAGCTATGACAGGCAGTGGCGGTTGGCCGACGAGCATTTTTATGAGCGCGGACGGCAATCCTTTTTTTGCCGGCACTTATTTCCCTAAGGATGCCTTTTTACAGTTGCTGCAAGGGATAGTGGAGTTATGGAAATCTGATAAAGATACGCTTCTGCAAAGCGGCGAACAGCTGAGCCAAAAAATAGCTAATATGAATAAAAATGTTCAAACAACTGCTAAAGCTAGCAGCGATTTGATCACGGAGGCGGTTAGCTTGTTCAGCAGAAGCTTCGATGGGGAATATGGCGGTTTTGGCGGCGCGCCGAAGTTTCCGTCGCCGCATAATCTCATGTTTCTTTTGGACACCGCCCCGCATATGGCGGAAAAAACGCTGGAGAGCATGTACAGAGGAGGTATCTTTGACCATATAGGAGGGGGATTTTCTCGCTATTCAACAGACCGCTATTGGTTGGTGCCGCATTTTGAAAAAATGCTCTATGATAATGCTCTGCTGGCCATGGCTTACTTGCTTGGTTATGAAAAAACAGGTAAAAAGCTCTATCATGTAGTTGTTGAGCGGATATTTCAATATCTTGAGAGAGAATTGCTGGCCCCAGATGGCGGTTTTTATTCAGCTCAGGATGCGGACTCTGAAGGGGTCGAAGGAAAATTCTATCTTTTCACACCGGCGGAACTGGTGCAACTTTTGGGCGAAACTGACGGCAATCGCTTTTGTCAGCGTTATGGCATAACTGACAGGGGTAATTTTGAGGGCAAAAGCATAGCTAATTTGCTGCACTCATCAGGAGCCGATGATGAAGTTGATGCTCTTATTCCCAAGGTATATGAATATCGTAAACTTCGCATCCCCCCGCATACGGATAAGAAAAAACTGACCTCCTGGAATGCGCTGGCGACCGCCGCTTATGCTATGGCCGGACGCATCCTTAAGAGCGAGGAGTATCTGACCAAGGCCTGCCAAGCGATAAATTTTATCGAGCGTGAATTGGCCGAGGGAGTTGATTTATTTGTCGGTGTCACCGACGGCCGGCGTCAAGGGAAGGGGTTTCTTGATGATTATGCTTTTGTGATTTTTGCGCTCATGCAAATGCATCAGGCATCGCTGGATGATGTCTACCTTGATCGCGCCGCTGAACTTATGAACAGATCATTAGATCTGTTTTGGGATGAGGAAGACGGTGGCTTTTTCTTTTCCGGCAGGGAAAATGAAAAGCTGATTTCCCGGCCCAAGGAAAGCTGGGATGCCGCCATGCCTTCCGGCAATTCCGTTATGGCCTACAATTTGTCCAGGCTTAGCCTTTTGACTGAAAACGAGCGGTTTATGGATTGCGAACATGAACAGCGCAGTTTTATGAACGGAGAGGCCTCCTCGTATCCGATGGGCTATGGCTTTTATCTTTTTTCTTCCTTGCCGGTGAAGAAGATTATTTGCGTGCCGGAGGCTCCGTCTGAGCTTCTTATCCGCTCCGACTGGGTCTTTCGTATTACAAACAGTAGTGAATATCCCCTTATAAATGGCAAAACCACCTATTATGTTTGCGAAAATGGCATTTGTCATCCTCCGACAAACGAGCTTTAAAACCATCACAGCAAGCGGAGAGAATTTAATATTCTTTACTGTAATACTCATAATTATAAATATAATTATTATTCATTTTCTGATATAAAGAAAGCTGATTATAATCAGCTTTTCTTTTGTTTAACTGCATTTCTTTCCTTGCTTCTCAATAAAAAGTTTGCTATACTATAATGAATAATCAAATAAAAGAAAAAGAGGGTGTTATCATGTCTGCAAATGCTTGTAAATCAAGAAAAATCAGAGTTGGTATTTTGGGGTTGGGTACTATTGGAGGCGGCACCGCTACAGCCATTATAAAAAATGCCGACATTATTAAGGCTCGTGCTATGGATATCGAATTGGCACGGGTGGCAGACAGAAATACTGAAAAAGTGGAGAAATTTCTGGCTGATTTGGGGGCCACAGATGTTACCGTGACCGCCGATTGGCATGATATAGTTAATGACCCGAATATTGATGTGATGGTAGAAGTAGCGGGTGGCATCAATATGCCGCGGGAAGCTATTGCCGCCGCGCTGAGGGCCGGCAAATGTGTCGTCACGGCCAATAAAGATCTGATGGCCACCCATGGCGGAGAGCTCTTGGATATAGCTGCCCAAAATCATGTTGATCTCTTCTTTGAGGCCAGTGTCGCAGGAGCCATACCTATTATCTTGCCGCTCAAAGAATCTATGGCCTGTAATAAATTCCAAAAGATCATGGGTATATTAAACGGCACAACCAACTATATTCTCACCAGCATGGAGGAAAAAGGCAGCACTTTTGCCGATGCTTTAGCCGAAGCTACGGCGCTGGGCTATGCGGAAGCCGATCCCACCAATGATATAGAGGGTTATGATGCGGCCAGAAAAGTTGCTATTTTGGCTTCCATAGCTTTTAACAGCCGTGTTACATATGATATGGTATATGTGGAAGGTATCACCAAGATCACTGACTGGGATATGGCTTATGCCAAGGAATTTGGCTATGCTATCAAGATACTGGGCATCACCAAAGAAGAAGATGGCCAGATCGAGGCCCGTGTCCATCCTGTGATGATTCCTTTGTCTCATCCCTTGGCTTCCGTACGCGATTCCTTCAATGCGATTTTTGTGGAAGCGTTTCCATTGGATAAAGCCATGTTTTATGGCCGTGGCGCCGGTGCTTTGCCCACTGCCAGTGCCGTTGTCGGTGATGTGATTGCTGCCGCCAGGAATATAGTCAACGGTTGCACCAATCGTTGGGGCTGCGGCTGCTTCGATAATAAAAAGGTCAGATCCATTGATGATATCGTCAGCAAATATTATGTCCGTATTGCGGTCTATGACCGTTCTGGCGTATTTGCGGCCATAACTGATATCTTAGGACGAGCAAATGTCAGTTTGGATAGTGTCATGCAGAAAAGACGCATCTCTGATGACCAGGCGGAGATTGTCATGATTACGCATGAAGTGCGCCATGCCGATATGATGAAAGCCCTGGATATGATCTCTAAATTAGATTGTGTTGCCGGCATTATTAATATCATCAGAGTGGCTGACGAATAAAAACAAAAACATATATTTAATTTTGGAGGAGCGTTACATGATTATAGTGCAAAAATTCGGTGGTAGCTCTGTTGCTGATGCCGAAAAAATGAGGAGAGTAGCCAAAAGAGTCTCAGAAACCGCTGCTGCCGGTAATAAAGTCGTGGTTGTGGTCTCCGCAATGGGCGATACCACCGATGATCTTATTGCTTTAGCCAAAGAATTAGCCAGCAATCCGCCCCGCCGGGAAATGGATATGCTTTTGGCCACAGGCGAGCAGCAATCAATCGCTCTTTTGTCTATGACCTTGATCCATATGGGTTATGATGCTGTATCATTGACAGGGCCGCAAGCCGGTTTTCATACCGATGGTGTTTTTGCCAGAGCCAGAATCAGCTATATGGATTGTGAGCGCGTACATAAAGAACTGGATGCCGGCAAGATCGTGGTTGTTGCCGGATTTCAGGGTATGGACAATATCGGCGATATCAATACTTTGGGCCGCGGTGGTTCCGATACCAGCGCGGTGGCCTTGGCAGTGGCTTTGGATGCCGATATTTGTGAGATTTTTACCGATGTGGAAGGTGTTTATACCGCCGATCCGCGCGTGGTGAAAAAGGCGCGCAAAATGGAGCAAATTTCTTATGATGAGATGCTGGAAATGGCCGCTATGGGTGCTTTGGTTCTGCAACCGCGTAGCGTGGAAGTTGCCAAACAATATAATATCAAATTACATGTTCGGTCCAGCTTTAATTATACTGAGGGAACTATAGTGCAGGAGGTTTGCAATATGAATAAAGAATTGGAAAAAGAGCTGATTGTTTGCGGTGTTGCTCATGATACTAATGTTTTGAAAGTTACTATTTTTGATGTGCCGGATGAGCCCGGTATTGCCAGTAATATCTTCACTGCCTTGGCCGAGGGCAAAATCAATGTTGATAT
>CAYRML010000013.1:11398-30206 GCA_964425485.1 uncultured Peptococcaceae bacterium | reverse complement strand
TAGGACATTAAAAGCCGATAAATGACAAAGCCGATAACCCAAATTATAATGTTTTTCCAGTTGATAAGGCATTTTGCATCAATACTGCGTTTGCCAAAAATATAATAATCCACCAAAAGTATAGCAAAGAAGGGGGCGAAAACAGAGCCAATCAGATATAAAAAGCTTTCATATTGTCCGATATCGATGAGCACAGCAATCACTACGCCAATAGCGCAAGCCAACACGGAAGCTTTCTTTTGAGTTATCTTTTTATTTAAGTGATTGACATTCACCCCGATGGAATAAGAATCCATAAAGGTGGTGGCCGCCGTGGAAAAAAGCACAATCAAAAGCGTGGCCCAGCCCAGTCCTGCCGTCATCATAATTACATATATATCATCGGTGCCGGCATAAAGCGCGGCGCCAAACCCCACCAAGAACATAATAAAACTTCCCGCAATATAGCTGCCTACCGTAGCAATAGTGGCGCTGGCTTTCTTTTTCAGCCTGCAAGTATAATCGGAAATCAGCGGCATCCAAGATAAAGCCATGGCTACATTAAGCTCCACTGCTCCGCCAAAAGTAATATCGCCCATGCCGGGAGCTAAGCCCACTGCCCCGCCTCGGAAAACGGAAAACCCTAATATCACTGAGAAAATCAACAGGGCCGTAATAACAAAACGATTAACTTTGGCCAAATTTTTCATGCCGATTATGACCCAGAGGCAAATTAATGCACCAATGACCACACACCATAATTTTTCATTATTATAATTAAAAAATTGTATGGTTATACCATTTAAAACTTTGGAGCCCATAACAAGCATAACAGCTGTCCAACCGAAGAGCTGCAAGGTATTGATCAAGGAAAAACTCACAGAGCCATATTTGCCAAAAGAAATACTGATGCTTTGCGCAGAGGTCAGCCGGCTCTTAGAACCGATAAGCCCGACCAGACATAAACAAACACCGCCGATCAAATGCCCTATAATAAGAGCCAAGAGCCCTTGTTGCAAGCCTAAAGGCGCTACTAAAGTGCCAGTCAATATCTCCGCTATGGAAATTGAGGCTCCGAACCAGATCATCATCTGGCTGATAGTAGTCACTTGATTGCTTTTTTCCGTTTGCATACTAATCCCTTCGACATGAATAAATATTTTTTATTATAATCGAATTTATGTTATCATAAGTAAAAATTAAAAACAAATACCAGTATGATATTATTTTTTCAGTCCAATCGACGTTTGCCGGAACCATCGCATGCATATTACAGTGCATAAAAAGACAAACATGGCTTTTATCCTGCCGCCTTCAAGAATTGATTTGGTATTATGGCGTCAAATTGTTGCTACCGGGCCCAGAAAATATTATAATAGAGATTAAGCATCAAATTGATTTAAAAGGAGTTGTCATATATGTCGGAAAATCAATATTTTCTTTTACCGGGGCCTACACAGATCCCACCCCGTATTTTAAGAGCCGGCTCCAAACCTATGGTCAATCACCGCGGGCCGGAATTTAAACACATATTAACCAATGTTACGGAAAATACGAAAAAAATATTTGAAACCACCAATGATTTATTGATTCTAACCTGCTCCGGTACAGGTGGTTTGGAAGCGGCCGTCAGCAATTTTATCAATCCAGGAGACAAAGTTATAGCCGCTTCCATCGGCAATTTTGGCAACCGTTTCGCAGATATAGCCAAACAATATGGGGCTGAGGTCGATCATATAGAATTTACTTGGGGCACGGCTATCGATCCGCAAGTGATAAAGGAACGTCTGCAAGCCGACACAAATCGAGAGACCAAAGCCATCCTCATGCAGCACAATGAAACCTCGACCGGCGTTTATAACCCCATCCAAGAAATAGCCGCCGCCCGTGGCAATCATCCGGCGCTTTTGCTTGTCGACTCCGTCAGCGGCATGGCCACCACCCCCCTGAAAACCGACGAATGGGGTTTAGATGTCGTCATAGCCGGCAGCCAAAAGGCTTTTATGGCTCCTCCCGGGCTGGCTTTTATTTCCGTTAGCCCCAAGGCTTGGCAAGTGCAAGCCACAAACAAAAACGGCAAATATTATTTCGATTTGGCCGCAGCAAAAAAGTTTTATGATCAGGGCCAAACCCCTTTCACCCCGGCCATTGCCACCTTTTATTCAGTAGAAGCCGCCTTAGAAATGATGTTGGAAACAGGTTTGGATAATATCATCAAAGACCATTTTTTCCATCGCGATATCATCCGCACCGGCGTGCGTGCCTTGGGCCTGACATGCGTGGCTGATGACAGCTGCGCCTCGACAGCAGTGACCGCCGTATATACTCCCACAGGTATCAAGTCGCAACAAATAGTCAAGCCGCTGAAAGAAAAGTATAATACCGTTGTGGCCGGCGGGCAGGGCATTTTTAAAGATAACACCTTCCGTATCGGTCATCTGGGCTATGTCAATGACTTGGATCTGGTGGCTTGTTTGGCCGCCCTGGAAATGGTGCTGGCGGAATTAGGCTGCCCCATCAAATTGGGACAAGGTGTGGCCGCTGCCCAAAAATTTATCATGCAAAAATAAATCAAAGCTGCCAATAACAAAAAAGCCCACCCTAACAAAAGTTAGAGTGGACTTTTTACCCATATTTATTTTATAATATCACAACCCATATAAGGAATCAGCACCGGCGGCACCTTGACAGAACCATCGGCTTGCTGATAATTTTCTAAAATAGCGGCCACTGTGCGGCCCACAGCAACACCAGAACCGTTAAGAGTATGCAAAAATTCCGGTTTGGCTTTGCTGTCCCGCCGAAAACGGATATTGGCCCTCCGGGCCTGGAAATCCTCAAAATTGGAGCAGGAGGAGATTTCCCGATAACAGGAAAAACTGGGCAGCCACACTTCCAGATCATAAGTCTTGGCCGAAGAAAAGCCCAGATCACCGCCGGCAAGACAGACCACCTGATAAGGCAATCCCAGTTGCTGCAGCACAGATTCCGCATCATTAGTGAGCTTTTCCAGCTCCTGATAACTGTTTTCCGGATGAGCAAATTTGACCAGCTCTACCTTGTTGAATTGATGCTGCCGGATTAGGCCGCGAGTGTCCCTGCCGGCTGCCCCAGCCTCTGCCCTGAAGCAGGCGGAATAAGCAGCATACAAAATAGGCAGCTGCTCCGCCTCCAATATTTCTCCGCCAAACAGATTGGTCACCGGCACCTCGGCCGTGGGGATCAGATAATAGTCACTGCCCTCAATATGGAACATGTCTTCCTTGAATTTTGGCAGCTGACCGGTGCCTTGCATACTGCTGCTGTTAACCATATAGGGAGGAAATATTTCCGTATAACCATGTTTTTGCGTATGCAGATCAAGGAAGAAGTTTATCAAAGCCCTTTCCAATTTGGCGCCCAAGCCTTTATAGACGGTAAAACGGGCGCCCGATATCTTAGCGCCGCGAGCAAAATCTAATATATCTAAAGCCTCTCCTATTTCCCAATGCGGCTTTGGCGCAAAAGTAAATTGCAGCGGTTCCCCCCATTTGCGGACCAAACGATTGGAGCTGTCATCGGCCCCGACAGGAACGCTTTCATGCGGGATATTAGGGATGCTGAGCAAGGTTTGCTGCAATTCTTCTTCTACCTGGCGCAGCCTCTCATCCAACTGGCTGATTTTATCGCCCAGAAGGCGCATTTCTTCCTTCAGATCGGCTACTTCGCTGTCCGCGGCACCGGCTTGCTTCATTTGCCCAATCTGCTTGGAATCAGCATTGCGCTTGGCTTTCATTTCTTCTACCTGAGCCAATATCTGACGACGCTCGGCTTCCTGCTGCAAAAAAGCAGCCAAAGATACCTTGCCTCCTCTTTTTTGCAAGGCTTCTTCCACCGCTTGTGGATTGGCTCTGACAAATTTTAAATCCAACATTACTATACCCCCATATCTCGTCAAAACGTAATCACACGAATAATTATAATACAATAGTATGAACGATTCCAGCTTTTTTAATCAAAATAGCAAATTTCCGTATAAATAAGATATAAAATGGCAAATATGGTTCTGAAAGCCAAAAAATTTTAAAAAAGAGCTATCTGCTAACTTTATTATTGACATCAAACTTTAATTTTGATATAGTATGTAGCAGACCTTATCAAGCCCCGCAAGCTTAGGGAGGGGTGTCTGAGCGGTTTAAGGAGGCGGTCTTGAAAACCGTTGAGCCTGCAAGGGTTCCGTGGGTTCGAATCCCACCCCCTCCGCCAAATTAAGGTCTCAACTACAATTTATGGAGAGATGGCCGAGTAGGTCGAAGGCGCTCGCCTGCTAAGCGAGTATACGGGCAAAAACCTGTATCGCGGGTTCGAATCCCGCTCTCTCCGCCAATAATCATATCTCATATGCGCCGGTAGCTCAGCTGGATAGAGCGCTTGACTACGAATCAAGAGGTCGGGGGTTCAAGTCCCTTCCGGCGTACCAGGAGATATGATTATTTTTTTTTTGCGGCAGGTTTACATATTTTTATGAAGAATTATTTTGGTTGAAAATTTGGAACATTTTAACTGTACTCCACTCCTGAATATTGGTAAATAGCAGCAACCCACAAAACACCAGTGTATAGTTTAGCAATTTTATTGAAATAATATAATCTTAGACAGGATCAAGCCAACAATAGGAACGATAAGGGAGTATGATATATGCAAGCAGCTGAAGTTGACTATGGCCGGGTTTTTCTTCTGTGCCTGCAAGAAGGGGATACTTTACCTTTTTGTATAGAAGAATTTGCCCAAAGGGAAAACATCAATACAGCTCTGGTCCATTTTATGGGAGGCCTCTATAACGGACATATGGTGGTAGGACCGCATACAACTCAGCCTGATCTGCCGCAGCCGGTCAAGATACCGGTGCATGAGGCACATGAGGCCACAGCTTTCGGGGTTCTGGCCTGTGACGAAAAAGGCAAGCCCATCTTACATATACATGGCAGCATAGGCCGTATGGGTCAAGCCGTCTGCGGATGCCTGCGCCCCGGCATAGACACCTGGCTAACAGGGGAAGTAATAGTGCAGGAAATCATCACTGATAAGGCCATTAGGCTGCCCGACGCTAAAAGCGGTTTTACACTTCTTAATATTAAAGAATAAGAGGAGGGCTTTTTTATGCCTATTGTTGATGATTTCTACAAACGGCCAGTGATGACTAAAGAAGAATTAGAAGAAATAGCTTCGCCAATTTTTGACGAGCTTGATAAAAATTATTTACCGAAAGATTATACCCAAAAACCGGAATTGGCCAACACAAGGATTTTGGAAAAACCCGTTTTTGCTATAGCTAATCCCCAGGATGATTTTTTTTATGCCTGTCAGGAGGAATCTCTCCTGGGCCCGCGCTATATGCTGCCTGGCCAATGGCTGCCCGCGGCTATGTCTGTTATCACCTACTTTTTCCCTTATACTGAGCAAATCAAAAAAGCTCGTATGGGGCAAACTGAAGGCCAGGAAGCTGTCAAGGATTTTGGTGAAAAGTTATCATATAAATTGATGCAGCTAGGTTATGCCTCTTTGGTTCCGGCCAATGATATACGCTATGAGATCATAGCTTATATTGAGGATCGGGCCTACGGCAATTGGTCGGAATACCATGCGGCCAGCATTGCCGGATTAAGCAATTTGTCCGCTACCGAAGGCTTGGTGCAAGCCAAAGATGGGGATGGCTGCCTAGGCAGTATAATCACCTTATTGGAAATCCCGGCTGACACCAGGCCTTATGATGATCCTTTCGCAAGTTGAAAACCATATAATATAAAAAAAGAGCGCTTGATCAAACGCTCTTTTTTTAATGAGAAAAATCGGCAAAGACACAGAGCCAAATACATGGCGGCTCTATGCTTGTATATTGCAATCGGTGTTTTTGATGTGCGGGCAAGAAGATATATTGGCCGGCCGATAAAATAATTTTCTGTCCGCCTTCTATCAGTAAGCCGGCCTCACCTTGCAGTAAAATCAACCATTCATCTTCATCCTGATCATACCAAAAACCAAGCGGAGAAGATTGGCCGCAGGAAACTATCCTTTGGATGCGGCAGTTGTCGCTTTGCAGCAATATGTCAACCACTTCACTATCACCGGACGGAGTAATAGCAAAAAAATCTTCAGCTGTCATAAAAACACCTCCCTTAATTTTTATTTTATCATATTACTTTATTTTATAACAGCCTTTGCATAAATTGCTCCGTACTCATCTTCCCGGGCCGATTAAAGCGGCTTAAAAGATATAAACATTGGGGATCGCGGCTGATTTTGTTGATTTGACTGTTAACGGATAAAGAAATGCGAAAACCCAAATCCTTTATCACCGGCAAAGATTCCGGGCTGACCTCTCCATAAGGATAAGTAAATACCTCACAAGTTATGCCGCAACGCTCCCAGAGTATATTTTGCATATTTTTCAAATCATGAGCCAGCAGTTTTTGATAGGATTTTGCACTTTCACTATTTTTTTTCATACAGCCATCCCTGCGCAACATAGAGTGCAGATTATAGGTATGGTTACCGATTTCCACATAGCCTGATTGGCTGATGGTCATAATATCATCCCAGGTTAAATAAGCGTAATTAAGATCTTTATTCCCAGTCTCACTATATTTCTGTGTAAAGTCGCCAACAATTGAGACAAGCGCTTTGCTATCATATTTTTCTAAAAGCGGTAAAACATAGTTGAGATTATTCAAAAATCCATCATCAAAAGTAAGCAAGATGGGCTTTGGAGGCAAGGGACAGCCATAGTCAACATATTCGATGAGCTGACTGGCAAAAATTGATTGATAGCCATGTTCTTGCAAATATTTCAAATCCTCTTCTAACATACGAGCCGTTATAACATACTCATTTGACTGGCTAGGATCAAGACAAACGCTATGATACATGATGATGGGCAGCTCTATCATTCCGGGAGCGGGGGCTGTTGCATTTTTCGCTTGAGGGCTGACGGCCAATACGGATACAATTATGAAAGTTAGTAAGACCAGAGCAACCAGCCACAGCTTTTTTTTATTGATATATCGGATAAACATCATATACTCCTGTCCGCATCCTATTTGCTAAGTGATAATAGTATATGAATGTCCAGCAAAATATAGCATTATAAAAATATAGCATTATATATGAAAACACCATGTAGAAAAATCTACATGGTGTTATGTGTAACTTGTACGTATAAAAATTATTCAGCGGGTGCTTGTTCGCCTTCAGCAGGTGCTTGTTCAGCATTTGCATCAGGAGCAGTGGTTTCTTCAGGAGCAGTGGTTTCTTCAGGGGTTGTGGTTTCTTCCGGAGTTGTAGTTTCTTCGATTGGAGTTGTTCCTTCCGGGGCTGGAGCTTCCGTGTTACCACAAGCTACCAAAGAAAAAGCAAGAGCCAAAACTGCTACGATAGCCAAGATTTTCTTCATTTTCATTGCCTCCTAAATAAATTTAGATATAGAAGATGATCTCACCTTCATACACGGCAGTATAGCACTTTTAAATTATAGTTTCAAGTGTTTTTTCTGAAAAATATTTTTCGACTTTTGTTCTAGAAAAAAATATTTTTTAAAACCCTATCATAAAGCCATGATTACAAAAGATATTGTCGTTATTTTTGTTATTACCACACATTGAAAATCTTGTGATTAAAAGAAAAATACTGTCGTTTACGTGCATTTATATATTGATTACTTTTTTGGCACCAATTAAATAAATCAAATACATACAAAAATCATTAGCTATTATTTGTTTTGTTATACGAGAAAAGATTTTTTAAATCACTCGATTAATTAAAATTATACTTATTATGCTTTTCTGAATATTTGCAGATATCGGCATGTATGCAGATAATAATCCATAACAAAAGTCGGCTGCAAAAATATTCAATCCTGCAATAACTTTTTATAATAGCTTTTTACGGTATAAAGGGCGGCTGCCGGATTATGCCCCAAAACTCGGTCCTTGGTAACCAAAGTGGTACATAAAGCATGGGAATATTTATAAAACAGGCTATCATGGCCCACGCATAAACCAACAACGATATTGAGATCTGTTTGCTGTTGATTTAGTAAATGGGCCTGCATTAGCGGATTGCAAATACATTCCCCTTCATATCTTATACAATTAGCATCCACATTCAACTCCGCTTTAGTCAAGGCGCCAACTTTACAACATATGCCATAAACCTTAAAGTCGTTACTCCTCAGGATACTGGCCACAATATGTCCTTCTCGCATCAATCCGGCACAAATAGCCAAACCGATCTTTTTGGCACCGATACGCCTGGCAAATTCCATGCATTCTTCTACACGCGTCATTTGGCCATAAAAATATCCTTCCACTTCCGCGGCAGCCATGGCTACCTTATTTATTTCTTCATGCAGATATAAATTATTAACTTCTTCCTTCTGCTGCTGACTTAAATTCCGCCCTGGACAAAAATCAGGGTGCAAACCACCTTGAGCGCGACAGCCAACCACAGCGCAATCCGCGCAGGATTTTTCCATATCTTTGTTTCTCATTTAACCAACTCCTTAATATATTAAATTATAGCAGAAGAAAATAAAAAAGGCGATCGGTAATATCCGACCGCCTTTGGGGATAGTTAATTATGCTTCTAGGGCTGCTTTTTGTCTTTCTTCTTTAATGACAGTCGATGCCGCACAATAGATGGAAACAGCACCGGATATGATGCCAATATAACCGGCGATAGTGGTAATGATAGAGACACCTGTAAAATTACCGACAGCCAGCAAGAGGAATAACAGGAATAAGGTAAAGAAGATGATTCTAGAAACTACACCTTGTTTCCAAGCACCAAAGAATAGCAGAATCGTAAAGATTGCCCACAACAAAAGATAGAAACCGAGAGTAGTGCTGTCGGCCGGTGCAATAGCTTCGCCAAAAGGATTGCAAAGGATCACAGCCAATGACCACCAAAACAAACCATAAGCCGTAAAATCTGTAGCACCAAAAGTATCATGATTACGGAAACACATCATACCGGCAATAAATTCGCCAATACCGCCAAAAATAAGTATCATGGCGAATATGCCCATGGAAAACGGGATGGCCCCTATATAGTTGAGACAAAGCATAATAACCGTCATACCATAAGCAAATAGCCCAATCACTCCCGGATTCGCCTTTCCTGCAGTACTTGCTGAAGACATTTTTACTACCTCCCAATAATAAAATTAAAAGCAAAAAACCATTGATAATAATAATACAAAGATTATCTTTTCGTCAACATATTTCGACATATAAGCTTGTTTTTTATATAACCCTGCCCGGAAAGGCAAGGCCTTTAGCAGGCAAATTTATTTTTATTTGCAAATTTATTTAGGGGAGGCGCCTGATTTTTATAATAAATTTGCAAAATTCTTTTAATTATCAATAGTTGTTTTACCATCTCTTGATTTTATTTAAGGCTATACTGACTATAGCCGGATTTTTGGGGCTGATTCCGGCTATATGTCAAAAATATAAGCAGGGATACAGTCATCCCTGTTGACTAAAGCAGAATATTAACGGAGAATCTGCATATTTTCTATTAAACTTTTTTCCTTGCCATGTTACAATGTAAATGATAAAATTTTTGAATTAAGTTAAACAAACAAAGGATTTTTTGCATGAGAGAAAAAACCCGGCTTTTGTCCGGAGCGGAAAACTTCATCAAGGGGCTGGCAATCGGTGCTGTTATGCTTGTACCCGGCATGAGCGGCGGAACTATGGCTATTATCTGCGGTATTTATGACAAGCTGCTTTTAGCCGTGGCATCTGTACGCAAGGCACCGCGTAAAAACCTGATCTTCCTGGGCATAGTGGCCGCAGGCGGCCTGATCGGTATGCTGCTTTTCTCTAAGCTGATCTTATATGCTTTCCAGACATATAATCTTTCTTTAACCTTTTTTTTTATTGGAGCTATTTTGGGCAGCGTACCTATGCTTTGGGGAAGGGCAAATGTAAAAAGTTTTTCCTATCGCATTATCGTATTCCCTCTTATCGGTATTGCTCTTGTGGTACTGATGATGATCTTGCCGGAAAACACGTTTGCCATCAGCCTTATCAATGCAGTGGACTATTTCCTCTTATTTTTAATAGGCATTTTGCTGGCTGTTGCCTTGGTCTTACCTGGGATCAGCTTCTCCTACATGCTTTTGATTATGGGCATATATGAATCGGCCCTTTTGGCTATACAGCAGTTGCAGCTGGACTATCTGTCTATTCTTGGCATAGGCATCATAGTCGGCATAGTGATGATCTCTAAGCTTTTTCATGTGCTTTTGACCCACTGGCCGCAGCAAACATATCTTTTGATTATCGGATTTGTCATCGCTTCTTTAAAAGAAGTTGTCCCTAACATGCCAAATGCAGGCGATATAATCACCTGCATCCTTGCTTTACTGATTGGATTTTTCCTCATTTTTTTCCTATCAAAAAAATATTCCCGCTAAGAGCCGCTTAAAGCAGATTTTTAATGCTATCATATACTCTTTTTGCCACTTCCGTATTATTCATTGTATATAAATGTATACCGCCAACCCCCTGCTCAATCAGATCGATTATTTGCTCGATAGCATATTCTAGGCCCGCCTCCTTTAAGGATTGCGGGTCATTTGCATATTTGTTGATAATATGGCTGAATTTTGGCGGCAGGCTGGCGCCGCACATAGAAACAGTCTTTTCTATCTGCGCTAGATGGATTATGGGCATGATGCCGGCCTGTATCGGCACATCGATACCGGCTGCCGCCGCTTTTTCGGCAAAAGCATAAAACAGTTGATTATCAAAAAACAACTGCGTAATTAGATGCCCAACGCCTTTTTGTACTTTAATTTTTAAGTTTCTAATATCGGTATCCAAATCGGGGCTTTCCCCATGTCCTTCCGGATAGCAAGCACCGACCACATTGAAGCTGTCGTCATATGTTTTGATGAAAGAAACCAGGTCGCTGGCATACTTAAAATCAGTTTGGGGCGGCACATCGGGATTGATATCGCCGCGCAAAGCCATAATATTATCGATATTATTTTGCTTGAGCTTTTGCAGCATTTCTATGATATCTTCTTTGCTGGAGCTGATACAAGTTAGATGGGAAAGAGCCTCTGTATCATATTCTTTTTTAATTAAAGAGGCAATCTCGCAGGTTTTATTTTTTTGTAAAGTGCTGCCGCCGGCGCCATATGTAACACTAATGAAATCGACAGGAAGATGACGAAGATCATAAAGAGTATTAAAGATAGTCTCCTCGGAACTGGTTTTTTTGGGCGGGAAAACCTCCAGAGAAAAAACAACTTTTTTATTTTGGAACAAATTTGATATATTCATGACTTATCCTTTCGCCGGATCTACTGATCCTGGTTTTAATCAATATTCTATCATCTATGTCTTCGACATCAAAGCCGTTTTTCCTCGATTCACAGCAAAAAGCTATAAAAAACAGGTCCGAGGCCCTGTTTATACGAATATATCATGATCCACATTTTCTTTAACTTTTTGAAAAACAGTCAACTGATCCTTAAAATCACAGGTAGCCAAGAAAATATTTTTGATACTATCTATTTTTTGTTTTTTTAACTCTTTTTTCAGCCAGTTTTCATCTTTACCCATAAAACGAAGGTTTTTATACATAATATTTCCATCTAAAATCACATTTGCCACAGCCTTTTCAGCCTTTACCTCCAGACCCAAATCATAAGGGTTAACTGGTCTTTTTTCGGCTAGGGGCAAAATGCTGATATGGCCATTAGTTTCCAAAAAAGCCGTTTGGATATCATTAAGATCAAAATAGCCACTAGCACGACATTGGGACAAAAAATCATTGGCATCTAACTTTGCTATACCTAGATTTTTTTTATATATCTTGCCGCTATCAAACAAGACCAAGGGCTTGCCCGTTAAAATACGACGCATTTTAATAGATTTGTTAGTCAAAAAAGAAATAAGCACTGATAGGACAGCATAAACAATCATGGCTACCAACGGTTTCATAAAATCAGATTCCAGAGAAGTAGCCATCTCTGCTGCGATAGAACCTATACTGATACCATTAATATAATCGAACATATTCAATTGCGACATCTGCTTATTGCCCATGAATTTTGTCAGAACAAACAGAGCCGCAACTGAGCCTGCAGCAGTTATAGCAATCTTTATCAAGTCCATATTCTCACCCTCTTTTCATAATTATCCCTAGTTTGACCCAAAAGAGGGGAATGTATAATAGATATTTGTGTCATAAAAAATTTCTCTGGGCATATTGTGATAAAAAAAGCTAAAGGAGTCCGCTATGACGCAAGATCCGCCCGCTGATCAGAGTAAATACCCACCAGAAGGCATAGATACCACGACAGAAACGAAGCAAAAAGCACTTGTGCAAGAAATACTACTTTCTTTACTACGTATCGAACAAAATATAAAAAAGATAGAATCACTGCTGGACAAAATAATATAAAAACCGGATTTTGATATCCGGTTTTTATGATTGTTCGGCCTGTTTTTCTTTAGCATATCGCACACGCTCGGAATGATCCAGAAAACGCTTGCGCAAACGTATATTTTTTGGTGTGATTTCCACCAATTCATCCTCATTAATAAATTCCAAAGATTGTTCCAAAGACAACTGGCGTGGTCTTTCCAGCCTTAAAGCCTCGTCTGCAGAGCTGGTTCGCATATTGGTCAGCTGCTTTTTCTTGCAGACATTGACTTCCAAATCCTGCTCCCTGTTATGCTCGCCAACAATCATTCCTTTATAAACATGCAAGCCAGGATTGACAAACAGCACTCCTCTGTCCTGAGCTGAAAACAGGCCATAGGCAGTTGTTTCACCGCTTTCAAAAGCAATCAGAGCGCCTCTGTTACGCCCTGGTATCTCGCCCTTAAAGGGCTCGTAACCCATAAAGACATGGCTCATCATGCCTTCGCCTCTCGTTTGTGAAAGAAAATCGCCACGAAAACCGATGAGGCCACGGGCCGGGATGCTAAATTGCAGCCTTATCTGCGTTTCGGACAAGTTGACCATATTTATCATTTCCGCCTTGCGCTTGCCTAAAAGCTCCATAACGGCACCCATGAATTTTTCCGGCAGATCACAAGTCAGCCTCTCCATAGGCTCGCATTTGACACCATCTATGACCTTATATATGACCTGAGGATTGGAGACCTGCATCTCATAACCTTCGCGTCGCATATTTTCGATAAGAATAGAAAGGTGCAGTTCCCCACGCCCAGAAACTTTGAAGCAATCAGGAGAAGCAGTCTCCTCCACCCGCATGCTGACATTGGTCTCCACCTCTTTGAACAAACGTTCGCGAATCTTACGTGAAGTGACAAAATTGCCCTCCCGCCCAGCAAAAGGGCTGGTATTGACCATGAAATTCATGGACAAAGTCGGCTCGTCCAATTCTATGGTAGGTAAAGCTTGCGGATCCTCCGCACAGGCCACCGTGTCTCCGATACTTGCCTCCGTAAGTCCGGTCAAGGCCACGATTTCACCGGCACCAGCCTGCTCGACTTCTTGCCTTTTCAGACCTTCAAAAAGCATGACTTTGCCGACCTTCACGCTCTGCATACTGCCGTCTCTTTTTATAAGGTTTATATTTTCATTGCGGCTGATTTGACCCCTCTCGATGCGGCCGATCACGATTTTGCCCACATAATCATCATAATCCAAAGTGGTCACCAATAATTGCAGCGGCGCTTGACTATCTACTTTCGGCGCCGGTATATGCTGCATTATGACATCAAATAGCGGTTGCAAAGAATCACTCAAAGCTTCCGGCTCCAATCCGGCAATCCCCTGACGAGCGGAAACATAAACCACGGGAAAATCCAATTGCTCCTCATTGGCGCCTAATTCTATAAAAAGATCGAGTACTTCATCCACCACTTCATAAGGGCGGGCATCCGGACGATCTATCTTGTTGATGACAACAATAGGGATCAGATCAAGTTCCAAAGCTTTCCTCAGAACAAAACGAGTCTGCGGCATTGGGCCCTCAAAAGAATCTACTATCAGAAGCACACCGTTGACCATTTGCAGGACTCTTTCCACCTCGCCACCAAAATCTGCATGCCCTGGCGTATCGATGATGTTTATCTTGGTCCCTTGCCAGCGCACAGCAGTGTTTTTGGATAAAATAGTGATACCCCGCTCTCTCTCCAGGGCATTGGAGTCCATGACCCTTTCAACTACCTGCTGATTCTCACGAAAAGTTCCGCTTTGCTTCAGCATAGCATCAACCAAGGTTGTTTTCCCATGATCGACATGGGCAATTATTGCGATGTTTCTTAAATTGGGTTTTTCCATATATTATGATTTGCCTACCTTTCCAGTCAAAAAAACAACAGTTAATTATAACATAATTAACTGTTATTGCAAAATATTTTTTTATTGCCCATAGAAGAGCATATGAACAACCACTGAAATATTTATATCGATCATAATTCTGTAAACAAAATTATTCTACCTTTTGCTGCCGGCAAGGGTTTTTGAGACCATTGCCGGGCAATATCATTGATTTGTTTTTATTATACTATTGCAATACAAAAGAGGCCGTATCACTACTCGTTTCATATGTTTTATATGAAGAGATGGCATTCAGCTCATATGTGCCCTTGGGGTAAGCAGAAGATCTGGTAATAAAAGACTTGCTGGCTAAGCCGTTGCGATTGGTAGTCATAGAATAAGATATAGTCCTGCCAGTAGGAGTAATAATCTTCAATTTGACAGATGCCCTGTATATCGCCTTGCCATCCTTGTCAACAACTTTGACTGAAACAGCTACACTGCTGCCTTTTTTATAGATATCTTTTCCCACGGATAGATCCGTGACTGTACGCAACGTTGTGTCTTCTTCCGGATCCTCTGGATCTTGTGGTGTGGAAATTACCGGGGCTTGTATCAATCCATAGCCATATATATTATCCTTGCCCCTTGTTCCAAGATCAAGCGCCCCCCTTGTCAGCTTGCTGCGTAATTGTGCAGCAGAAAGATTGGGATAAGCTTGTTTATATAAGGCCAAAGTACCCACTGTATAAGGTGTGGCCATGGAAGTGCCACTCATATATACATATTGATTTGAAGGATAAGTACTGAGAACACTGACGCCGGGGGCGGCAACCTCTACCGTGCTGCCCGTGGAGGAAAAGGAAGCTCTCTGGTTGCTGCTATCAGTAGCAGCAACAGCGATAGCAGAAGAATATCTGGCAGGATAATTCACATTGTCTAGTCTGGTATTGCTGGTACCATCGTTACCAGCGGCAGCAACGACCAAAACACCTTTGCTATAAGCCTGGTCTATGATCCTCTTTAAACTTGTTGATCCAGCATTGCCACCAAGGCTTAAATTAACAATATCCATCTTATTACTGATGCACCAATCAATACCGGCAATTATATCAGAATAATAGCCTTCACCGTTGGCATTCATAACCTTGACCGCATATAATCCGGCATCATAAGCCACACCCACAGTGCCTGTATCATTATTTTCAGCTCCGATGATACCTGCCACATGAGTGCCGTGTCCATTATCATCATTATAGGAAATAGTACCTGAGACAAAAGTCTTGCCACCAGCAATATCTAAATCTTCATGTTGAGCGATGCCTGTATCAACCACCGCCACTTTAACACCGCTGCCGGTCAGATTAGAGGACCAAGCTTGGGGTACGTTTACATTGAGCAAACCCCAATCCTGCGTTTGTGTTTCTAGAGAGACCCGCACATCTGGTTCTACAGTAACACCAGGCATTTTATCTAAAACCATAATCGCCGAGGCTGGCAAATCAGCAGAAGTAGCTGGGATGTTTTTATAAATTCTGTTCACAACGCCATATAACTCTTTGATTATTTCGGCGTTAACGCCATTATCAAAATAAACTATGGCACGATATTTTATCGTTCCGGAAGTATCATTGACTTTGACTTGTGCATAATTATCCGATACACCAAAACTATTATTATGTCCATTGTTAACAGAGGTGGCTGAAGCAGTTATGCTGAAAGCAAACACCACTGAAATAACAACCAAAGCTGCCAACCACTTTTTCATTATGCAAGACCTCCTTAATTTAATTAGATTCTATCATAAAATATCATATACCAAATATATCCTGGCATTTTATTTTACCATATAGATTTATGGTTGTAAACAACAGCCTTGTAATAGCCAAATGATAGTTTTATCCTGCGGTCAATAATGAGTTATTGTGACGACTTTATCTAAACCGTGCAGGAAGAACTCTTTTTCCAGCGAAGACTATCATAATTTATATGCGATGCGCAAAGGAGAGCCTATATATTGAATAACATCATTGCTAATCTCAAAAATCTGGATTTGAAAAAAACAGTCTTTATCGGCTGTGGCTTTTTGATCCTGTCTTTGATCTGGGCTATGTATAATGCTTATGTGCCCTTGATCCTGGATACATTTTTGAGCAAAACTGTCCTCATCGGCATCATCATGTCCATAGATAATATTTTTGCCGTTATCTTCCAACCTCTGATCGGCGAACTCAGCGACAGTACTCGCACACGTTTTGGCAAAAGGATGCCTTATATACTTATTGGTATGCCCTTATGCGCTGTTTTGTTTGCCTTTATACCTTTAAGCACCAATCTATTAATGCTTATGCTGGTAGTGATATTATTCAATTTCATCATGTCTTGTTGGCGCACTCCTGTTATCGCTCTTATGCCGGACTTTGTCCCGGTCAATCTACGTTCTCAAGCCAATGGGGTGATCAACCTCATGGGCGGAGTCGGTAGTATTTTAGCCCTTTTAATCGGAGGTAAACTACTGATGGCCGGCGGCATGGATAGGCCTTTTTTATTTGCCGCCATCATCATGGTCGCTATTTGGGTGGCCTTTCTATTATTTTTGCGTGAACCCTCTTTGAGTAAAGATAATACCACTATCTGGCACAGGGTGAAAGAAAAACGCCGGCAGGAAAAAGAAGAAAAGCTTAAGCAAAAAACATATCATCGGCTGCACAGTAAAAATTTACTTTTCTTGCTGGTGGCGATTTTCTTTGTCTTTGCCGGCATAAATTCATTGGAAACCTATTTTACTCTTTATGTGACCAAAGATATGGGGGTTAGTGCGGGAGAAGCATCTTTTGCCCTGGCCTATTTTGCTCTTGCCTTCATCGCTGGTGCTGTGCCGGCCGGTATTATTGGCGGTCATCTGGGACGAAAAAAAATACTTTTATTGGGTATAGCTATCTGCGCCGTACTATTCTTTTTAGCCCTTTTTACCGTCAGTTTGACCTTTATCAAGGTGCTGATGCTGGGCGCAGGATTTGCCTGGGCCTTGGTCAATACCAATTGCCTGCCGCTGGTGCTGGATCTTTCTTCTGATGATCATTTAGGCCGTTATACAGGCTATTATTATTTTTTCGCCTCGGCTGCTTCTATAGCCAGCCCGGCTCTTTTCGGCTTGATCCATGATATCTTCCAGGATTATCGACTGCTGTTTGTTTATGCAGCCATCACTTTTGTACTGGCCATCATCTTTATCCTGCTGACTGCTTTCGGCAAAAAAAAGACCATTCCCCCATCGGAACAAGAAGCCTCACCTGCCTAACACTGCCTGCCTGCGCTCTGTTTTTGCCTTTTTGCCAGGAACATTTGCCGCATACTCTAGTCCAATAGGCATAGGGATAAAAATCCAGGGGAGGACAATATGATGAAGAAATTACTGCTAATTTTAGCAATTCTGGCTATATCGATGTTTGCCTTTTCGGCCTGTGCCAATGACGACAACGGAAATGCTGTTGAGAAAAACTATGACATCGCAAAGATAGACGGCTCAGTCTTAGAGGCAAATCAGCAATTTGCTTTCGATATTTTCCAACAACTGAACAGCGAAGATAAAAATTCCAACATCTTTATCTCTCCTTTAAGCATCTCCACAGCCTTAACTATGACCTATAATGGCGCGGCCAGCAGCACCGAACAAGCCATGGCCGAAACTTTGAGCTTGTCCGGACTTAGTCAAGACATAATTAACACAAGTTATGCTAATCTGCTGCCCTATCTGCAAAATATCGATAAAGACATAACCCTGGATATCTCTAATTCTATCTGGATCAGGCAAGGGAGAGAGATAAACCCTGATTTTGTCGCTATCAACCAGAAGGATTTTTGGGCAGAAGTGATGGAAATAGATTTCTCCAAAGATACGGCGGCCGATACCATCAATCAATGGATAGCTGAAGCTACCGAGCAAAAAATCACAAAAATGATCTCTGCCCCTATCGATGCCGATGTGGTGATGTATATTATCAATGCCCTCTATTTTAAAGGGCAATGGAGCGAAGCTTTCAAAAGCGAAAACACCTTTGATAAGGTTTTTACCACTTATGAAGGTCAAGAGCAAACCGTGGATATGATGCTGAAAAATGAGGCCGGTGAGTATGGCGCCGGCAGTGATTATCAGGCCGTGCGCTTGCCTTATGGCAACGGCCATACTGCCATGTATTGCATACTGCCGTTGGAAGGACTGGATATCAATGATTTTATCAGCAATCTTGATGCGGAAAAATGGCAAACTATCAAAAACAGTATTCTGGGAAAAGACACTGTCAATCTGCAAATACCCCGCTTTAAGCTGGATTATGGCATCAAGAACCTCAATGATAGCCTCACCGCCCTCGGCATGGGTGAAGCTTTTGGCGAACAGGCTGATTTCTCCGGCATCACTGACAACATCAATATAAGTAAAGTCTTACATAAAGCGGTAATAGAAGTAAATGAGTCCGGCAGCGAAGCCGCAGCCGCAACTGTTGTAGAAATGAAAGAAACCGCATTGCCAATAGAG
>CAYRML010000013.1:0-11388 GCA_964425485.1 uncultured Peptococcaceae bacterium | reverse complement strand
GGAAGCGCCTCCGACTTTTATTGCTGATCGTCCTTTCCTGTTCCTTATCGTTGATGACAGCACAAATAGCATACTATTTATGGGTAAAGTGCTGAACATATAATAAGCCCTAAAAAAAGGACTCTCTTTAAAAGAGAGTCCTTTTTTTAATCAAAGATTGAGGCAGCTGCCGGCCGCAAGATAATTCATTTTATCCTTGATCATGCCCTTCAGATGCGCATATGCCTCCATCCCCGTACAATGGCAGGTATAATAAACCGAGCCTGTACTGAGCAGATATTCACCTATTTGTTCAATCAACTCCGGGTCTTCGGATTTGCCGGATCCGGGATTATAAAGATGGAGACCCCCTATCACATGATCAGGGTATCGGCCATAGCGTTCTTGAAAACGATTGACTATATTGACTATACCACGGTGGGCGCAACCGGCAAATAGTACAAATTTACCCTCCTCCTGCACGACCAAATTTTGCTCATGAGCAAAATCATCGGGAACCATGCCGGCATCCGTCACCATAAACAGATGCTTGCAAGCTGAAGAGTAAAACTTCTGTCCTTTGACATCAGAAAACAAAGACAACTCCTCATCTATTTGTCTGAAATCATCGATAAAAACGAAGCGCTGATTGGGCAATAAAGTTTCATCCAAACCTATATCAAGGGAACTGCCATCCGGCCGGTTTGCATAATGCCTCATAAATGCCTGCTTGTTAAAATAAATAGGAGCTTTTTCGTTAATGTGTAAAAACGCACCTATACCGCCGCCATGATCATTATGCCCATGTGAGATGATCAATGCATCGACTGCTGTCAGGTCAACACCTAACTTACTGGCATTATCGATAAAAAATGTGCTGGCGCCCACATCAAAAAGCAGCTTATGGGATTTGGTCTCTATATAAAAACTCAGACCATGCTCGCTCTTGAAATCCTCGCTTACGGCCGTATTTTCTACCAATGTTTTGATTATCATGTCCCCATCTCCTCAAGAAATATTTACTGCCCCATAAACATTATCCAAAAAATACGGGGGTAAATCGCTAAAATTTTACAACCTTATCTATACTGTTAAACCAGGTGATGCCGGAAGCTCTTTTTACCGATAAATCATTAACGACAATCCCCCGTACCCGGGTTGTAGCACTGCTGTCCTCCAGGGGCTCTACCACAAAACCGAGAGCGCTGATAACATAATAACGGCCTTCACTCTTACCCAAATATACGGTGATATGTCCAGGCATTTTGACCAAATCCCCGGCATTAAGCA
The DNA here is from genome assembly GCA_964425485.1 of uncultured Peptococcaceae bacterium. GTDB lineage: Bacteria > Bacillota > Dehalobacteriia > UBA4068 > UBA4068 > CAYRML01. The sequence goes on along the minus strand of CAYRML010000013.1, from coordinate 10,119 downwards.
TATCAAAAACCTGCATACGTTGTGCCTCCGTCATATCCTCGGTCAGAGAAACAGTTTGCGCCGGTATTTCTGTCTGCCAGTTGCTGTTACGCGGCAACTGCAAGCCAAAGCAAAGGTATACCTCTCGAATCATGGATGAGCAATCCATAGATCCCAGTAAACCACCCCAACCATAACGATCCCCTACACATTTGAAAAATTGTCTAAGAACATTATCGGTAGACATGGGGAGATAACCAATATAGACATCGCGGTTGACTGGGATCATAGCTAATTTGCAGCTATAACTGCCATCGCTGTTTTTAGCCGGCATTTTGACTACATAGTTGCCATAAGTGGCCCGATTATCCAGTTTTTCCGGCCTATCTGCTCCCGTCACCAATTCCAATGTGGTGCCCATAGTCAATAATTTCTGTGATAAGTCCGGGGATAAAGCATTTGCTTCCAAATAAACTTTTTGCCCGGTCACAACCAGACGCTGATCATAATCCTTAGCTTCCTGCCATTCTTCTTTTGACTCACATCTGGCAACATCTTCAGCAGATACCCAACCGCTGCAGCAATAAGTTATAACATGATAGAATTTCTTGTCGGCAGTTGTGCCGTCAATGACCATCGGTTCATTGACTAACACTGCAGATTCCATAAAATCATCATATTCCGGATCATTGAGATCATCGGTTATCATCCGATCACTGGGAATAGAGCGCATATCCGTGTGAGAAACACAAATGCCATAGAGAACTTGCTGATCGGAGTAGGTCCTGGCATTTAAAATATTATTGCGTATAGCCTGATAGTCAGCTTCTCTCATCTGCTTGCCGTCACGATAAGTCGGGTAATCCGGAGTTTTGAAAGAAGCCCAGCCGATGGCTAAAGCCTTGCCGTCCACAGTGGCGGGCAGAGCATCCAAATCATTGGTATATGTGGCTTTGACAGACAAAATCTTCTTATTTAATGATTCTATCTCGGCAGCAGTCATAATCAAAGCATTAGGATCATCACATAGCTTTGCCCAGTAGTCCGCCGTATCCATCTCATCCGTGACATATGTGATATTGGAAGTATAGCTGTTGCCTTTTGAGGTGGTTTTGGTATTTTTTATATTCAGATTGCCCTGTTCATCTTGCAGCAGAACCCCAGCCACAAGCAATGGCTCGATATATCCTTTTGCATAAGCGGAAGCTCCGGTAGAGGGATCGCCATAACCAGTTTGAGCAAAGCGCAGATTATGGATACGTGCATAAATGACCAAGGCCCTTTCTCTGCTGACCACATCATTGACACCGATAGTGCCATTGTTTTTGCCGCTTAGATAACCTAAACCCATCATTTTTAAAACGGCAGCGGCGTTCTTGTTGTTTTGTAAATCTGGATAAGTATTTTTATCAGCCTTGATCTTACTCCAATCGTACCCGGTAGCACAAAAAGAGGCTAGCTCACCAACAATGACTTTACCATCACCGTTTAGGGCAGATTTGCCGGCGCTTGCATCGCTGAAAAGGCAGATGAGTTCTGCTTCCGTGATATTGGCTTTGAACCAGTTTGTGCCAAAGCCGGAAAAAGAATTTGCGGAAATAAACAATACCAAGGCAACCGCTAAAACACAGGCTAAGATGACCCTGCTTTTTTTCATCCGTTATCCTCCTAAAATACAAATCAATTTTCTACATAATTATTTTATAATTATTGTATCATTGTATCAATTGTACGTCTACGGATTTTATCTGTATAAAGTGTTCAACAGCTATACTTCCCTTATTCTAGGCACCATTAACCAGAACATCAGAACGATCATTATTTCCCTTCCACTTTAACAGTCTGGTCCTGCATATTTTGCGTCAGATCCAATCCGGCAAAAGCCGCTGTTTGCGGCAATAATAAATCAAATTCCGGTGTTATATCCAAATAGCCTGCCCCTTGTATCATGGCAAGGTCCAAAACATGCCCACCCATAGTATAATCAGCAGAGAGGAAGTGAATGTGCCAACCAGGCATATTGATGCCCGCCACATATTCTGGACAACGCACAGCGATCAAGCAGCCTAAAACATCCTTATGGAAAAACTCTTGCTGCTCATCTGCGATTTGCGCTAATTCTCGATACGGCTTTCCCTGAGCCGGCACACTTCTAAGATGAATCATAGAAAATTCTCCTTCTATTTTTGCCATATAAAATAGGTTTCCACTGCCATCTTGGGCTGAAATAGATTGATCCAAATAGGTTTTCAGCTCTTGTAGGTCAGATGCGCCGGATAAATCATCCAATGTTATATCCTGATCAAAAAAAGTGACACAGGCAAACGGAGTTGTTATCTCGTCATTTGCGATCTGAACACTGCCATCTGCTTTAGCCTGGTATACCACCCCATCGCAAACTATCATCTCACCATCCAAGGTATCGAAAGTGCCAAGGCCCGTATCGCCGTTTTGCAACAGTTTTGCCACCGTGATTTCTCCATCATAATATCCCTGCATCAGGGCATTTAATGTAGATACTTGGAACAATTCTTCATTTTCTTGCCTGTCGGCCATATTGGAGCAACCAACCAAAAGAATCATAAGAAATGTTACGACTACCCACAATAAACGTTTCCGGCATAAGATTTTTTTCATTATTCATAACTCCTAAGTTCCAATTTCTTCTCCGCAAGAAAAAGCCCGCACATACAAATTCAAATGCCCCTGCTTTGTTCTTAGCAGAGGCATTTGAATTTGTAATGATTGCTCTGCCACTATTTTGCAAACAATCTATTTTCAGCAAGTTTCACGGTCGGCTAATCTTGCCGTATATCTTATATGAACCCCACTTCAAGCCTGTACGACATATTCTCTGCGATCCTTAAATTCCTGCAATTTGCCATCATTCCAATTTTTGATCGGCCTATAGTAGCCAGTAATCCGGCTATATACTTCCGTATCCTTACCACAAAGCGGGCAGACGGTCTGCTCTCCCGCCAAATATCCGTGTTCCTTGCACACTGAATATGTAGGGCTCAGCGTATAATAAGGAAGTTTATAATTTTCCGCAATGATTTTGATCAGACCGGCAGTTGACCGCCAATCGGGCATTTTTTCGCCCAGGAACACATGGAAGACCGTGCCGCTGGTGTACAGCGTTTGCAATTCATCCTGAATATCTAAGGCCTGGAAGACATCCTCTGTATAATCAACCGCCAAATGGGAGCTGTTGGTATAATAAGGAGACCCTCCCTCTTTACCTGCTGTGATAATATCAGGATATTTTTCCACATCATGCTTGGCCAAGCGATATGTAGTAGATTCTGCCGGGGTTGCTTCAAGATTGTAGAGATCGCCATATTGCTCCTGATAATCGGATAAACGCTCCCTCATATGATTGAGCACATCTTTGGCAAATTGCTGAGCTTTGGCATCGATAAGATTTGCGCCGATCCAGGAGGCATTCAGGGCCGCTTCGTTCATCCCTATCAGGCCGATGGTAGAAAAGTGATTGCAGAAAGTGCCTAGATAATGTTTGGTATAAGGATACAGACCCGCCTCCATCATTCTGGTGATTACATCCCTCTTTGTCTTTAAAGACCTCGCCGCTATATCCATCATACGGTTCAAACTTTGATAGAACTCTGCCTCGTTTGCAGAAAGATAAGCAATCCGCGGCAAATTGAGTGTCACAACGCCAACAGAGCCTGTGCTCTCGCCGCTGCCAAAAAATCCGCCGCCTTTTTTGCGCAATTCTCGCAGATCAAGGCGCAAGCGGCAGCACATGCTGCGTACATCTGATGGCTGCATATCACTATTGATATAATTGGAAAAATAGGGCGTACCATATTTTGCCGTCATTTCGAATAAAAGTTGATTGTTCTCCGTCGCCGACCAATCAAATTTATCTGTAATGGAATATGTCGGGATCGGATATTGGAAACCTCTGCCCTCATAGTCTCCCTTAAGCATCACATTGAGGAATGCTTTGTTGATCATATCCATTTCCTGCTGGCATTGGCCATAACTAAAATCCATGGCTTTGCCCCCGACAATAGCCGGCTTGTCGGCCAAATCCTGAGGCACGGTCCAATCCAGCGTGATATTAGAAAAGGGAGCCTGGGTGCCCCAACGGCTGGGTGTATTCACCCCGTAAACAAAGGATTCTATGCATTTTTGCACCTGATCCTGATTGAGCTTGTCAGTTTTGACAAAGGGGGCAAGATAGGTATCAAAGGAGCTGAAGGCCTGTGCTCCGGCCCATTCATTTTGCATTATACCAAGAAAATTTACCATTTGATTACATAAAGTAGCAAGATGTTTGGCCGGGGCCGAGCTGGTTTTACCAGGGATGCCCCCCAGCCCCTCATAGATCAGTTGTTTGAGAGACCAGCCTGCACAATATCCCGTAAGCATGGACAAATCATGAATATGCATATCGCCGCTTCGATGCGCATTTGCCACTTCTTCATCATATATTTCCGAAAGCCAATAGTTAGCCGTGATGGCCCCACTGTTGGACAAGATCAATCCCCCTACGGAATAGGTAACCGTAGAATTTTCTTTGACTCGCCAATCCTCGACTTTCACATAATCATCCACAACTTTGCGATAGTCCAGCAGCGTATTTAATGCATTCCTGGCCTTTTCATGCTGCTTACGATAGAGGATATAGGCCCTGGCCACCTTGGAATATCCGGCCTGTATCAATACAACTTCTACCGCATCCTGGATCTCTTCGACGGAGATGATATTTCGCTTTACGCTTGGCTCAAACTCCGCAGTCGCCCTCAAGGCCAGAAGATCCAGCACAGAATCATCATATTTTGTTGATTGCGCATCAAAAGCACGCTGAATGGCATTGCGGATTTTCACAATCTCAAAAGGAACTAATTGCCCATTTCTTTTTTCTACTTGATATTTCATAATTACTCCCCTTGTATTTTCTACTTAGATACGCAGCCGAATACCAGGAACAAGGATTTTTAGCTGCTGCTGAATCTCCTTCATTTCGCCATCTACATAGGACGAAAGACTTGCTCTTTCCCCTTTTTTCAAAAAATCGTTTATTACGGGCCCATTTTTTGCAAAAGGCTGCAAAAACCATTGCTCTTCCTGCCCTGATCCGGCAAATGCTATCAACTCTGCCATTTCTTTTAAGGCGGCATAAGGATGAAGCTCCCGAACAACCGTGGTTCTTATTTCATAAGGAACTTGACCTCTCCTGAGTAGGGCCAGGCTGCTTTGCCAGTTTTCATATAAGCCGTCCACAGTCCTCTGCTCTGTCGATGCGGGCAAACCAACTGTCTGTGCCCAATATTTTTTGCAGTTTTTGAAGTCAAGTGCCACATAATCCACCAAACCTTGCTCCAAGGCATCTTGCAGGCGCCGTGGTGATAAACCGTTGGTATCAAGCTTCACTTTCAAGCCCAGCCCTTGTAAAACGCGCAGAAAATCTAGTATATCGCTGTGCAACAGAGGCTCGCCGCCGCTGACAACAACGGCCGTCAAAAGATTACGTCTTTGCTGTACATAAGAAAGGAATTCTGTCTCCGGAGCTTTTTCGTCCATATCAGATGTTTGAGCATTAGCCAGAACAAGCCCTGCATTGTGGCAATAAGGACATCGCAGCTGGCAGCCACTGGTAAAGCATATCGCTGCCACATATCCGGGATAATCCTGAAGCGTCAATTTTTCATAACCACCTAATCTCAATCTATCACCCTCTTGTTTTTATTCTATGGATAGGAGGTAAAACTGTAAGCTAAGCTATAAAAACCGCACGTTTCTATCGAAGGTGCGGTACATATGCCATCAACACTTCTTTCCAGATCCGGGAAATCATGGTGTTTTTATGGTGATGGATGCAATCGGACTTAGAATTATTAATTCCATACCGTAGCGGCTCTGTGCAGGATTCTCACCTGCTTCCACAGACATCACCAACAAACAATATTTTATTTATGAATTTATAATATAACAAAATATGGTATTGGTCAATATGTTTTACACAATATTTTGTATGTTTTTCGCTACAACGGCTTTAGTGTTTATAAAGTTTAATCCTGATTATGATAATTTCCTAACCGGATTGATCTCTATCTCTTGACAGCAAGACCATCGTTAAAGTTAAGTCTCTGTATAGATATTGCGGGACAATCATAAAATGAGGAATAGTAGTACAGAGAATATTTTAAAAACCTCTACTGTCAGATGAGATATGACAATGGAAGTTTTGAAATTGGCCATCTCCAAGGCTGGCTAAGCAGTGATTGGCGATTTCTGACGAGTTGCATTGCGGGCCGCTGGCCGAAACCATCTGTGTAGCTCAATTTTCTATCGTCCATAATGGCAATAGAGACCCCGCTTGACCATCCAATTGGTGATTGCTTTTCAAATCTCAGTCCGGGCTGTGATCTCAGTATTGCTATAAGTTTTTTCACAGACTGGCATGCTAGCAAAAGAAACATTGTTAGGAGTAATAATATTATTAGATTTGCCTTAATTCGAGACTCCTCCCTTTTTATCCAATAGCCGCAAGCTGTTTGTGCTCCCATGCTAAGCCACGATGATCTTCATCCATAAACATAGCATTACTTACAGTTTTTCGATTTCTTTGTTTCAAGGATAAACTTTTCCTTTCTTCTCTTCCCTTCCGCATCTGCTGCAAGCAGAGCTTTGGTAACAACTTGAGGGGTGATATCCACTCCTTCGTGGTGGATGAATTCGTCCTCCCTGCACGCCCGGACAGCGACCCTTTCCAGTTCTTCCGAAGTCACATCGCCCAGCCCAATTTCGGCCAGTGTAGTAAACAGTCCAATGCTTTCGCAGAATGTATACACTTCGTCGATAAACCCCTTTGTTTCCTCTCGGAGGAACAGAGATGCCAGAACACCCAGGGCTACTTTTTCACCATGATAGTAGTTGTGGGTCTGTGGAAGCACGGTTAGGCCATTGTGGATCGAATGAGCCATGGCTAGACCACCGCTTTCAAAGCCGAGGCCGCTAAGCAGTGTATTGGCTTCGATCACGTATTCTAACGCGGAGGTCACCTGATGGGCCTTACACGCGGCCAGGGCGTTCACGCCGTGCTCCAGAAGTGTGTCGTAACAGAGTTTGGAAAGAGCATACGCAGTGAGAGATCCCAGCTCGCCCGCCTCATTTTTTGCATGGTTTTTTCTGCAGGATTCCGCCTCGAACCAAGTGGCCAGGGCATCTCCCATACCGGAAACCAGAAAGCGCGATGGCGCCTTGGCAATGATCTCAGAATCCACCAGTACAAGATTCGGATTGTTCTTCTGGTATTCCACCCGAATCACGGCGCCCTCCTCGCTGTATACGACAGCGCAGGCGCTGCAGGGCGCATCAGTGGATGCGATGGTGGGTACGATAGCCACGGGGATACCGAGACGATTGGCAACGATCTTACCCGTATCGATGGTCTTGCCACCGCCAATAGCCAGAACAAACTGTGCGTTGCATTTTCTGGCCTCATCGGCCAAACGGTCGATTTCCCGTTCACAGCACTCACCCCCAAAGCTCTTCACATGCAGGCGAAGCGAAGGAGAGCTTTCTGGCAGTTTTCCCTTGAGTCGCTCCATGGACGAAGAGGTTGTGATGCACAACCCCTCGTTGCCGAAGTGAGGCAATTCATCCTTCAGGCGCTCAATGGCTCGGTAACCCTGAATATAACGTCCGGGAAACAACGTTTTGGTAATCATATTATCTTCCTCCGTTTCTACTTTCATGGTTGTGGCTGTTAAGCCCCGTATCCATGGTTTTTTAATTGGCTACATGCAGTCGATATTATTTACTTTACTTCATATAGATGTTTTCGCAACCTTTCATTCACACTTTTAGTTTTTGGTTTCATTCTTCGAGTTTGATTATGATTCTGCGCCGCTAAGATTACATTGATGATTTTTCGCTTTTAACCCTGGACATCAATACTACGCACTCAACGTGCGCCGTCTGAGGGAACATATCCACAGGCTGCACTTTTTGCAGCTCGTAACCAAATTGAGCAAACTGGCGCAAATCACGGGCCAAAGTGCCCGGATCACAGGAAACATATACTATACGCTCTGCCTTCATCTCCGCTATTGTGCTGATGACCAAGCTATGGCAGCCGGCGCGGGGAGGATCAAGCATAATAACTTGTGGTTGCAGTCCGTTTTGGGCCAACTGGGGCAGAATTTGCTCTGCTTTGCCGGCTATAAAGTCGGCATTTTTTATGCCGTTTTTCTCAGCATTTAGTTCGGCTTGGGCAATAGCGGGAGCAAATTCCTCTATGCCGATCACCTTTTGAGCCTGCCTGGCCATTAACAGAGAAATGGTGCCGATACCGCAATAAAGATCGATAGCAATTTCAGTCTTGTCTAGAGCTGCAAAAGCTAAGGCCGCTTGATACAAGTATTCGGTTTGGGCCGGATTGACTTGCAAAAAGGCCCCACCCGTATGATAAAAAGACAAGCCTCCGATCTCTTCCCGCAAAAAATCGGCCCCGGCCACATGCAGCCAAACTGGCGGGCGGCCTCTTTTTTGTATTTGAGCGGCAATTCCCTTGATCTGTGGTAAATCTACGAGTATAAGCTCCGCCAAATCCATTAAGGCCCTTTTTTCCGGCATATAAGAAAAAACAAAGGTCATAAAAACCTGGGCAAAATCATTTTCTGTTTGCAAGACTATTTGCTGCAAATCGGCCAAAATTAGCTTCCAATTACATAAATAGGAGGGAAGCTGCTTTAACACCTGATTCAAAATAGGGGCCAGCAGCAAACAATGCTCCACTTCCTGCAGCTTATGGCTGGCCGGAGCAAAAAAACCCATCTTCAGCCGTCTCCCCTGCCAAGCGCAATGCAGCTGACAACGATTGCGATAATATAATGGGCGCGGCGAAGGCAATATGGGCAGCATGCGAGAACCTATATCCGCCAGAGCGCCTATTTTTGTTAAAGCGGAAGCCAACAAATCTTCCTTGATAGCAAGCTGTCCCGCATAATCACAATGCAAAAGCTCACAACCGCCACAAAAACCATAATAGGGACAACCTGCTTCTAGTCTCTGGCAGGAAGGCTTTATCACCTGAAACAGCTCGGCTTTTGCATAATTTTTTTTACACTCCGTGATCTGTATACTCACTGTCTCGCTAGGCAAAGCACCCGGCACAAATACAACCATATCCTGCAGGCGGCCCACACCCTGCCCTTGATGGCCGATGCCACTGATCTCAATTTGTACTTTTTGCCCCTTTTGCAACAATACGGATCACTCCCTGCTTTTATAAGCATATAACTTCTGTTTTGCCCGGCAAAAACCTGCGTTGGAGAAACTTTTTCTTGCGGCTTTAAGTCTATTGATAACCAAGATAATTTTCAGGAGGTTTTTGCCATGAAAAAATTTGCACTTGTATGCGCTTTGGCCCTAGTCTTGAGTGTGGGCATCTTTAGCGCAGCCGCCTTCGCCGCCGATAGCCGGTCCAATGATGTCCTGCCTGCCGATAATATGATCAGAATCGATGGTATTATTCAAAGTATCGATACTGCATCCGATATCGATAGGATTCTTGTCAAAAACTCCGGGGATGGAAATGAAATAATGCTACAGCTTGTCGACGGCTGTAAAATCATATCCAATAAAACCCAAAAGCCCGTCGAGAGCAAAGATTTGCAAGTTGGCGCTAAAATCGTGGCCTGGCATAGCAGTGCCTCTACGAAAAGCCTGCCCCCCATCACCAATACCTATTGCGTCTTAACAGATATAGAAGAAGACCAAACTGTGGGTACTTTTCTGAAAGTGGCCAGCAGCAAAAATAATGCCGATGGCAGCATTGTGGTGCTGAACAGTAATCAAGATCTTTATCTGACCATAACTAAAGACGCAGCTATCACTTCCCTTTATACAGGCAAGGCTATTAATATCAATGCTATTAAAACAGGCGATCAGCTTTTGGCCTATTTTGATGTTATGCTGCTGAGCATGCCCGCGCAAGCCGGTACGGATAAAGTAATCTTTTTAGACAGCAGCCCTGATACAAGCGTACCATATCAAATCTCTGTCAATACTCAAAGTGGAGAAATAAGCTGTAATGGCCAAAACTTACAGCTGAATAAAGATCAAAAACCCTATCTTTACGCTAACAAAACTTATATTCCGCTG
>CAYRML010000012.1:0-30327 GCA_964425485.1 uncultured Peptococcaceae bacterium | reverse complement strand
GGTTTAAAGATCGGTGTTATCAATTTGCCCAATGATTGCAATATGCTGCCATTTTGATCCACCAATAACCAGCCGCTATCCAGGCTGTAATGGCTTAAAAACCAGATGATTATGGAAGCCATGAGGATAATGCTGCCGGCTCTGGAGATAAAATCCCAGGTTCTTATCCAGACCCTGCGCCGAATGCAATGCCATATCGGTTTACGGTATTTCGGCATTTCCATCAGAAAAAAAGAGGCCGCTTTATCTTTAAATAAAGGACGCAAAAGCAAAACTGTTAAAAGTCCGATCACAATTCCCAGCAAATAAAGCGAAAAGATCACCATCCCTTGATAAGAGGTAAAAAAAGCCGCCGCAAACAAAGCATATAGCGGCAAACGGGAGCTGCAACTCATAAAAGGGATGGCAAGCATGGTCAAAAGCCTGTCTTTACCATTGCCCAAAGTCCGGCAGGCTAAGATAGCAGGAACATTACAACCAAAACCTAGAACCATCGGGATGAAAGAGGTACCACCCAAGCCAAAACTACTGAGCGCTTTATCCATCAAAAAAGATGATCTGGCCATGTAACCGCTATCTTCGAGCAAGGCCAGGAAGAAAAAAAGCATAATAAGCTGCGGCAAAAATATCATTAACCCGCCTACACCGGCAATCATTCCATCAATTATCAGGCTCTGAAACCAGAAAGGCGCATCCAATGTTGCCAGCAAATGGCCCATACCAGTGGGAAGCATATCCAAGAATAAAACCGAGCATAAATGCATCAAGGCATTACCGGGAGGCCCGAAAGACATAAACAAGATGGAGAACATAATGCCAAAGAAGATAGGTAAAGCCCACAGGCGATGGCAAACTATATTATCGATTGCCCTCGTTATATTGCGGTTGATATAAGAACGCTTTTTTAATACTCTTGCCACAATATTCTCTATTATTGAATAGCGTTCGGCGCTGATTCTGGCTTCCAAAATTTTACTGTCCATGTCCAGCTTCCGGGGCAATGTACCATGCCAATGGCCCTCCAAAAGCTGCCCTGCCATCCATCTTGGTTTAATACCATGGGGTGTGATGTCGGTCGGCAAAGAAGCTTCCATTTGCCTTTGCTTTTCCCGTATGCTCAAGGGAAAACGATGCCAAAAAACATCCGCATCGCCTCCGATTTTGCTCAAAGCCATTTCCAGACAAAGATCCAGCAAATTATCCAGGCTTTCCTTTTTATAAGCATAAAGCTTAACGCAGGGTGCGCCTAAGGATTTGCTGAGCGCCGGTAAATCTATTTCCAGACCCCTTTGTTCCAATTCATCATACATACACAAAGCTATCAAAACCGGCAGCCCCGTCTCCACCAACTGGCTGGTCAGATATAAATTTCTTTCTAAATTGGTTGAATCCACCACATTGATGATAATATGAGGCTGCTTACCCCTGCCATACAGTAAATAGCGGCAGGCATTCCGCTGCTCTTCAGAAGGAGGAAAGAGCGAATAAATGCCCGGCAAGTCGGTAATATTTATCTGATGTTGACCATAACTTATCTGGCCTTTCTCAGATTCAACCGTCACGCCGGGCCAATTGCCCACGCTCTGATCCAAGCCGGTCAATTCATTGAATATGGTACTTTTGCCGCAGTTTGGATTGCCGGCCAGGAACAAATTTAGTTGCATATAATCGCCCTCTGCAAGGTCTTTAATCCCTTGTCAACAAATTGACATTGATGCTCTTGGCTTCCGCTTTACGCAAGGCCAGATCATAGCCCCGAACCTCCAGCCATAAAGGATCCCCCAAAGGAGCTATATGGCGCAAAATTATCTCCACACCAGTGGTAAGCCCCATATCCGTAAATTTACGTTGCACTTTCAGAGGCAATTCCATGGAAGTTATGATGGCTTTTTGCCCGATGCGCATATCGCTGATATTCATGCTCAACCCTCTTACAAACTAGGCCAATAACTCCGCCATTTTATCCAAAGCAGCTAAATAAGAGCCTGTACCAAGCCCTGCGATCTGTGCCACGGACACCGCTTTGATCACAGAATGCCGGCGGAATTCCTCTCTTTTGCTGATATCGGAGAGATGCACTTCTATTACCGGCAGGCTGACGGAAGCAATGGCATCGGCAATCGCATAGCTGTAGTGCGTATAAGCGCCGGGATTGATGATGATGCCGTCCATATGGCCATAAGCACTGTGGATAAGATCAATAATCACTCCTTCATGATTGCTCTGCTGGATTTCAATATTAAAATCCAGCTTGCATGCTTTCTCTTTTATCATTTGATTGAGTTCACTGAGCGTCGTGCGGCCGTAAATCTCCGGCTCCCTTATGCCTAACATATTAAGATTTGGTCCGTGAATTATCATTAAATTTGCCATGGCTTACCCCTTTACGATTATTGTTCCTCATTAAAAGATATTATCTTAGAACGCATATTATCCTTTATATTTCCATAAAAATTATTGACAGCATAATATTTAGTAATATACTTATACTTAGATTGGTATGGGAGGGATGAAAATGACCTTTTTTGCTGGCACTATCCTGGACTTGGTGGGCAATACCCCGATTTTGGAACCGAAAAATTATAGCGCTTCCCATAATTTACAGGGCCATTTATTGCTTAAACTGGAATATTTCAATCCTGGCGGCAGCATTAAAGACCGGGTAGGCATAGCCATGATCGAAGCGGCGGAAAAATCCGGCCTGATCAAAAAAGATACGGTAATCATCGAACCCACAAGTGGTAACACAGGTGTTGGGCTGGCCATGGCTGCAGCGGCCAAAGGCTATAAATTGATATTGACCATGCCGGAAACCATGAGTGTGGAAAGGCGCCGCCTCTTGGCAGCCTTAGGGGCGCAGTTGGAGCTGACGCCGGGTGCTGATGGCATGAAGGGATCTATAGACAAAGCATTACAATTGGCTGCAGAATTGCCCTCCGCCTTCATTCCTCAACAATTCGAGAACCCTGCTAACCCGCAAATCCATTATCGGACCACTGCCGAAGAAATCTGGCGTGATACCAAGGGCAAAATCGATATCTTAGTGGCTTGTGTAGGCACAGGCGGCACCATCACCGGCTGCGGCAGAAAGCTGAAAGAATATAATCCGCATCTGCAAATTGTGGCCGTAGAACCGGCCGACTCTCCTCTTCTTTCCGGCGGTAAGGCCGGTCCTCATAAAATACAGGGCATTGGTGCCAATTTCATCCCCACAATCGTTGATATTACTCTTTTTGATTCCATTGCCACCATCACGACCGATGATGCCTATGCGGCAAGCCGCCAGCTGGCCCAAAAGGAAGGTCTTTTAGTAGGAATCTCTTCCGGTGCCGTAACTTTTATTGCCACAAAATTGGCTGCTTTGCCGGAAAATAAAGACAAAAACATTGTGGCCATTCTTCCGGACGGTGGTGAAAGATATCTCTCTACAGACCTGTTTTTTGCTGAATGATTTTCCTGGATTTTAATAAAAAAGGAGCGCAAGCAATACTGTTTGCGCTCCTTTTTTTATTTTATCTTAATATAAAATCTATGTAAAATCAGCTTAATTATCAAGACTGGCAATAACTGGCTGGGACTCAAGTTATTGGTAAAATATGTTTTTATACTTTTTTACCAAGGCAGGTAAAAGCTAACATGGTCAAAAAACTTTTCCTACAAATCTAACATATGAAATCTTGCAGGAACTTTTTACCAAAGGAATGACTAAAACTAGGCAGAATTAAAAAAAACTGTAACACAACAAATGGTAAATCAGTGATATTGCGCAATTCACGGGAAACCTATGTTGAGTGATTCAATATAATTTTGATCCTCAAAGAGTATTCTGCTAAGAAAATATAGAGGCAAATGAGAGGGGGGCTGAAATTAAACTAATTAAAACTAAACTTTATCATCTTTACTGAATAGATGATTTTTAATTAAAGAGTTGTTGGTAGAGAAACATAAAACACATAGGAGGAATATAATGAAATTTTTCAAAAAGCATTGGTTTTTTGTGGTATTAGCTATGGCATTGGTGATATTATCTTTTAGCTTCAATGCTCTTGCTTCCGACAAAGAGCCGAACACAGATACAGTAAATTACGCCGTTGAGGATTGTACCAATTCCGCCGCTGATGAGCAAACAGCAACCACGACCACCGTCCAAGCTGCCGCTTGCCCCACCGCTGTTAATGATAGCGCGAGTTGCAATACCAGTGATTGTTTTGAATCCGGCGACACAGCGCCATCTGATTGTGCCTGGTTTAAACAAATAAGCGATCGGGCAGTCAATACTAAAGATGCCGAAGCGGCAGCATCGGATACAGCAGCCGCAAAAAACTGTTCCGACGCCAACTGTGATGACTGCGCAGATTGCACCGATTGCGTTGATTGTGTCGATTGCGCTGACTGCTCTAACTGTGCCGATGAAAATTGTTCTGGCAATGAATGTGCCGCAAATACCAGATGTGTAACTAAGACCTGTGCAAATAATCAGGCAACAGAAAAAAATAAATGTAATAGTAATGCCGTCATAAAATCGGCCGCTTTCAATCCGGCCACGGTTACTGTAAAAACATGTGCAAATTTATCGCTGGATGATTGTCTGAAAGCCGTAACTTCCGCTGGTGATTATGCAGGATTGCTCAATCAATGTCTGGGCAATAACTGTGCCCCAAATGGGCAAGCCGTAGGCAACTGTATAGCAGATAATGGAAACTGCCCCTCAGGTAATACCGGCGCGGGAAGCCCTTGCCCCTCAACAAATAACACTTGCCCTTCAACAACCAGTGGCTGCCCTTATGCCAATCAATAATTATGGCGGCTATAGTGTAACATTTATATAATCATTATCTCCTTTAATTATATCTCAGTTAACAAAAACCACCTGTTATTTTTAGGTGGTTTTTGTTTTTATCCTCTTTTTCATATTACTAGATATTTCCATCCCGCCAAGTCTGCCAAAATTGGCGTCTGAACTCGGCAAAACAGCCATCCAATATAGCCTGCCGCATCTTGTCCATCAGATGGGTCAGATAATAGAGGTTATGGATTGTGGTCAGGCGTATGCCCAAGACTTCTCCGGCTTTGATCAGATGCCTGATATAGGCCCGGCTAAAATTGCGGCAAGCATAACAGCCGCAGCCTTCCTGCAAAGGCCGCTTATCGCGGGCATAGCGAGCATTGCGGATAACCAGGCGCCCCTCCGGCACTAGCACCGTACCATTACGGGCCATGCGGGTGGGCATCACGCAATCAAACATATCTATGCCTCTGGCAACACCTTCCACCAGGCAATCCGGGGAGCCAACCCCCATCAAATAACGTGGTTTATCTTTCGGCAGAACCGGAGTGGTATAGTCTAAAACTTCGTACATCAGCTCTTTGGGTTCACCTACACTGAGCCCGCCAATAGCGATGCCTGGGAAATCCAGGGCGCAAATATCGGCAGCGCTTTCCAGGCGCAAGGACTTTATCATACCGCCCTGGACAATGCCAAAAAGAGCCTGTCGGCTATCATTATGAGCTTCTTTGCAGCGTCGAGCCCATTGCGCCGTACGTGCCGCTGCCCGTCCTACTTCCCGCACATCAGCAGGATAAGCGCTGCATTCATCAAAGACCATGGCGATGTCCGCGCCCAAAGCCATCTCTATTTCCATGACCTTCTCCGGCGTGAAAAGATGCGGCGAGCCATCTATATGGGAACGAAACATCACACCCTCATCAGTGATCCTACGCATGGAGGCCAGGCTGAACACCTGAAAGCCCCCGCTATCCGTCAGAATTGGCCTATCCCAATTCATAAAGCCATGTAATCCGCCCATCTCCGCTATCAGATCATGTCCTGGACGCAAATAGAGATGATAGGTATTGCTGAGTATAATCTGCGCGCCCAATTCCTTTAATTCATCAGGCGATACGGTTTTGACTGTTGCGGCCGTACCCACCGGCATGAAAACCGGTGTTTGCACATCACCTCTGGCGGTATGCAAAAGGCCTGCCCTGGCCATAGATTGATTGTCTTCCTTTTCTAAAGTATAGCTTATCGTCAAAGCGATTCTCCTTAATTTATAGTATCAGCATGGCGTCTCCAAAGCTGAAAAAACGATAACGTTCTTTAATAGCCTCTTCATAAGCAGCCAGAACATTTTCTCTGCCGGCAAAAGCCGATATCAGCATCAAAAGAGTGCTTTTGGGCAAGTGAAAATTGGTGATAATGGCATCTACGACCTTAAACTGATAACCAGGGTAAATATAGGTCTGCGTCCACCCTTCCGACGCCTGCAGCGGCTGATTCGGCTGCGCCACAGTTTCCAAAGTGCGCACACTGGTGGTTCCGACCGCTATCACTCGTCCGCCGGCGGCTTTGGCCGCGTTAATCTTGTCGGCGGTCTCCTGCGGCAGCCGATAAAATTCACGGTGCATGACATGATCCTCGACTTTGTCCGCTTTCACCGGCCGGAAAGTTCCCAGCCCCACATGCAGCATCAATTTAGCAATTTCGATACCGTCCTTCTGCAATTTATCCAGAAGGGGCAAAGTAAAATGCAGACCGGCCGTAGGAGCGGCCGCGCTGCCCTTTTCCCGGGCATAGACTGTCTGATAACGATTTTTATCCTCCAAGGTCTTTTTGATATAAGGGGGCAAGGGCATCTGCCCCAACTCATCCAGTAAAGTGAAAAAATCACCCTCATAGGAAAATTCGATGATGCGAGTCCCTTCTTCGGCCGTATCTATGACTTTAGCCTGCAAGTTGCCATTGGCAAAATAAAGCCGGCTGCCCACAGGCGCTTTGCGTCCGGGCCGAATCAAAGTCTGCCAGGTTTTCAGTCCCAGCTGGCGCAATAAAAGCAGCTCGATGGTAGCGCCGGTCGATTTTTGGGCAAAGAGCCTGGCCGGCAGCACCTTGGTATCATTGATAACCAAAACATCATTTGCTTTTAGGAATTGCCCGATATTATAAAAATGTTCATGGCACACCAGCCCGCTATTTTTATGCAAAATCAGCAAACGAGAGGAATCTCTCGGCTCGATAGGTTCTTGCGCAATCAATTCCTCCGGCAAAAAATAATCAAAATCACTTACATTGGTCATGCAGAAAGCTTACCTCCGCTTATAAAGTATCGCTTATAAAGTATCCAGATAAAAATTACTGTCTTCATCATTGTTCATAAAATAGCGCAACAATATATCCTCATAGCTGCTACCATTTTTGGCCATGCCAATAGCACCCGCTTGACTCATGCCTAAACCATGACCATAACCCCTGCCGTTCACAATAATGGTTTCGCCTGTGGCCGTGGCTGCAGGTGCCGCTTGAGAAATCTGCTGCTTGCCTTGGGCCGTAACTATATAAAAACTTTCATTGCCGTCATTAACCTTGCGGGCTACACCATCGGAACCCATGGCATACAAGCCGCCCATATCACTGTTTTTTTCCGCGGCGCCTACAGAGCCCTTGATCCAAACGGAACCCGCTACCCCGCCGGAAGAGGTAGAAACATCAAAAAGAGTGCTGCGCAGGCCGCCCAAGGCCGTTCTGATATCATTTCTGGTGGCCGTTACCGTGGCCTCAGTTCCTATTATTTCTATCTTATAAACCCTTCCGGAAGCAGTGCCCTTGCCGGTATCATTGGTTTTATAAATGCGTAATTTCTCAAATTCACCTATATCCTTACCACCATAACTTTTGGCCAGGCTGACCATTTCCGCGGCTGTGATAGTTTTCTGCCAGCTATATGAAGAGCTGGCGGCATCCTCTGGCGAAGCAACACCCAAAAATGGTATCACCGGCGCAGCTGGGCCCCAAATATTCTCCACATTTTCCGTATAACCGCCGGCATTGGCATGATAAAAAGCGGACACAACAGTTTTGGCCTTGGTAGATGGGTTTTTATAATAAATCACTTCATCTTCCGTATCATCTACTGCCTCGATCACATTTACACCGCCGCTCACCAGCTCCGCACTGTATCCACCATAAGTCTGGGAGGATGTCGTGGCGGTCACATCATAAGCGGACGAGAGATTGCGGCTGGCATAGGCATAGGAACGGCTGCATACGGCCTGCGCCTTCAAAGCCTCTATCGGCGCGCCATAGCCTATTTCTTTACCGACAACGCCATATAAATATTTTTCCAGATCCAGTATATTGACCGCAATCATGGAGCTGGAGCTTTTGCTGATTAAAAAAGAGCCGCGATATTTGGTAGATCGGAAAGAAAATTTTGCCTCCTTATCAGCAGCCTGCAAGTTGATAGGGCCGCTGAAAGAACCTAGATCATCACCACTGACCGTAACTTTAAAAGCGGATCCTTGCAGAGAAACGGTAATTTCATCACCGGCAGTACAATTCATAATGGGGAAAGAAGTGCTTCGATCCAGTAAAGTATATTCTCCATCCGCCACGGAAAAATTTAGGCTGCTATTGCTGTTGGAGAGCAAAACCCGAATATCCACCGCCCAAGCGGAGGCAGAAAAAGCCATTATGAATATAGTGCTGAGCAGTAAACCCAAGAAAAATTTCTTTTTCATCATTTCACCTGCTTTTTATAATAGCGCTCTTTTTCACTGTAGATACAAGCGCAGTATTTCTGCATATAAAGACCCAACTGACGGGCTTTTTGTTGCCCCGCACAAAAAAGCGGCCGCCAATCCTCATAATAAAAAGATATGCCTTGCTTTTTGGCCTCCTTTTCCCCTATCTGCCTGATCAATTCATGCTTTTGATAAGGGCTTATTAAAAGCGAGGTGGAAAAAGCGTCATAACCAGCCTTTTTTGCTTCTTTGGCGGCTTCTGCCAAACGAATTTCATAACAATAGGCGCAGCGATTTTCCGGATCAGGAGCCACCTGTGCCAGCCATTTTTCCAGGCTGTAATCATCTTTTAGCATATAGGGCAAATCATAATGGCCGGCCAGCTGCAACCAGGCATCAAGCCTGGCCAGATATTCCTTATAAGGATGAATATTAGGGTTATAGAAAAAAATTGCCGCATCATGTCCGTCTGCTATCAGCTTTTCTATAGGAGCCACGGAGCAAGGCCCGCAGCAGGAGTGAAGCAATATCCTCATATTTTTTTCCTATCCCCATCATCGCTATCATCAGCTTTAGTAAATAAGCTATCCTGCATAGTTTGCAATTTTTGCGGCGGTTTGATACCAAAATAGCGATAAGCTTCCACCGTGGCCAGCCTGCCGCGAGGTGTGCGCTGTAAAAAACCCAACTGCATCAAATAAGGTTCACAGACATCCTCGATGGTATCTACGGATTCGGAGATGCTGGCAGCAATAGTATCCAACCCCACCGGGCCGCCGGAAAATTTCTGCAAAATGACTTCCATCACCATTTTGTCCACTCTATCTAATCCCAAAGGATCGACTTCCAGCAAAGACAGACCGCCCCTAGCAATTTCCCCATCTATGACGCCCGTACCTTTAACCTCCGCAAAATCCCGCAGACGGCGTAAAAGGCGGTTGGCAATACGTGGAGTGCCTCTGGAGCGCAAGCAGATTTCTCTGGCCCCTTCCTCTGACATTGGTACTTGCAAGAGAGCGGCCGCTCTCTTCACAATCTGAAAAAGCTCCTTCTCGCTATAATATTCCAAGCGGCAAATTACACCAAAGCGGTCGCGCAAAGGCGCAGATAGCATGCCTGCCCGAGTTGTCGCACCAATGAGTGTGAAGGGAGGCAAATCCAAGCGCAGTGTACGAGCGCTCGGCCCCTTGCCGATAATGATATCAAGAGAAAAATCCTCCATAGCCGGATACAGGACTTCTTCCACGGTACGGTTGAGCCGATGTATCTCATCTATGAATAAAACATCACTGGGCTCCAAGCCGGTAATGATGGCAGCCAGGTCTCCAGGCCTTTCTATGGCCGGGCCGGAGGTTGTCCGGATATTAACTCCCAGCTCATTGGCAATGATATTAGCCAAAGTGGTCTTGCCAAGTCCGGGAGGTCCATATAACAAGACATGATCCAGCGCCTCTTTTCTGGATTTAGCCGCTTTGATAAAAATATCTATATTATTTTTGATTTGTTCTTGACCGCTGTATTCAGCCAGAGTGGTTGGCCGAATACTTTTTTCAATATCCACATCGTCCAGGATCATTTCCGATGACAATATTCTATCTTCGTCCATTAGAGACCTCTCTTTCACTGCTTAGCGGCCAGGCGTAAAGCTTCCTTGATCAAATCATTGACCGCTGCTTCCTGGCCCATATTTTCTACAGCCTTTGCCGCCAGAGCACGGCTTTCGGCCGTATTATAACCCAATTGAGACAAAGCGGCCAAAAGATCGCTCGTTTCCTGCGATATGGCCAAAGGCATAGTTATGATTTCGTCATCCGAAACCTGCCATTTGGCAAATTTATCTTTTAATTCCAGTACCAGCCGCTGAGCCGTTTTGGCGCCCACACCCGGCACAGATTGAAAGACCACCGCTTCCTTCTTATTAACACTGGCAATGATACTGGCAGTTGACAAACTATTAAGGATAACCAGGGCGATTTTCGGCCCAATTCCGGAAACAGAAAGCAAATATCTAAATATTTCTAGTTGTTCCAACTGGGGAAAACCGAATAAAAGCCAGGCATCTTCCCTGATATGTAAATGAGTATGCAAAAAAATCTCATCACCAATAGCTATTTGCCCGCATTGGGACAAAGGAACAAAAACTTCGATACCCAAACCCTTACGGTCGATTATCAAGCTATCGGTTGTGATCTCTGCAATATTACCCCTGATAAAGGCAATCATTTTACTCCTCCTTGCCTAACATTTTGCGACTGTTATAATAATGAGAATGGCAAATAGCAATGGCCAAGGCATCGGCCGCATCATCAGAGCGAGGCGGCTGCTTCATATGCAAAAAGCGTCCTACCATATATTTGACCTGATTTTTTTCCGCTTGACCATAGCCCACTATGGCTTGCTTAACTTGCAAAGGCGTATACTCTGCTATGGGTATTTGCTGCTGTGCCGCAGCCAGAACCAGCACACCCCGTGCCTGTCCCACGGAAATGGCGGTAGTAGTATTACTGTTAAAAAACAGCTGCTCAATCGCCATTTGATCCGGCTTGGATTGTGCCAATAATTTACACATAGCATCATAGATCTGGCACAGCCTATCCGGCATAGGAGTATGGGCCGGCGTGCGGATGCAACCATAATCCAAGAGATCGTATTTATGGCCATGAACATCGATCAGGCCATAGCCTGTGGTTGCTGTACCTGGATCTATTCCTAGAATAATCAAGGGACTATCCCCCTAAAAATTAATAACTCGACTATAATATTTTCTACATCCGAGTATTATATCCTTTAAAGAGGCTTGACTTGTTAGCGCCAAATGATTAAAATAGTATCTGCCGGGCTGATGTAGCTCAGTTGGTAGAGCAGCTGATTCGTAATCAGCAGGTCGCAGGTTCGACTCCTGTCGTCAGCACCAAAGGACATAGTATTTCCGCTAAGGGGATGTTATGTCCTTTTTATATAATAGGGGTTTACCAGGGGGATATGATGGAGGACCAAATATGTCAAAGTCATAGAACTGGTATTACGCATTGAACAGAAATTGCTGGATAGACTTGGGGCTAACGATAAAGACCTGTTTGAAAAGTATGTTAACGCGCAGGGTGAAGCCAATCGGCTTACCGCAGTTCAAAACCTCATTTATGGCTCAATTTGGCCCTGATTATGACAGTGAAGGCATTTGTCGGAATGGATGATTTGTATATCGACAGGGAAGAGCTATAAGCTGATTTTATGGTTTGATTTGCTATTGCAGAATTTAAGTTCACTATGCTACTATAAAATAAATACTTATATAAAGTATATTTTTGAAAGGATTGATGCATCATGAAAAAATTACTCTGCTTCTCGGTTGTTATTGTACTAATTTTGTCTGTTTCCATCAGCACCTTAGCCGCGCCCAAAGAAGAATATATAACGCGCGCGTCTGCTGTAGAAACAATTATCAGTGCACTTTATCAAAGCGATGAAATAAAAGACTTTGATTTTGCACAAAATTACTGCTTGCATGAAAGCGGATATATCCATTTTGTGCCAGCGGATTATACGCAAAAACATCCTATCTTGTGCGAAATCTATACCTCCGTTGAAGGCAGCAGCTTTTCTGATGTAACAAGCGCAGACGACTATACTATATTTGTCACGCTGGCAAAGGCTATGGGAATAATAAACGGCAATGGACAAAACCAATTTGCCCCCCATGATTTTACAACCTACAGCCAAGCCTTGAAAATGATAGTATGCACTATCAGCTATGGCCATCAATCGGCGCAAGAAAAGGGCGGCTATCCAGATGGATATATAGCTGTAGCCAAAGAGCTTGGTATTATTGAAGACATTACATTCAACGGTAATGATAAAATAAGCCAAAAAGATTTTGAGACTATTCTCAACAAATGCATTGCTATGCATAACAGCCCGCTTAATGTAGTTATGATCGATTTTACGCCAGCAGCCTCACCTCAACGTTGTGTAGATGAATATGCCAAGGCTGTTAAAAACAGAAATGGGGCTATCCAATATGCTTTGATGGATGATGAACTAAGGGAGAAAAACAGGGCTGATTTTAACAGCTCATGGGTCACAGGAGTCTCCAGTCCATGGGTGGAAAGCTATGATATAACAAAAATAGATGATTTATCATTCACCATAACTTTTCATTATGCAACCAGCACTGGCCCGGCAGCAGAGCAAATTGTGCAAGTGAAGTTAAAGAAAGCAGCGAATGTTTACCAAATTACAGACTTAAATTAGTAATAAAACAACTATAGCAAAAAAGAGCTTAGCCAAATGGCTAAGCTCTTTTAATAGCAAACAGGTTAAGCTTCTTTTTTTGCTGCTTGTGCTTCTTCGTATTTTTTATCGCATTTCATGCGCACGTTTTCAGGGGTAGCATCCCATAATTTTGCAGAAGCTTTGGCCCATTCTTCGCTTGCATGTTTACATTTGTTGCACAAAAGATCAACCGGTTCTTCATCCAAAGGTTGAGAAGAATAAGCCCCAGAGCGTTCGACCATAGCACGCAAAGTGTCCGGATTATCCAGCAATGGGCAAGGACGCAATTGGTTTTTATTGAAAGGCTGATTTTGTTGATATTCGGCAAAAAGCGGAGATTTTAAAGCTTCCAGCAAGCTGACATCTTTGATATTGCAGTTGGCATAATGGACAAATGCACAAGGTTCCACATCGCCATGAGCATTAATATGGATATAGTTACGTCCACCAGCTATACAACCGTTAACATATTCGCCATCATTCCAGAAGTCCAAAATAAAGATGGGCTTTTGACCACGCATTTCTCTGACATGATAGTACATTTTTTCCCTTTGTTCAGCCGTCGCGATAAGATTTACATCTGCATCGGCGCCGATTGGCATGTATGTAAAATACCAACCGAAGAGGCAGCCATATTCGATCATTCTATCGATCCATCCGGGATCAGCGATACTATCTGTATTCATGCTGGTATAGCAGGCAGAATATCCAAAAGGAACACCATATTTTTTCAGCAATTTCATCGATTCTACAACTTGTTTATAGACGCCCTTACCGCGGCGCATGTCAGTAGATTCCTCATCGCCTTCCACACTGATAGCATAGAGGAAGTTACCGGCCTTAGCAATTTCTTTAACATATTCTTCATCCAGCAAGATGCCATTGGTGAAAGAAAGGAAAATGCAGTCATCATGAACCTGAGCCAATTTTAGAATATCGTCACGACGCATCAGAGGCTCGCCGCCGGAATATACGAACATATAGATACCAAGTTCCTTACCTTCGCGGATAATTCTGTCTAAGGTATCATAATCCAGTTCATCTTTTTTGTTATATTCGCCGGCCCAGCAACCAATACATTTAAGATTGCAGGCAGCCGTCGGATCCATCAGAACTGCCCAAGGAATATTGCAACCGGCTTCTTCCTGATTTTCTTTTCTGCGTGGTATGCCATCCAAACCAGCATTAACAAAGAAATTGACAAGGAATTTTTTGCGTACTTCAGGATTAAGTTGGGTAAAATAACGTTCAATAAGTTTATACGGCCCGCAGTCGGGGTCATTAACCCAAGTTCTGAAAGCATTTACCTGAGCCTTATGATCGTCTAAAACAGCAAGACTGTCAGCCCAATTGACCAATTTATTAAGGTTTTTCATAGGATCCTTAGTGATATACCCTACCCCAATTTTAATAGCGGCCTGGGTAATCAGTTTATTGGTTTTCATATTTTGCACCTCGCATTAATTTTTAAGCCGGTACATATCCTAAACATTTAAAAAACCGGCATTTTAATCTATAAAACCAAATTATATGTTCTAGATTAACCTGAAACTTGCAAAATGTCAACAATATTTTAAAGAAAAGGAGCAGAATTTTTAAAACTAATACTATATATAGATATTGTATAATCAATCGTTATCTATCTTGGGGTTCTAGAGGATATTATATCAAATATTATTACCATAAAATATGCAATAATCATCACCGTAATTCCCTCATCCGTAAAAGAGAGGCTAGTTTTTACTAACCTCTCTTTTTATGATGAACTTTATGATAAATAATTATTCTTTTTCTTTCTCCGCTTTAGCAGCAGCCACAACTTTTTCAGTAATATTTGCCGGTACCTCTTCATAGCGGCTGAATTTCATTGTGAATTTGCCTCTACCTTGAGTAATAGAACGAAGGTCAATGGCATAACGGTTGAGTTCCGACAGAGGAGCCTGAGCCTTAATTAACTGCATTTTGCCATGTTTTTCCATGCCCATAATGCGGCCTCGTTTAGTGTTCATATCACCCATGATATCACCCATGAATTGATCTGGAACCAAGACTTCCACATCCATAATTGGTTCTAAAAGAATAGGTTTGGCTTGTTCGCATGCTTTTTTGAAGGCTAGATTAGCGGCCAACTTAAAAGCCATTTCCGAAGAGTCGACATCATGATAAGAGCCGTCAATCAAAGTAACTTTGATGTTAGAGACAGGGAATCCGGCCAAAATACCTTCGGACATGGATTCACGAATACCTTTTTCCACAGCTGGTATATATTGTTTAGGAACGGAGCCGCCGAAAATCTTTTCTTCAAAGGCAAAATCACCTTCGGCATAAGGCTCCATATCAATGTAGACATGACCATATTGACCATGGCCGCCGGATTGTTTCTTATGCTTACCTTCAACCTTTTGCGCTGTGCCGCGTATAGCTTCCCGATAAGGAATCTTCAGTTCCACGGTATCAACTTGTACGCCGAATTTGCGTTGCAGCCGTTCCATGATGATATTGAGATGAGCCTCTCCGACGCCGGTGAGCAAAGTTTGTTTGGTTTCTACACTCTTTTCATAACGCAAAGTAGGCTCTTCTTCCAAGATACGGCTAATAGCATTACCCAGCTTATCTTCGTCGCCTTTGGATTTAGGAGCGATGGCGATAGTGAGATTGGGTACCGGGAATTCGATTTTCTCGAGTACTACACCGCTTTCTTTAGTGGTCAAGGTATCACCCGTGCCGGTATTTGTCAATTTAGCGACTATGCCGATATCACCAAAATCCAATTCCGGCAAAGGCAAGACATTTTTACCCTGCATGCTGTTCAGCTGAGCAACCTTTTCATCGATTGATTTATTGGGATTATAAAGGGTGGTATCACCTTTCATTTTCCCTTGCATGACTTTAAAGAAGCTGATCTTGCCAACATAGGGGTCGGTCATGGTTTTAAAAATTAAAGCTGCGACCGGTTTTTTAGCCAATTCCGCATCCATATTAGCCAAAGGACTGGGCGCATAATCAACCAAAAGATCCAGCGCTTTGTCACAAGCAATATTTTTCAAAGCGGAACCACATATTACAGGCACAACTTTACCCTGCGCAATACCTGCCTTCAGCCCGATTGCGATTTCTTCCGTGCTCAGCTCTTCCCCATCGAGATATTTCATGGTGATTTCATCTTCGCCTTCAGCCGCTACCTCTATCAGCTCTTCTCTGGCTGCTTCGGCTTCATCTTTCAAATCGACAGGGATATCTATTTCAATGGCTTTTCCATTATCATATTTGTAGGCCTTCATTTCGATAAGATCGACCACTCCGCAAAAATCGGCTTCTTTGCCAATCGGCAATTGAATCGGTACGATCTGACGGGTCAGCTTTTCTTTCATGGAGGCTATGGCCTTAGCAAAATCGGCATTTTCTCTGTCCATTTTATTGGCGAATGCAAGAATCGGGATATTTTTTTCATCGGCCAGATCCCAAATAATTTCAGTGCTGACCTCGGCGCCGGCAACAGAGTCCAGCACCATCAATAAACTGTCGGCAACTGCCAAGGTACCGACAATTTCGCCAAAGAAATCGGCAAAACCGGGCACATCCAAAATATTTACTTTATTATCTTTCCAGATAGTAGCCACCAAAGATGTATTGATGGTACTTTTACGCTTGATTTCTTCCTGGCTGTAGTCGGCAACCGTATTGCCCTCATCTACTTTGCCCAAACGGTTAGTAGCGCCGGTATTAAAAATCAGGGCTTCTGTCAAGGATGTTTTGCCTGCTCCCTGGTGGGACACCACACCCACATTACGAACTTTTTCCGATGGATAGACCTTCATTTAATATCCCCCTTCAGCAACTATTGATAATTATTTTTTATTTATATTTAATTAAAAGCATAAATTTATATATTATATATGCTCAGGAAAAATCCCTTCTTATTTAGCAAAAGTTTTTAAATTTTATAACACAAAACAGCAGTTTGTCAGTTATACAAAGCGTCCTCCAGGCATAATCTCTATCAGCAGCAACAGAGAGGGCGATATGATGGCAACAAAGACGCAAGGGCTTTTACTGGGCACGATTTTACTCCTGCTTTCCAATATTTTTGTCAAAGGCCTAGGCTTTTTGTACAGAGTAATCTTGGTCAGAGTATTGGGCGCGGAAGGAATAGGTCTTATAGAAATGGTCACCCCACTTTACTCATTTCTCATGGTTTTGGCCAGTTGGGGTGTTCCCTTAGCTATGTCACAGGCTATAGCATCTTCTAAAAATGATCGTCCCAAAGCCATGGATATTTTCAAAAGCGGGTTGGTCTTCTTGCTTATTACCGGTGCTGTGGTAACCGCGGCTTCCTATTTTTTACTGCCTTTCATGATCGAATATTTTGCGCCTGACCAGCGCATTTATCTATCCTTGCTCATTATGTTGCCGGCCGTCTTCATTATTGCCATAGCCTCCGCTTACAGAGGCTATTTTCAAGGGATGGGGCAAGTTTCTGCCATCGGAGCCAGCCAGAGCATAGAACAGACGGTAAGAGTCGTGGTCGGCGTATTTTTGGCCTTGCAATTTGTTAATCTCAGCCTAGATAAGGCAGTCACTTCCGCCGCCATTGCCACCTTGTTGGGAGAAACCATAGGCTTTGTCTATTTGCTGCTCCTATTTAATAAACAACAAAGAGGTCTTTCCACAGGAGTTTTCCGACCGCATACCGCCGGTAAACTGATAAGATTCGGCACACCGGTCACCATGAATCGGCTGGTACTTAGTATGATGATGATGTTGCAGGCCTTCCTGATACCTATGGCTTTGCAAAAAGCCGGTTATGATATGCGCGCCGCTACGGAAATATATGGGCGTTTTGCCGGCGTTGCCATGACATTGCTGCATCTGCCGGGCGTGTTTACGGCCGCGCTTTCCGTCTCTGTCATACCCGCCGTGGCCGAATGTGGCCTGGCCAATAAAAAATTATTATCACACCGCATAAGCAACGCCTTACAGGTCACGGTCGTTTTCAGCCTGCCCGGTATGGTATTACTTTACCTTTTTGCCGATCAATTATGCAGTTGGATATTTAACAGCCCTTTGGCGGCGCCATGCCTGAAAATATTATGCATCGGCGGCACCTTTTCTTATCTGCAGGTCACATTAATCAGCATTTTGCAAGGCTTAGGCAAAGTTAAGGAATTGCTGATCAATGCCGCCTTGACCGTGGTCTGCCTTTTAGCCGGCATTTTACTTCTTACTTCCCAGCCCAATTTAGGTATCGATGGGGCAGCTATCGCCGTCAATATTGCTTGCATTTTTGGTTTTGCCCTTAATTATCTTTGTCTGTTCAGAACAACCGGCATCCATTTGCCGCTGAAAAATATTTTTTTCAAACCGCTGGCGGCAACTTTTATCAGCATAATGGCCTTTATCTTTCTCAATCCAACAATCAGCAAATTCTTTACCGGGCAAGAAAAAATGGCCGTAGCGGCCATGTTTTTGCTTATTCTTGTCATTTATTTTGCCATACTTGCAGTCTGCGGCGGGCTTAGTATAGGGATCTGGAGAAGAATTATTCGCCGCTGATCAATCAAGCCAGAGGCGGGTTCTCTTTAATAAAGGCCAAAATCTTATAATCGGTCAAATCGGGGCTAAGAGGCGTAATGCTGATATAACCGTCGGCAACAATCTCAACATCAGTGCGCCCCTCACAACCCTTATCTTGCGGTTGTCCGGAAAGCCAAAAATAACGTCCGCCCCGTGGATCAACGCGCTCCTCAAATACATTATGATAGGTTCGCACACCCAATTGCGCATATTTGCAGCCTTTAATTTCCCCGGGCGGCACATTAATATTAAAGGTGCAGCGAGGTTTAAAATTCTCTTTTTGCCACCATAAACAAAAATCACCAACAAAATGACAAGCTTGTTCCAGATTGTTTTTACTGTCCATCAACGACACGGCAATAGAGGGAAAGCCGCAAATATAACCTTCCAAGGCCGCAGAGACAGTCCCTGAATACAGCGTGTCGGTTCCCAAATTAGGGCCATGATTAATGCCGGAAATTACCAGATCGGGCTCTTCTTTCATCATATATTGTAAAGCCAGCTTCACACAATCAACAGGGTAACCGTCTATGGCCCAAGCCTCTGTGGCACCTTCTATTTCTTCTTCTTTTATGCGTAAAGGTGCGCTGACAGTAATGCCATGGCCGGTAGCGCTGCGTTCATAGGTCGGGGCAAAAACACTGACCGTGGCAATCTTATTAAGTTCTTGGCATAAGGCGGCCAAGCCGGCCGCATTTATACCATCATCATTGGTCAGTAAAATACGCATAATCCACCTACTCTTTATTGATAGATTGCGGAAATAAGAGATATTCTGTCTAGGGGCCAATAACGCAAAAACGCTTTGCCCTTAATATCTTCTGCAGGGATAAAGGGATCCTGCCAATAATGGCTATCGGCGCTCAGATTGCGATTATCACCCAGCATAAAATATTGTCCTTCAGGCACCGTTACCGGCCCATATTCATAATCAATAGTTTCCGCCAGATAATCTTCTGCATATGGCTCGCCATTAATATAGACATGGCTGTTTTTTACCTCAATCAGATCACCAGGTTCTCCGATGATTCTCTTCAAGAGATCACCGTCCACATCGGCATCTGCCGGCGCCTTAAACACTACTATATCACCACGCTTGGGGGAATTATCACCTATATAGGATAATCTGTTCATCAGGATTCTATCCCCGATATGAACAGTGGGGTACATTGAGGCTGTGGGCACCACCCTGCTATCCAAGACAAAGTTTTTCACGGCAAAAGCAATGGCCAAGGCCAGAATGATGATGATAATAATGTCCCGCGCATTGTTGGCTTTTTTCTTATTTTTTGACTGTTCCATACTATTTTATTCTCCAAATTTTTTAACAGCCACGGATCAGCTGCAGAGCTTCTGCCCTGGTGCTGCTGCCATAATCGAAAATACCTCTTACAGCCGAGGTAACGGTCACAGAGCCCGGCTTTTTGATGCCGCGCATAGTCATGCACATATGCTCGGCTTCAATAATAACCAATACACCCTGCGGACGCAGCATTTCCATAATAGCTTCCGCGATCTGGGTCGTCAACCTTTCCTGTAATTGCAAACGATGGGCATATTCATCCACCACTCTGGCCAGTTTGGAAAGCCCGGTGATGACGCCGTTTTTCGGTATATAGGCTATATGAACTTTGCCAAAAAAAGGCAGCATATGATGCTCGCACATGGAATACATGCTTATATCTTTTACTATAACCATTTCTTCATGTTGATCCTCAGAAAATTTTATGCCTAGATGTTCCTTAGGATCCAAGTCGATTCCGGAAAATATCTGCTCATACATATCTGCGATGCGGGCAGGAGTTCTTTTAAGTCCCTCACGCTGAGGATTTTCTCCTATGGCTTCCAGAATCATCGTTACGGCTTGTTCTATTTTTGCTTTATCCATATCTATTTCCTCTTTTTCTTTATGCTTTGCTTTATAATTTATTATAATATGCCATTTTACTTGGATGGTCAAGTTTATGTCATAAAAAAATTACCCCAGACATACATTTTTAACAAATATATGCTCTGAGGGGATTTTTTTATGGAAATTAAAAATATAGGAACAAAAATCAAGACAGACGGCCTGTCTTGCGCTTTATCAGGCATCTTAACAGCGGTAATAATTATGGTAGTAGTTTCCTTTGTGGTCAGCTGCATTATATTTTTCAGCCAACTGCCAGAAGCCTATCTGCAACCGGCGTTTACCATTATCAGTGTGGTAGCTCTATTTTTAGGCGGACGTAAGGCCGCAGCCAAAGCACAGGAAAAAGGGCTTTTAAACGGCCTGGTAGTAGGGATTTTTTTCGCCGTCATCTTTTTAATCTTAACCTTGGTTTCCGGCGGCAGCTGGCTCAATTGGGCTATGCAAAGCGCTTATTGCATACTGGCTGCTGCCATCGGCGGCATCTTTGGCGTAAAATAAAGACCGCCTCTTATCTAAGAGGCGGCGAGCTTTCCTGTTCTTGATCTTTTATTGATGGAGAGCTTTTTTCAATATATTACGTAAAAATTTTGGCAGCTTGACATAATAGATTTTCATGTCCACCACTCCTTTTTTCTGACCTTCACATATCCCGGTGTTCTTTTATATATTATGGAGCAGCGGCTATTTTAGTGACTAAAAAATATATTTAATCAAGCCATTTGCTGATTTCCCGGGCAATTTCTTTATGCCCGGCACAAATTATAGGCATATCCGGCAAAGATTCAATAAAGTATCTTCCATAAAATTTTTCCGTTATTCTCTTATCCAATACACAAAATACTCCTTTATCATAACCGGAACGGATCAGGCGGCCAAAACCCTGTTTAAAGCGGATAATAGCCTGAGGCAGGCTATATTCCATAAAGCTGTTGATTCCCTCCGCTTCCATTCTTTGCATACGGGCCGCCAAGGTCGGATCTGTTGGCGGCCAAAAAGGCAGCCGCACCACAACCAGCAATGAAAGAGCACTGCCCACCACATCTATGCCTTCCCAAAAACTGCTGGCTCCTAATATGCAGCAATTTTCTTCGTTTTTCAGCCTTTGCAGCAGCTGATGGGGGTTGCCGCTGATCCCATGCGCCAAAACAGATATGCCTTTTTGAGATAATAGCCGTTTGATACGCTGATAAACTCCTTTCAACTGCGTATGAGAAGTAAATAAAACTACGGCCCGACCGCGAGAAGCGGTCAGCAAGCGGATCAAGGCGCCCGCTATGGCCTCCACACAGATAATTTCGCTATCCTTACCCCAATCCGGTAAATCATTGCAAACAGCAAAAAGCGCCTGCTCCGAATAAAAGAAGGGAGAACTAACCTGCAATTCTTCGACTGGTTGCGGTAAAAGATCAAGCCCGAGATTATTTTTGAAATAAGCAAAGGAACCGGCTGCACTCAAAGTCGCAGATGTCATGACTACGGAGGCTGTTTGGCTGAAGAAGCAATCATAAAGTATTTGCCCCAGCTCCAGTGGTGCAATATGCAAAGAAGGTAATTTATCCCGCTCGGCAAATTCCAGCCACATCACATAATTATCATCAATAGCGGCGCCAAGGGAAGTAAGCCAGTTTTCAATAACATCCGCACTTCCGCCTAATAAGGCGGCCACTATTTTCAGCTGGTCTTTGACGGCTATCTCTACATCACTTTGCAGCTCTATAGCCAATAAAAAATCGAACAGCCCCAACAAAGTCTTAGCAAGTCGCTTTAAGCACCCATGCAGATTTTGCCCCAAAGCCTCTATCTCTTGCCGATAGGGGCTCTCTTTATCGCCTTGCCCCATCAGCAAGCGGGCCGGATAATAGCCATAAGCAAGAGCTGCCTCATGATAAACAGTTTGCAAAAGAGAGAAAAATTGCTCGGCCTTATGCAAGCTTTCTGCCACTTCTTCTTCGGCAGAAAGGATGTATTGCTCCACTTCCGCCTCATCATCATCCAATAATAAAAGCCTTTCCCCCTGTTTTTGGATCTGGGCCAGTATACCGGCGGACTTGCCTTTTTCTCGTTTTTGCAGACGTGATAATATGTTCAGAATACCATAAAAATCAACGGTGGCAGATAATTGATTTTCCGCCGCCTTATGTAAATGATGGGCTTCATCGATGATAAGATAGGATAATTCCGGCAGCACTCCCCTTTCCATAGCGGCATCGGCCACCAAGAGGGAATTATTAACCACCACAATATCAGCATTTTCCGCTTCTCTGCGGCTTTTATTGACAAAGCAGCGCCCATTACAAAAAGAACAAGCCGGAGCCTGGCAGTTTTCGCTGTTGGCACATATAAGCTGCCATTTCCAGGCATCATAGCGTCCCAAACCCAGCTCGCCGCCATCACCGCTGTTAGTCTCATGCAACCAGACTAGTATGCGCAGCATAAAATAGCGCAGCTCTCCCTCGGCATTGGCGCAAAAATAACGGAAAAGATTCAAACACAAATAATTGCTGCGGCCCTTTAGTACCGCCGCAGAGAAATTTTTATTGAGGATACCACGTACCTGCGGTATATCTTTTTTTATCAGCTGCTCCTGCAAATTAATGGTATGGGTGCTGATACCAACCTGTTGACCGGAGCCCAAGGCCAACAGCACCGCTGGCAACAGATAGGCCAGCGATTTGCCGGTGCCGGTGCCGGCCTCTGCCAACAAGAATTCTTTATTATTGAAGGCATTGGCCACAGCAAAGGCCATTTCCAATTGCTGCGGCCTCTTTTCAAAATTTTCTATATGTCCCTTCCATAATTGCTCTGATGTCAGATAGGTTTCTATCTCCTTTAGGTCAAGCCTATATTCCTCATATATCTCCCTCTGGGTTGTTTGCTTTTTCTCGGCTACGACAAGCATAGAGCCTTGCCATGGCTCAGCAACGCTCACCTGAGGATCTTTCAAGGCTTCTTGTACCAGCAATTGCTCTAAAGCACTATCCTCATCTTGTGCCAATTCCCATATACCCCTTTTAAGGCGAGGTGAAAAAGCGGAAAAATGACGCAGAGAATGGCAAAACAGCTCTGCCGTTGCCACGGCATCGGAAAGAGAACGATGTGCAGTCTTATTTTCAATGCCCAAATAAGCACATAAATAGGACAAAGAATAGGCTCCGGCCCTGGGAAAAACGATCTGTGCCAGCGTGATACTATCCAGCCAAGCATTGTCCATCGGCCAATGCTTTTGCAAAAAAGCGCGGTCAAAAGCGGCATTATGAGCAATGATGACGGCATCACCAATAAAATCCTGCAGTTGAGGCAATATTTCATCCAGCAAAGGCTGTCCTTGGAGCATTTCTTCACTTATGCCGGTCAGCTCGCTGATTTCCGCAGGCACAGGCATTTGCGGATTAATTAAGGAAGTAAAATCAGCCTTGACCAAGCATTTTTCTATCTTAACCGCTGATATCTCTATTATCTCGTTTGCCTGTGGGTCTAGCCCCGTAGTCTCCAAGTCTAGGACTACATAATCTTTTGCCATCATTACACCCGCCAATACCTTAATCTGTAAGCATATTTCTGCTAATCATGATATCATAATTTACCTTTCAACTCAAATCAATATAGATATTGACTTAGCTTGTTGTTTGAGATAAAATAAATATCTGGTATGCGCCCGTAGCTCAGTGGATAGAGCGCTGGCCTCCGGAGCCGGAAGCGTAGGTTCGATTCCTATCGGGCGTACCATAATAAAAAAGCCGCCGCATAACCTTTATATCATAAGATTATGAGACGGCTTTTTTATAAAAATTTACCGGAACTATTATGATCTGTCCGGCAAGTTTATTTTTACTGGATCTCCAAGTGCCTGGTATTTGTTTTTTCAAGCTCTTTTTTAGGCAGTGTCAATTTTAAAACACCGTTACTATATTCCGCGCTAATATTATCCTGCTTGATGCCGGAGATATCAAAACTGCGTTCATATGAGCCATAAGTTCGCTCGCAGTGGATATAGCTTCCTTTTTTATCCTTTTCATCTATAATGGAATGACGCTCGGCCTTGATGGTAAGATAGTTATCTTCTATATCAATTCTGATATCCTCTTTTTTAAATCCGGGCAAATCGGCCTCCAGAATATAATTATCGCCACTATCCCTGATATCTGTCTTAAATTCCATCAGAGAATGAAATTTACCGTATATTGGTTTTTCCGTTGCATCAAAATGATGAAATGGATTATAGGTCCCTAAACCATCATTCCTGCGCCAATATGGTATAAGTCCAAACATATCAATTGCCTCCTTTATATTAATATGTTGTTATTATGACTTTTTTAACTGTTTATATTCAACTACGCTGTCTTCGGCTCAAGTTTATTAAAAAAAGATATCCATGTGGATATCTTTTTTTTTAATATAATCTTTTCCATCATTTATATTTGACTGTCGTCTATTTCATCCAAAATAGCCCTGCGATCGGCAAAAACATCAATGGTCGGGCTTTGGTCATCCAGGCTCAGCCAAGGAGAAAAATCTATATCAGCCATAAAAACTCCCTCTTCATCAGGGCCTTCGACCAATATTTTGCCATAAGGATCAATTATCATGGAGCCGCCGGCATATTTGAAGCCATTGCCCTCATCTATGCCCACAGGGTTTGCGGCCATCACAAAACATCTATTTTCTATGGCTCTGGCACGACATAAAATATACCGCGCCTCGTCTCTGGATCTGGGCCATTGCGACGGCATAGTCAATAACTTAGCTCCGCGCAAAGCCAAATTGCGGGCAAATTCTGGGAAACGCAAATCATAGCAAATCATCATACCCACCTTGCACCAAGGGGTTTCTGCCTGAACCCATTCATCACCGGCCATAAAATATTCATCTTCATGCAAACCAAGGGAAAAAAGATGGGCTTTACGATATTTTTGTACTATCTCTCCCTTTTGATTAATAGCCAAAGAAGTATTATAATATTTACCGTCCTTTTTTTCCGCTATGGAGCCGCCGATAATAAACATGTGCTGCTCTTTAGCCGCTTTTTGTAGCATTTTGGCGCTTAATCCGCGGGATGTTTCCGCCAATTCCTCCAGGCGGTCGAGATCATAGCCGCAATTCCATAATTCCGGTAAAAGCACAATTTCCGCGCCCATTTTGCCCGCTTCAGCCAATAAAGCGGCGGCTTTGCCGCGATTTGCTTTGGCATCTCCTGAATGGATATTATATTGTATTACAGCTGCTTTCATCAGCATGATCCTCCTTATGCTCCTTTTCATTCTTATCATGTTTATCCGAGCTGTTATTTAGCAAAATATCATGGCATAAAGGCAAGCTGGCGACCTGATAATAACCGGCCAGCGGTTTAGTCGACTCATAATCCCAACAGTCAATCTGGACATGGATAGCATTCAGCCCTGCTAAAAGCGCCGGATTAATATCGGAGCGCAAACTGTTGCCCACCGACCAACTGCCCTTTTTATCTATATTTTTATCTTTTATCAGCTGCTGAAAATGCAGCTTATTTTTGGCCTTTACAATTTTATAATCATGAAAATAGGCTAATAAGCCGCTTGTTTCCATGCGCTGTTTTTGCGAATCTATATCGCCCTGAGTCATCAAATAAAGCCGATAATGGCCCTTAAGCTTTTGCAGCAAAGATTTGGCGCCGGGCACAAGGGCGGGTTTGGTCTTATACACTTGCCAGCCCAAATCAGCACAGGCAGCGGCAATTTTCTCATCCGCGGGCTGTAATTTAAGGCGGCAATAATAAAGATAGGTCTGACGCAAGGCATCGGGGAAACAACTGCGGCATAATCCTCTTGCCCTCTTGACATTAGCTATATCTATATTGTTCAAAATTTGCGGCAATTGCTTATCAAAAAGGTTCCGCTCCCTCATCAATGCATAAAAGCGGCTCTTAGCCGCATCAAAAATTTCATTGGTATATACTAGTGTATCATCAAAATCAAAAATTACCGCTCTTTCCACAAAAAAAACTCCATAATATTTTTATTGATCTTTCATACGCAGATCACGGTCACAATATAAACGGTAAACATCGCACATTTCCATAATGCGGGAAACCGTGCGGCTGCCGATAACATCGTTCAATTCATCAATTGATAGATTGCTGGTGATAACACAAGGCAGCTGATGATTAAGCCGATAATTGATGAGCGTAAAAATCTTATTTTTAGTCCAATCGCTGAAATTATGAGCTCCCAGGTCATCCAAAATTAATACCGGCACATTGGCGGCCCTACTCATCAGCTCGCCCTCATTGGTGGAACTGTTTTCCTGATATGTATAACGCAGCTGCTCCAGAAATTCCGGTACCACCAAAAACAGCGTATCAATATTATTTTCCAGCAATTGATTGGTGATAGCGGCGGCCAGGAATGTTTTGCCCCTCCCCACATCCCCTTCGATTAGTAAGCCGCGGCATGGTCTTTGGGCAATTTGGCAGGCAACAAAATTTTTTGCCGCTTTTAAAGCTTTGTTGGCCAATACTCGATAGCTGGCCCCCTGCTCTACCTTTTTATATTCAGGATAATATTGCAGGCAAAAAGTGGCAAAAGTTTTTTCCACCAATGCCAAAGACAGCCCCGCGCGGGACTTTTTAAAAGCCAGCTTGCTTTCATTACGGCAAGAACAAGCAACAGCCTTGTCATTGATTATACGCCAACCTGTATCACGGCACAAAGGACATTTATATTCTTCTTGCGGCAAATTTTGCGGCAGCGGAGAAAAAGCTTTATGCGGATTTATCTTTTCCATATCATAGACTCCATTATCATGGTTTCAGGATTTTATCATAAATAGCACTGTATTCGCTCTTGGTTGCGGTCTTTTTTGCCGATGAAGATGTTTTCTTTTTGCCGGCCGGATGGTTATCCTTGGCCTTAACATCGGCTATGGTATGCAAACTTTGACTTTGCCAATTGAGAAGTATCTTATCGATATAATTGAAATAGGGCTTTCCCTGCAAAACGGCCCTTTGCAAAGCCTCTTTGATCAATTCCGTGGAAAAGCCGTCTTCATCCAGCCATTTGCTCAATTTTTCACTTTCTATGGGAGAAAGTCCTCTGGCCAGCTCTTTTTCAAAAAGATTATAGACAGCGGCAAAATCCCGCCTACTGTTTTTGTCTGATTGAGTTTTACTACCGGCGGATGCGGAAGCCCTTTTTTTATAGCATTGGGAGCAGCTTTTTTCATAGCACCAAATCTCCCACAGTTGGCGGAAGAATCCTTCCAAAGAATATAGACCATCATCGGCTTCCGTCAGCAAGCCTTTTTGGCAAAAAGCGGCAAGAACATTTTGCATATAGTCATTGTTATCGTGAGTCACTTGTAAATCATTGATGGTAAAACAATGACTGTTTTTACAACGCAGCAATATACGCAAAAAAAGCACCAGCTCCGCCTCATCAAGACCAAATAGGCTATATCTTTCCAAAAGCAGATCCGGCACAGACGTGGTTTTGGTCATGCATTCTTGCGCAAAATGAAGATTGTTAGCTATAAGTTTGCTTTCACTGGATTTCTTGCCTGGCAAGGCCCCTACCCCCAATCATATATTAAAAACCAGCTGATATAATAATTTCTACACTTTATATTATTATCCTACAAATGAGATGAAAAAGCAAAAGGAGATTTTATAACAACAAACGCCTAAAAATAACACTCTTCTAACTGCCTCCATTATCAAATAAACTGTTGACATAAAGCCAGATGATTGTATATAATAATCACTGTGTCATTTATTTCGGGACGTAGCGCAGCTTGGTAGCGCACTTGATTTGGGATCAAGGGGTCGCAGGTTCAAATCCTGTCGTCCCGACCAGCCGGCAAAGGCCGGTGGCCGGACTCGCGCATCTAATATGGTGCGCGATTTTGCTTTTTCAGCCACGGATAGAGCAGATGCTGTAGCATCACTTGTATTATAAAAACTTGTCATTATATAATGACAAGCTTTTATAATACAACACCGTCTTACTATTCACAGTCTCAAGACGGTTTACTTTTGTGTACAGATGGTGTGCCAACATCAAAATCCCTTAAATTCGATTTTTTTAGCGTTTTTAGGGATAAAAGATGCAGGCTGACCCCGATCCCGACACCAAACAGAATAAGCCTGACATACCAAATATTTATCAAAAGCATTGATGCGCAAAGGGTGCCCCATAAAAAAATCAAGGAAAAAATCTTGGTTTTTTGGGGAATAGCGCGATAGGTAATATAGTGATAAATATAGGCTC
Organism: uncultured Peptococcaceae bacterium; assembly: GCA_964425485.1. Lineage (GTDB taxonomy): Bacteria > Bacillota > Dehalobacteriia > UBA4068 > UBA4068 > CAYRML01. The sequence continues at coordinate 1,809 of CAYRML010000012.1, read as the reverse complement.
CGATTACTTTGCGATTGATCAGCCATTGATATAAATCATGGGAACTGCGCACATAGCAAAAAGCGGCAAGCAGCAAAAATGGTGTGGTGGGCATTATCGGTAAAAATATACCGATAACACCTAAAACCAGAGCCAGTGTCCCTAAACTTATGATAAGATATTTTTTCACTGTTTTAAACATAAAAGTCCACCTTTTATCGCTGCCCCAACAGAGGCAGTTTCAACTGCACTTCTATTGAAACATACAGTTAAAGACGTATGTTATGTTTCTTTAATTTATTTATCAAAAATTCCAGTTTTGGTTGCACTTGGCATCCCTTTTCTATAAAATTGTAATGATTATAATTTTATTATATATACAAAATATCCGGGGCACAAGAAAAATTAAAAATACGATGAAAATTGACAAGCTCAAATGAGGGTGATATAATACATAAGTCAAACTGAGATAGTAAAAATATCTATTAAAATCCCACAATTCTATTATGAGTAATCAGCTTTTTATTGGGGTGTAGCCAAGTGGTAAGGCATCGGTTTTTGGCGCCGACATGCGTTGGTTCGAATCCAGCCTCCCCAGCCAAAAAAGCAGCCGCAGGGCTGCTTTTTTATGTTATTTTAGCATCATGCCGCAAACCCGCAAAAAAACTTGCACAAAAATGGGAAAAATGCTATAATGTCGACTGTTGATTAAAGCAAAATATAACGTGGAGGCATAGCTCAGCAGGTTAGAGTACCTGCCTCACATGCAGGGGGTCGCTGGTTCGAGTCCAGCTGTCTCCACCATAAGGCCACTCTGCTTTTAATAAAATGTTTGTATTAAAAGCAGAGTGGTTTTCTGTTAAACAGTATGTCTTAGGCTTTTGCGTACTTTTCCGTGTGTTGCTCACAGACATAATGTTGGCAAAACAGCTCGAAAAACTCAAATTGTCGCGTAAGCGCCATTTGTGAAATATCGTCTAAAGAGTCTAAAGAAAGAAAAAATGCACACCCTCGCCAGTTGATGCGGCATGGGTATGCATTGCGTCTAATTAAGGGGCGCAACACGGTATGACGCTAAATCCAATGCATTTGGGTTCCGCTTCATACTGTGTTTTTTGCCTGATACTATGGATAAAAAGAAAAGCACAGCCGTCAAGCTGTGCTTTTATGTATTAACCTATTCAATTTTTTTAGTTTTCCCCTGCCAAAAAGCGCACAGGTATAGGCAGACATTTCAGTATGGCTAAAATATCTTTTTTCGTATGCTCTGTCACCCATAACACAACCCGGCCGATTTTGGCATCTAAAGTCGTGACCACGGCAAGATTATCATAGCCTTCGATCAACTTATTAAAAAAGTCGATATCATTAGGCTCGATTTGCACCATAATTTTATGACCATAAGACTTTGTATCATCTTTAATAGCAAACACCCACCTTAAAGGATAATTATTTTATAAATTCTTTCTTTATGACAAAAATCCTTTAGATTATCAGTAAAAATTACTATTTTTTTAAAGACAGTGCTTTATTATAAGCGGCCAGGACGGTTTCCAAAGCTATTTTGTCCATATTATAATCGGCTAAAACATGCAAACCTTGTTCCGTTGCACCGCCTTTAGTAGCCACAAAGCTAACGGTATCGGTATAATTGCCCAAGCTCAAAGCACCCATAAATGTCTGAGCGACCATTTTTTCCGAGTTTTGGGCATCAAAACCGATTTCTATACCGGCTTTAATAAAGCTGTCGATAATATATGCTGCAAAACCCAAGCCGCAACTAGCAAGAGCCGTAACCTTTTCAATATCTCTTTCTTCAACCTCTATAAG
>CAYRML010000011.1:0-31666 GCA_964425485.1 uncultured Peptococcaceae bacterium | reverse complement strand
ATCATTCAAAAATTAGGACAAGCTTTTTATCCTAATAAATTTGAAAAACTTTAGATCTATGATAAAAACCTTTCTTGCCGTTTTGCTTCAACCTCCCCAAATATCCTATTCATTTCTGTAGGTTTTTAGGCAAGATTAGAGTGGATGAGATTTCTATCAGCATAAACTGTAATAGAAATCTCATCTGTCTCCCTTAATTATAAATTATGTTTTATACACAAAATCTGTTTTTATGAAAGAAGGGGTTTTATGGAAGCCACTGTTAACAAATCATCCTATAGCCGAAAATATGAGCTTACAGTAGTTATACTATTCTTTCTTACTTGGGGTTTTGTATTCCTTGATAGGCTGTCAATTTCCTTTTTGCTGCCGGTAATTCAACCTGAATTGGCTATCAGCAATATGCAAGTAGGTATATTAGGATTCGTTACTACTGGTGCTTATGCTTTATCGGCTATAGGCTTCGGTGCACTATCAGACAAATCAGGATACAGAAAACGTTGGTTGGTTCTCTTTGTTTTTATCACAGCCGCTTCAACTGGCTTATGCGCTTTAGCTCAAAGCTATACTCATTTACTTATTCTGCGTACTATAGTCGGTGTTGGCGAAGGCCCGTTATTTGCTTTAATGATGTCAATATTGGCTCGCAATTCAGGTGAAAATGCTTTTGGACGTAATGCAGGCATTGTAAATGTGGGGGTAGGTCTGCTTGCTGTTACACTTGGGCCTATCATGGTTACACAGCTTGTGGCTCACTTTACCTGGCAATTAACATTCCTGCTCACATGTCTGCCATCGGTGGTTATGGGCGTTTTAATCGTTTTCATGATTAAAGAATTGAAAGTTTTATCGGGTGATGATGCCGATAATCAAGATCTTCAAGAATTAAAAGCTAAACGAGGCGGAGTGGCAGCAATTCTGGCGCAAAAAAATATTCTTCTATGTACAATAATATCATTTGGTAGTATGGCGGGCTTCTGGGCACTTGCCCTATATGCCCCACTTTATCTAACGAATGTTGCCGGATTATCTGTACAAGAGATGGGTTTTGTAACCGCAGTTATGGGTATTTTATACATGGTTTACTCGTTCTTAGTACCGAAATTATCCGATAATTTCGGTCGTAAGCCTGCCTTGATTATTTTCTATATATTATGTATCTTGGCACCGTTAATCATGTGGCTATCTCCGGGAACAGGAGCAGCTATATGGGCGTACATGCTATTTGGTGGTACGCCGGGTGCTATGACGCCTGTCTTTGCGGTGCTCATGCCTATGGAAACTGTGGCCGATAATTTACGCGCCACAGCGCAGGGCACCGTCAATGGGGTTGGCGAGTTCTTTGGCGGATCTCTAATGCCAATTGCTACCGGCAGGCTAGCCGACCTGCATGGATTACCGACAACCATGGCTGCGGGTGCGGGCTTCTTTGCCCTATGCTTCATCGTAAGCCTCTTTGTTAAAGAAACTAATCCATACATCCTTGCTAAAAGAGCAGGTAAGAAAACCAGCAAAGCCGCTTAGCGCTTACCTTAATTTCAACCACCTATAAAATATAATGATATGCTAGAATCGTTTTAAACGGTTCTAGTATATCATTATTAAATCAATAGATTAAATCTATAGTCCGTTTTATACAAAGAATATTTTATAATATGGCTTAAAATATAATAAAGTGTGGTATAATTAAATTGGATTTTCAGAATATTTTTTATTTTAACTGAATTCAGTCTTAATTATTTATTAAAGGAGGTCTGGTCTTTCATGAAATATTGTAACGTTTCACCTGATGGAGGATTAGTCCCTTCACAACCAGGACTTTCCTGCAATAATCAATCATATTATGTGGAAAAAATCCGCGAATGCAATCCTATAACTAAAACGGATGCCGTTTTTTATCAATTCAAACTTGATGAAAACTCATCCTCTTCCATCAAAATGGTGCCTGATGCATGTATGGACATACTGTTTTGTTGCGACCCCAAAAATCCCAGAGCAACTTTCTACGGCAAACGGCTGGAAAGTAAACTTGTCGAGCTGGAGCCAGGTTATGACTACTTCGGATTTCGCCCCTACAGCGAACGTGGCCTAAATTCATTAAACAAAACCATAATCGACTTATGCAATTGCGAGGCACCCTTAAAAGAAGTAATAAAAGATAATGATATCGTGGATAAAATTTATTGTGGTAAATCTTTTGAGGAAAGAATTGACATCTTTGAAGAATTTGCCAAAAAGCATATCATTCAAGAAGAAAAAATCATAGATTTTACAAATTACATATATAGAGCCATTTGTATATCGAGGGGTAATATCGGTATGGAAGATATCATCGATTATACCGGATATTCCGAACGATATATACGTAAAAAATTTAAACAATTTTATGGTATAGCGCCTAAACATTTCAGCAGAATAATACGGTTTCAAAGTTCTTTGCAAATGATGCTGGACCATGATAATGAGCTTTTGGATGTGGTTTATGAGAGTGGTTTTTATGATCAAGCCCATTTTACCAGAGAATTTAAAAAGCTGGCTTCTACAACTCCTTCGCAATATAAAGGCAGCTTAATCAAAAAATCTGTTTAGTTATTTTAGATTGCAATAGTATAAAAATAATATATTTTATATAATAAAACCCCTTTTGCACAAGGGGTTTTTGTTTTTAGATATATAATTTTAAACCAAACCCATATAATAGCACTACTCTATAAACCTTTGCACTTGTCTCGGTACAAAGCCTCCAAACTGCGATCATAGGTGGCTTCGGCCTCAGCGGAAAAGAAACAACCGGGCAAACCCTCATCATGATCACGATGATAGGCCACGCAGGCACAGCATTTGCCGTGGCGGGGACAATCATAGGTGCAGCTGCAAGGCAATTTGTTAGAGCAATCAAGGTTAAAAATTTCTTGTTTTTTAGTCATTATCTATCCCCTGCTTTTTCTTAAGATTTACCGCTATAATACTATTATACTATCACCTTATTTGTCAAGGCTTCAAAAAGATAAAGAGTACCGCCCTTTTGAACGGTACTCTTTATCTTTTATAGACAGGGATTTATTTACTGGTAATAACAATTGGCAGGGTCGTACTGCTATAATCAACGGTACAACCTAAGGATTCAGCAACATAACGGACAGGCACGAAAATTCTATTATTTTTGGCGACCGGCGGACACAGCATACCGACCGCGGGGTTAGCCACGCCCAAAGTCATGGTCACACTTTTGCCATTGCCGCTGATATTTACTTGTTTAGTGGAGCTGCTCCAATTAACGGTAGCTCCTAAGCCTTGTTCGCCGATAAAGCGGATCGGGACCATGGTGTAATTGACTTTGTTATAGGTATAAAGGAATGGCGCAGCATCCAGGGTAACGGCTCTGTCATTAACATAAGCGGTGTTTTTGCCTATATATAATTTGAGAATATTACCGGTAACCACAGTCGTGGATTTGGCTCTGACCACATTAACAGAATAACTGTTGGTGCTGCCATCTTGAGCTGTTACCTTGATGATGAAGCTGTTATTACCCTCAGACAGAGAATAATCGCTGCTCCAAGCACCACTGGATACGGAGTTGCCATTGATAGTCATGGAGGAATCGCTATCAGTCAGAGAAGCTTTTAAAGCGATTTTCGCGACATCATTGGCCACATTAGCCGTATAAGCTTTGGTGGTTGTGCTGAAGCTGGGTGTATAGCTGACATTAGCATTAGATCCGGTTCTCAAAGCAATAGCACTCAGCGTGTTGACGCTGGAATCCCCTCTGGTGATAGTAATTTTGTAGGTTTTTTTTGTATCTTCATCAGAAGAAGTAACTACCAATTTGATTTCATTGGAGCCTTTGGAGAGGCTGATATCGATATCATCAGATCCATCGTAAGTGCCTTTCAAAGAGCTGCCTCTATAGACCTTAACTTCGGCATTTTCATCAGTGGTTTCAAATTCCACATTGACTTCATCAATATCGGAATTTACACTGGCTGTATAAGTATAGGTGGAAGATTTAAAGGAAGGGCTAATGCTAACTGTTTTGGTTTTGCTGCCGGATTCATAAGTTATATTAAGATCTTCCAAAGTGGCATAGGATTCCACGGTTCCGCGAGTGATATTAAGCGTATAAATTTTGCTGGTACTGTTTTGAGCGGTAACCCTGATGCGGATGGCATTGACTTTATTCTTGGTCAGGCTGGCTTCGAATGAACCGTTTCCGGCGCCAAGGGATTTATAAGAACCACCATTTACAGAATATTCAACAGTGGAAAGCGGATCAGTAACCTCATAAGCCACATCAACCGAAGTCACTGTGGAAGTCACAGTACCGCTACCTGTTGTGGATGTAGAGCTAGGGAATGAAGTAGGCTTGATGCTGACAGATTTAGTGCCATTGGTTACAGCAACACTACTCAGAGTATTAACGCTGGGTAATGAGGCGGAGGCCTTTACTATGTTGATGGTATACACTGTTTTATAGGGATCACCAAAAGCTGATGTTACGGTAAAGGTAGCAGATTGAGTTCCGCCATCGGCCAAAGCGCCGACATCAATATAGTTGCCGCTAAATTCACTGGTCGGGGCCCATACGGCACCGGCAGAAAGAACCGGAGCTATATAAACCCTACTGTAAGCGCCGGTAGCAGTGTTAGGGATATTCACAGTATAAGTATTACCGGTTTTGCTGAAAGTTGAAAAATAAACGGTGCCGTTATGCATAGCCATGCTGCTTATTGCTGAAGCAGTGCTGTCTGTGCTGGCAACCAAATTAACGGTGTATGCAGCAGACACAAAATCAGAAGCATCTTTGGCTGTGATGGTGACAGTTTGGGTACCACTTGCTACGGTATAGACTTTTGATGTAGCCGCGGCATATTCTCCGCCATCAAAAGAATAGGCAGTAGCATCAGAGTTGCCCGTCGCGGTTACAGTCACCGCTACATTGGCCGGCACAGTCACAGAACCGTCTGTGGTACTGGTGCTGCCGAGATTGCCCGCACTGGAAGAGACAGAAACCCCAGTCACAGCCGGAGCGCCCACAGCCAAAGCCGGTACGGCAAAGGCCAGCGTTAAAGCTATGGCCAATACTACGATCAATAGAAGTTTTGAGTTTTTCATAAAGCATAGACCCCCTTGAATTTTAGTTTTGATAAATATCTCTTGATAAACCTTATCCACAATAACTGCCTTTTAATATTTAGATGTAAATTTGTTAAAAATAGTTTCCTTAATTAGTAAAAAATTCTATATTCTTAAGAAGAATATATAGCCAGCTTAAAACTGTGTCAATAACAAACGGCAACACAAATATTAAGATTTGATTAAGGTTTTAACGGGCTTTATGAATTTTTGCCCTGGCAGATAAACTTGAAGTTATAATAATTACACTTTCAGTAATTTTTATCAATTTGGGATAAGAAAATCGAACTGATCATATGCAGTTTTATATTTTTAAAGACACCTGCATAAACATATATAAATCTAATTTTATATTCACATATTATTGACAATCTAAAACAATATTTGTAAAATGAGATGTATAAATATTTTATAATGTTGTTTACCATTATTATATACATAAAGGAGATATGCTTATGAAACAAAAGGCCATCTATAAAATCGTCATCACAGTATTGGCCATCGGTCTGCTTTTTGCCCTATCAGCTTGCGATAATAATCAATCACAAGCCACAGAACAAACGCAAAAAACCGAACAGGGCAAAGATGTAGAACCGGGTCAAGGCAGAGATGCTATCATAGCAACAGAAAATGAGGCAGATCACATCGGGCCATATTCCCAAGCTGTACGCGGTGGTGGCTTGTTATATTGCTCTATGCAATTGGCCCTAGATCCGGAAACTAATGACATCACAGGTGATGATGTCACAGAGCAATTACAGCAAATATTCGAAAATTATGACCTGCTTCTGGAAACTGCAGGATTGACCTATGATGATGTCATAAAAGCCACTGTTTACCTTGAAGATATGGATGATTTTGAAGCTATGAATATTGAATATGCAAAACATTTCAAAGAACCTTATCCTGCACGTGCTTGTCTCGGCATAGATAACCTGCCTGTCGATGGTGCTATTGTAGGTATAGAATTCATCTGCCAGGACAATCAAGAGATATAGCATAATAAAATCAAAAAAGCCTTGATAAACCCCGTGTTTATCAAGGCTTTTTTTCTGACCAACTAACTTTAATTTACCTAAAAATGCCATATAATATCATTTTTTTCTGATGCTTACCATTTTCCCACCCTGAAAAATACTGAAATTTTGGCCATGACGCACCAATTGGTTGATCTTTTCCGGATTCATGACACAAAAACCGTCCAAATCAGTAACTCCGTATCGATATAGAAGCGGCGTTAAAGGAACTGAAGGGCCAACCAATATAACTCTGGCCGATAGGTTTATGACCTGCAGTAAATGAGGCAATGTTTTATTCGTGAAAGTCATTCCTGTGACAAAGACCATATCTTGCTCACAAAGTATATAATCACAGGCACTATCCGGGTAATCGCCTTTATCCGGATTTCTCTCAAGGATGGATAAATCACAAATCGGACGCAAGGTCCTTTCGATATGTGGGAAATGACCTATTACAGCAACTTTTTTACCTGCGGCTTCCTCTGCTAATATGGCAAAAGCATCTTTACTCTTATTATTTTCCAAAGACTCGTCACCTATATCTAAGTCATCAAAACCACCAAGCGCCGCAACATTTTGAGGCGAATTATAATAACAGTTTATAGCAGCCATCCCCAAAGATGCTTCAATAAAATTCCAAGATTTCACACAAGCAGCAATGGTTTTGAGTGATTCTCCGATAACAGGTCCTTGATACAAAGGATCAAGGCTGTGGCCTTTAACAGTTAAGGCAATGCCTGCAGTTCCTCTTGCCTGCACCATAGCCCAAGCACAGCCGATATTATAATCTTCAATAACTAAATTTTCCGGGATACCATCAATCAGTTCATCATATAATCTCCACATTGAACTTTTCTCCTTTATATATATTCTTCCTGACACAGTAGCTCTACCTCAATTTCCGTTCCCTTTAGATATTCCCCAAAACCAATGGGAGAAATAAACACACCATTGGCACCGATAGAGCGCACCACAAAATCTCTGCTCTTGGACAAGGGATCCGCATAAAAACAGCCATCTTCCCCTTTAGTAATATTTAGACGAGCCATATATTCCATTGGCATAGGGGTGCATAGGTCCTCAGTTAAAATTGCCCTAACCGTAGGCCTCTTTTCTATCCGGCTTTGTAAAATCCTTGCCACAATTGCTCTCAAACACCAATCGGTGCCATTAAATGCTGCAACGGTTGGCCCCGGAAGATTGATCACCGGTTTTCCATCCGTAACAGCCATGCCCAGAGGCCGGCCAGGCACTCTGGCAACTCCATGGAAAAGAAACTCGCCACGTCCATGCAGCAATTTAGTACAAAAATCTTCACTGCCCTTAGATGAGCCACCGTTGACGACAACGACATCAGCCCTGACCAACGCATCCTCTAATGATTCAGACAACATTTTCGGATCATCCTTGACAATTGGATAACATAAAGGCTCTGCGCCCATTTCCAGCAACATATTTTCCAACATTATACTATTGGCATCGATGTTTTGGCCACGTTCTGGTTTTGTGCCTCTGGCAATCAACTCACTTCCCGTTGGGATTATCGCTATGATAGGTTTTTTATAGACAAAAATTTCCGTTATACCGCCGACAGCCAAAACCGCCAAATCTGTTGTCATAATCTTACGGCCTTTTGTAAGCAAAAGTTGCCCTTCGCAAACAATATCTCCCTTTGCCTTGATACCCATTCCCGGCACAACTTTGACATCATCGTTTATACAAATCGTGCCATCAGCTGAAAAGCTGACATCTTCCACCCTAATAGCGGCATCATACCTGTCATCGAAATCATCGCCCATATCCGCAAAATCATATTCCACTCCTCTTTTCCACAAAGAAGTGTCGGGCATACCATTTTCAAAGTCGTTGGAAGACAAAGCCACAGAGTCCATGATTGCAGCTCGAACTACCGGTAATGTATATAAAGCAAAAATATTTTTTGCTAATATTCGTCCTTTGGATTGCTCTATCGGTATCGTTTCCACTTTTATATCAGGTTGCCATTTCTCAAAAAGCCTAAACAAAGCCTCTTCTTTCGTCAGTAACCCTTTGACATCCATCTTCATCGGCATAAACATCCCCTTCCGTATCTTTATATTATCGTATATTATTTCTTGTTAATAATATCAACAGTTGTGTTAGGGCTGTAATACATCAAATACTATTTTGCTGCAACAGAATTCTGCAAGATTTCTGTAACTTGGTCATCATTTACTTCTATATTATAAAACAATTTGAAGAAATCTTTTGTAACTTCATTGATTTCTATATCATAAACATTCGGATACAAAAGATTTGCCAACCACTGAATGCCAAGGAATCTGTTGACCGATGGTGGCCTATCCATCCAGCTAAACGGAAGGGAAGGCATAACATAAACTCTGCCATTTTTAACAGCATCCAATTTTGCCCAGTTTTCATCGGACATGATTTTACTGTAGGCGCCGCCCCTTGCGTCGGACCAACAAATTATCACATCAGGATTCCATGCCAATACTTGTTCCAAAGAGACCGGACTCATACCACTTCCGGCTTTAACTTCCACATCATCGGCAACATTTTTGGCATTCGCATATTTTATTACAGCGGCGTGAGCCGAACTGGAAGGTTCGGTGCTGAGGCCATCAGGACCTTCGGCATAATATACGCTAACTCTGTCTTCTTCAGGGATGGTAGATACTTTTTCTACTACATCAGTAAAAACGTTTGTGCAATATGCTCCCAATTCCGCCGCTTTTTCTTCTTGGCCAAAGATTTTTCCCATAAGCTCATAAGTAGCTGCTGCATTTTCAATATTACCATCTAAAACCACTACAGGGATATTCAGCTGTTCCTGGAGCTTGTCGGCATCGGCAACAGTGCTTTCATTGATTTTTCCAGGACCGACTGAGAAAAACACTTGTGCACCGGAATTAACTATAGCTTCTTTGTTCATTTCGGCACCGGATTGTATGCCACCCAAATAAGGCAACTCGCTGACGGATTCGGCCATATATGCTAATTCAGCGTCAGACAGCTCCATAGAGGTACCGGCCATCTTGTCAGGATCCATACTATATGTCATGATCATCCCAATTGGGCTAGAAAAGAATACTTTATTAAGATAATCAGAACCGGGAATAGTTACAGTTCTGCCGGCCATATCAACGATTTGCACCTCTGCCGGAGAGTTAGATGCATTTTCAGAGTTGTTGGAACAGCCTGCAATCATAACAAAAGCCAAAGCTATCAAGATCAATAAGACCCACGCTTTGTTCTTAAATAATCTTTGCATCCGAGAGTCCTCCATTCAAATATAATTCTAAATTTGTTTTTAATGCACTCCATTAAAAAAAGAAAAGTACTACAGCCCTAACACAACCGCTAATAATCATTTAATATCTATAGAGCATCATGATCCAGTAAAAATTTCTGCTTGGATATGGGCACACATATGAAAATTTGCTTTTGTGGTGGGATATCCACGCTGGCTATTTTAACATCGGTCTGATAAATTTCCTGCATGCTTGATTCATTGACTACGGCACTGGTTTTCCCTTTATCTATAACCTTCCCTTCTTTCATTATTATTGTTTCATCCGCGCAAAACAAAGCATGATCCGGATTATGAGTCACCATCAGCACACTTAAATCTTTATGAGCCAATTTTATCAACTGCTCGAACACAATATGCTGATTTCCAAAATCCAAATTTGCAGTCGGCTCATCCATAACAAGCATTTTAGGCTCCTGTGCTAAAGCTCTGGCAATAATAACCATTTGTCTCTGTCCCCCGCTCAGTTCCGTATATCTTTTTTTCGCCATATTAGTCATACCCAATCTTTCCAGTGCTTGATTGGACTTCTCAACATCCAAAGCATTAGGGACCGCCATCCTATTCAAATAAGGGGTCCTGCCCATCAAAACAACATCCTCCACCGTAAAAGGGAAAGGCGGTACATGGGCCTGAGGGATATATGCAATTTGTTGTGCCAGAAGCTTTTCAGGCATCTTGTGTACATCATCATCATTTATCGTGATTTTCCCTTTGGTTGGTTTCAGTATCGCCAATATCGTTTTTAACAAAGTTGTTTTGCCACAACCGTTTGAGCCCAAAATACAAACAAACTCGCTCTTGCCTACTTTAAAAGAAATATCTTTCAGAATATCTTCTTCACCATAGCCGGAAAAAACATGATCTACTTTTAGCACATAAATCACCTTCTCACATTATATTTAAAGATAACAACAAAGAAGGGTACCCCGATCAAGGCCGTAAGTATGCCGATAGGGGTTTCGACCACCCCAACACAACGAGCAATGTTATCCACCAAAAGCAGATAACTTGCACCTAAGATCATACTCATTGGCAGCAAAACACGATAATTCGGCCCCACCAGTGCACGACATAAATGGGGGATCACTAGACCGACCCAACCAATCATACCGCAAGCGGCTACGGATGCCGCCGTGATCAAAGTCGCCGCAATGATAACCAAATATCTGACCTGCCTGGTTTTAATACCCAAGCTTTTTGCTTCTTCCTCGCCGAATGACAGCACATTTAGTTTCCAACGGACACTGAATAAAATACCAAAAGAAACAAGCATCGGCGGCAATATGTACAATAATTCCCTTTTTGTGATCGAGTGCAATCCGCCCATCAGCCAAAATGTGATCGCCGGCAGCTTATCATCAGCATCAGCCCAAAATTTTATTGCCGATGTCCCTGCGGAAAATAACGAAGAAACCAAGATACCCCCAAGAATGAGTCCCAATAACTGGTCATAATTCATTTTTCGATTGATACTCGTTGCTAAGAAGACAGCCACTAAACCCCCAACAAAAGCAAAAGCCTGCACCGCAACCATTGATAAGGAAAAATATAATGCAAGCGCAGCCGCAAAACCAGCACCGGCAGAAGCACCTAAAATATCCGGCGATACCAACGGGTTTTTAAACATGCCCTGATAGGAAGCGCCGGCCATAGATAAGCCGCCGCCAACCAGCAATGCCACGCATACGCGAGGAAGCCGTATGTTGAAAAGCACCGTCTCCATTTTGGGGTCGCTAATGGCGGAGGGATCAGCCAGATGATAGAACAATGTCTGCAACAATTCCGGTATAGAAATGGGATATTTACCTATAGCAAAAGAGACCAAAAACATCGCTAAAGGTATAAGAAGAAAAAAAACCCATCTCTTCTGGATGCGTTTTATCATTCAGATGCCCCACTTTCAAGAGGCTTTTTGATGATAAACCATCTGCCTTTATCTGGATCATCAATAATATCGAAATCAAACCCCATTTCTCTGAATAAATCTTGATATTTGTCAGAGGACAGGGCATTCTGCCGCTTTTTAACGGATTTTGGCCAATCAGGCTCGGTTTTCCGCATCTGGACAACAATTGCTTCCATTGTTTCCTTATTTCCCAAGCCAACACCTATGTAAGTTTTTCCGCCCGGCTTCAGAACACGATATATTTCTTGAAAGGCGGCCGTTTGATCTGCCCAAAAGCCCATGGATCCACGGCTGATTATCAAGTCCGCATAATTGTCGGCAAAATCCATGTGATGAACATCCTGCAAAACGGCTTTTGCCCTATCGGATAAATGCCATTCATAAGCCCTGGCACGGGCTATTTTTATCGCCTCCGGATTGATATCGCATAAAAGACCAACTTTAAAATCACTTTTTTGCAGCATGGTCAATCCTAAATGACCGCCGCCGCAACCGATATCCAAGAGTATACCGCTTGTGATACCGGTTGCCTTAATTATGTCGTCACAAATTACAGCGTAAATGGGCAAAAATACACCTTCGGCAATATCATCATATTCATAAGCTGCACTCATTTCTTTCCTCCCCCTTTCTCTAGCTCCAGCATTATATCCCGGATAAACAATTTTTCTCAGGCTCTTTTCAGCGGAAACCATTCTTAAGAATATCCCGCTCAAAGCCAAAAATAAATGAAATTCATTATTCTCTATCAAGAATAATTTATACGGAAATAAAACTGATACCAATTATTTATATCAGGACAAATTTAATAGATGTACCATTATATATTCTCTTGCAAGAATAATATATGGCATATATAGTCTTTTAATATGATCCCCCAATATAGCCACCAAATGATATTGAAATATCGGCCGTAGCTCAAAAAATGATGATTAAGATAGCAGTGAGTACAGGGATAATTATTAATATCGGCTTACCACTGGCCCTAAGCGTCAAATACCTCATATATGTAAGTATGGGCAAACAAATATGCAGAAATGCCGAGTATGGCCGTAACAGTGATCAATAATAAATCATAAACAGTAAAACGCCGCAAAAACTTTTGTTTTTAATTCATCAAAACACCATCCTAAATAGCTGAAAATAGTACTTATCCATCTATCCGGCATGTATTTTATTCTATCAACAAATAATACTATGCTCATAGATTATCTCATACAAGAATAATTAATTCTAAAAATAAACCGATATAAATATCGGCGGATTTAAAAAATCAAGAGGAAGGGGTAAACTAATTATTCTCATACGAGAATAGCATAAAATAAAATCCTTTTTTTGTCAAGTCCCCTCTTAATACGCCGCTCTTTTTAGCAGACTAGAACAGCACAAGACCTTATACCAATGCGGGAATAAGGTCTTTAATGAGCGGCTTTAATACCGGGCGGTAAGCAAATCGGATAAAATCACTTTTTCATTGGCAGAATTTCTAACCAATAGCCATCCGGGTCGGCAATAAAATAGAGCCCCATTTCCTCATTTTCCAAACAGATACAATTCATTTTTTCATGCAAAGCATGCGCTTCCTGGAAATCGTTGACTCTAAAAGCCAAATGGAATTCGCAATCGCCCAAATCATATGGCCGCTCCTGATCTCTCAGCCAGGTCAGCTCCAGCTCAAAATCAGAGGCTTGGTTGCCAACGAAAACTATGATATAAGAGCCATCTGCCGCCGTTTTTCTTCTTTTTTCCGTAAGGCCTAAGGCTTCCCGATAGAAGGCCAATGATTTTTCCAAATCAAAAACATTATAGTTTTCATGTACCATTTTAAATATCATGATAATACCCTCTTTTCTCTGTTTTTAAATTTCCAGAGTCCATTTTTGCCCCTTGCTGCTGATTTCCATTATTGTCCAATCGGCTATGTTAACGGCTCTCTGCTGTTTAAATTGCTTAATAATGGACGGATTGTCCCCAAAATGCATAGGAAACATATATTTTACTTTTGCTGTATGCAAAAGGCTTTCCAGCCCCCGATAATAATATCCTTCTTGCCGGGGATCCAGCGGCGCAAAAGCCATATCTATCTCCATATCTTTTAAAACGGCCATCTGCTTATTAAAATTTGCCGTCATGCTCTGATTATATTGGGGCGATTCATCCTCCCACAGCCACAGGTTGAGATCGCCGGCATGATAGACAGTTTTATCTTGATAATGCAGTAAAAAGGCAACCCCACAATCCGTAGATTTAAGTGTCCGCAAAACTATGCTGTTACCTTGCGGATCAAGCAAATAATATTCATCGCCAGCCTTTACAGATAACACTTTATCCAATATATCATTGGTAAGCCCCAGCTTTTGGTAATTCTTTTCAGTCAGTCTAATATCAGATGATAACAGGTATTGGATATCCGTGTATTGTTCCTTGAGCCTGAAAATTACCGGATTGTAATGATCTTTATGCTTATGGCTGACAAATACAAATATCTTTTTTACAGGGTCCATGGGCGGAATATTGCCTTTAAAGTAATCAAATAACCAATAGCAATTTGCCCATTCCAGCAAAAACCCACTATGATATATATACGTGATTTCCATCATATTTCATACTCCCCGCACTTTATCAGGCTGTCGTCAAAGCATTTAAGCAAAAATTTCTTTTAATTTCTGCCGACTGCATTCATCTGTCAAAAGCAGTATCTCATCTTCGGCCAAAATCATGGTATCACCTTTGGGGATCAGTAATGATTCGTCCCTTGTGATAGCGATCAGTACCGTTTTTTGGGGAATAGATAAGTCTTTCAGCTGCTGATTAACAGCCCTGGCGCTTGCGCCGACTTTCATCCTAATAATAGAATAGTCTCCTTTGGTCAATTTCAGCAGAGTAAACATATCTTTAATATCCATTTCTTCAATTACCAGATGGGCGATGATATCTGCCTGATTGACACAGACATCGACACCCATGCCCTTATTAAACAACCAAGTATTTTTCGGATTGTTAACCCTTGCCACTACCCGCGGCACGGTAAACTCCATTTTTGCCAAAGTTGAGATAACTAAGTTGACTTCATCAGAGCCGGTAACGGCCGCCACAACATCTGCGGAAGCGATGCCGACTCTTTCCAACAGATCCGGGTCGGAACCATTGCCAAAAAACAGCATCTCGGTTGGGAACTCTTTTTCCAGCATATGATAGACTTTTTCGCGATTTTCGATCAAATATACTTCATGATCATTGGCTAATAATAAAGAAGCAATATAGGAACCAATTTGTCCTCCGCCCACAATAATGACTTTCATCTTAATTCCTCCTTTTTATGCTAAATCCAACATGGACTTCAATTTATTGGCGGCGGAAGCTTCAATAGAAAGATACATTATATCTTCCGCTTCAAAGATGGTGCCATTGGTTGGGATAAATGTTTTATTGTCTCTGCTGATAGAAACCATATGGATTTCGCCGAGTATGGTGATATCATTGACCGTCTTGCCTACCAAAAGGGAAGGTACTTCTATACGGATCAGCTTGACATTGCCCTTACCTATATCATAAACGCTGTCCAACTGATTATATGACAAGATTTCCGTTGCTCTTTCAATACCCCAAGTTGTTGTGGAAATGGTCTGAATCCCTAAACGATGATAAATATTGGCTTTTCTGGGGTCATAGAGGCGTGCAATCACATGCGGAACAAAATAAATGTTTTTGGCAATCCTGGCTATTACGGCATTTGCTTCATCGCTAGCCGTACAGGCTACTGCGGCATCGACTTTATCGATTCCGGCTTCGGCCAACACATCTTTATCAAAACCAATGCCCGCAACTTTTTTCCCATCAAAATTCTGGCCTAAGCTCTTGAAGGCCTCCGGATTAGAGTCAATCACCGTAACCTGATGCCCCCTTTTGATAAGATTTTGAGACAAGCCTGTTCCCATCTTGCCTATGCCTACTATTATAACTTTCATCTTATTCACCCCTTTGCCTTTCTTTATAAATTCTAAGATCTTTTGTGGCATCCTTCTTTCGGCCCTTGGATCGGAGCCATGCTTTTCTCATCTCTTCAATAAATAATATTATCGGTGGGAAAATACAAAGCAATAACCAATCCGGCAGACCAATAGCTGCCGTATGGAAGACGGATTGCAGCGGAGTTAAATATACCAATGCAATTATGAGACCAATCTCAAAAAGCACACCTAAGTTTATGCGTTTATTGCTGAATATGCCAATCTTAAAAACTGACTGTTTTTCCGTACGGCAATTGAACACAGCGGCAATCTGGCAAAATACAATAGCAGCCAGCGCCATAGTGGTAGCTTTGATATAAACAGGATCAATGCCGCTGGCAAGAGGTATACTGGGCCAGCCATTCTGACTATTGACAAAGAAATAGGCAATAATTAAAGCGGCCGATCCTAATAAACCATACCACAAAAAGGCTTTAATCATAATCTTTTTATTTAAGAGAGGCTCCTTCTGGTTACGCGGCGGCTGATCCATAATTTCCTTATCAGGTTTTTCCGTACCCAGCCCCAATGCCGGCAGCATATCGGTCCCTAAATCGATAGTCAATATCTGCATAACGGTTAAGGGCAACGGAATTAAGCCGCGGGAAAACAGATATAAAATAGAAGGCACGGCCTCAGCCATATTGGAGTTCAAAATATACAACAAAAATTTACGGATATTGCTATAGACAGTCCGGCCTTCCTCAATAGCATGCACAATCGAAGCAAAGTTATCATCCGTCAAAATCATATCGGCCGCTTCTTTGGCCACATCAGTACCGGCAATACCCATGGCAACGCCAATATCGGCTTTTTTCAGGGCCGGCGAATCGTTGACACCGTCACCCGTTACAGCTACGATTTCGCCCATTTCTTTCAAAACGGATACGATGCGCAATTTCTGTTCCGGCGCTACACGGGCAAAGATAATTTCATCTTGCAGATATTGCTTCAACTGTTCATCCGAAAGCGTTTCCAAATCCAGGCCTGATACAACACGAGGATTATTTCCCTTGATGATGCCGATACGTTTGGCAATGCTCTCCGCTGTCAAACCATAGTCACCTGTGATCATGATGATACGGATACCGGCCCGATGGCAATCGGCAACAGCCTCCGCTACTTCTGCCCGCGGTGGATCAGCCATGACCAATAAACCGACAAAAACCAGGTCCTGCTCTATGATCTCCGGCGTATAAGCGCTCATCGCCGTTGGGATATTGTCATCTTTATGCAACAACCGATATGCTAGGGCCAGAACGCGTAAGCCGCTCCGAGCATATCCGTCATTGGCATCCATAATCTTTTTGCGCAGCTCATCTGTTATGGGCTGAGTTTTGCCATCTATGCGTATATAATTGCTCAATGACATTACTTCTTTTGGTGCTCCTTTGACATAGGCAATGCGTTGAGCCCCATCAATAGGATTATCCAGCTGATGCACGGTTGTCATCCTTTTGCGCCGTGATTCAAAAGGCAATTCCCTTAAACGAGGTGTCGATTCTATCTGTTTTTGCATATCAATACCGGCTTTTGCCGCCACAACCCCCAGACAAGCTTCCGTGGGATCGCCTAAGACGGTATAACGGGAAGATTCCTGATTAGGCGGCAGCAAGCGTGCATTACTGCAGAGGGCCGCTCCAACCAGCAAAAGTCTCATATCCTCATCATCGACCACAGTAATTTTCTTAATACCACTTGTAATATCGCCTTCAGAACTATACCCGACGCCGGTCACATCATATTCCTTATTAGCCAGCCATAAATGGCTGACTGTCATCTCATTTTGCGTCAGCGTTCCGGTTTTATCGGTACAAATGACCGTAGTACTGCCTAAAGCCTCGACGGAGGAAAGCTTCTTGACCAAGGCATTTCTTTTCGACATGCGCTGTACAGCCATAGCCAAAGATAAGGTTACCGTTGGCAGTAATCCTTCCGGGATAAATGCCACCACCATGCCTAATGCAAAAATAAAGGCAGCAGAAACCGGTTCCTGCACAAAAAACAAAGCGGCCAGAAAAAAGAAAATCCCAAAGGCAATTGCAATAATGGAAATTTGTTTGGTCAGTCGGTTCAGCTCTTTTTGCAGGGGACTTTTTTCCGAAACCATATTTTGAGTCAGCCCGGCAATTTTGCCGAATTCAGTTTTCATGCCAATTTCTACAACAACGGCTTTTCCGTTGCCTTCGGAAACATTGGTGCCGGCAAAAATCAAATTTGGCGTTTCGGCACGCGTCAAATCATCCCTTAAAACCGCTTCTTTTGTTTTGCGCACCGGATTGGATTCGCCCGTAAGGGTAGATTGATCAACCTGCAAATCACTGCAATCGATCAAGCGAGCATCAGCGGAAATCCTATCCCCTTCTTCCAATAACACTATGTCACCGACAACCAAGTCCTGCGCTAATATTTTTTGTTCCTGGCCCTCGCGTATGACGCGGGCATGATAAGGCAGCATATTTCTTAAGGCATCCGTTGCCTTGCCGGCACGATATTCCTGCCAAAAACTAAAAACACCGTTAATAATATTAACAGCCCAAATCGCAAACCCCAGCTGAGGCATATCCGCAAAAAAGGCAACAGCTCCGCCAACCCATAATAAGATGGCCATTAAATGAGTAAAGTTGCTAAGAAATATAAGTACAGGGGATTTTTTCTTTTTCTCATCAATAAGATTTTTTCCGTACTTTTGCTGTTTTTCTTCGGCCTGCACCTGATTTAAACCCTGCGGGGTAGTCCCCAGCAATTGAAAAACCTCATTTACAGGAATTTTATAGATGTCTTCTTTTAAATTTTTAACTAATTCCATTTTGTCCATTTACCTTGAGTCCTTCCCTCATCAAGTTAATAAAAAATAAGATACTGGTGTCTATAGTATCCTGAAATTTGATTACTAAATGGTAGTCCACTCATCTTTATTTGTCAATATTTATATTAAAAATTTTGCGCAAATATATAAAGAGTATGCACTAGTGGGTGTATACTCTTGTACAAGATTTTATAATTTTCATTCAATTCATCCAATATAGATAATATTCATACTAAATTATACCCAAAAATAAACCTAGCTCTCGCTTTTTTGCTTATTGCCGCCATCATTTTCTTGATTGCCATCTTTTGCTCTTGATATCAATAGACATGGGGCATATTGCATTACACTGACCGCATTGAACACAAGTCGCCCGGTCGGTGCAGATTTTTTGGCCGACTATTTTACCGATAAATGACAAAACCGTTCCCAAAGGGCAATATTAATACTTAGCTCAATGTTTTGTGCTGTTCTCATATTGTAATATTTTCCTTATAACAAGCTTAAAACAATTCTTCATGCCAATAATATCTTGTGTGGCCACTTTATGTAAATAAGTTTATGAAAAAATTATTGTCTCCTGCCCAAGGCCGTTATTATATATGTTCTCTAAATAACAAAAAGACCTGCCAACCATCAATGATAACAGGTCTTTTTGCTAGAAAAAAACAGGGGGAACAGTTCTTTCAGTTATTATGCCATAGTATAATAGCCATTTTTATTGCTCGCAACGATGTTCACCACAGCCATGCGCTCCGCATTCGCCACCATGATGTTCTCCGTGATGCTCTCCGTGATGTTCACACATAGCATCCGGATCAAAAATCAGATTTCCGGCTAAAAAAGATTCTACAGCCTGATCTGCATCACCGCTGACACCGCCATAAAGTTTGATGCCTGCTTCATTCAGTGCACGACGCGCGCCTTCACCGATACCGCCGCAAATCAGCGTATTTACACCGATTTTTTTTAAAACATCAGGCAAGGCGCCATGCCCGCTGCCATTGGTGTTCACCGTAGTCACCATAGCAACTTTGCCATTTTCCACATCATAAACTTTAAAACGTTCCGTATGTCCAAAATGTTGGAATATCTGTCCATCTTCATAAGTCACAGCAATTCTCATATTATTTACCCTCCTCTCGCAGTAACATATCAATCATGCCATCCAGATAATTTTCCTCAAACAATTCGATACAACCAGCATCGGTGGCCGCAGTCAGCTTAGGATTGATGGGGATCCTGGCAATGGTTTTAATAGCAAGTTTTTCAGCTGTCTCTTCCAGCTTGCTTTCACCAAATATATGATGTTCGCTTCCACATTCCGGACACTTAAAATAGCTCATATTTTCTACTAATCCCAATACCGGGATATTCATCATCTTGGCCATATTAACGGCCTTCTCAACAATAATACCCACCAGTTGCTGGGGAGATGTGACAACGATTATCCCATCCACCGGCAAAGATTGAAAGACCGTCAGCGGTACATCGCCTGTGCCAGGCGGCATATCTACAAACATATAATCTACTTCGCCCCAAACCACATCCGTCCAAAATTGCTTAATCATACCCGCAACGATAGGCCCACGCCAGATCACAGGATCAGTTTCATGATCTAAAAGCAGGTTGAGTGATATGACCTCTATACCTGTCTTGGTTTTTACAGGGTATATACCAAGGTCACTTGCTTCCGCTTTTCCATGCAAGCCAAATGCTTGCGGTATAGAAGGGCCGGTAACATCCGCATCCATTATTACTGTTTTCAATCCTGCACGGTTCATAAGTACCGCCAACATGGAAGTCACAAGACTCTTGCCTACTCCTCCCTTGCCACTGACCACAGCAATGACCTTTTTTACCTGTGACATTTGATTGAGCTTTTCCCGTAAATCAGTTTTTTCATGTGTCCTCTCGCTGCAATTTTCTGCACAGGAAGAGCAGTTATTGTGACATTCTTCTTTCATTTCTACTCATCTCCAATTTAAATTTCTTAATGATATAATGATAATACCAACTGCAATGATAAGCAAAATGCTCAGCATTTTTTCCGGGGATTTAACAATATTATACACAATAAGTTATTGACATATGCCATGCATAAATTATTATACATTATTTTCGGCATATGTCAATAACTTAGAGAAAAATATTTCCCGCCCTATCAGAGAGCGGGAAATGAAAAATTTAGATTTCAGCTTTCCACAATCCATGGAGATTACAATAGGCATATGCAGCCAGCAGCTTATCATCAACTAGAGAAAATGTAACCTTCGGAGCATCTCCTGGGTAAAGACATTTGCGCTGGCCACCGTTTTCTGTTTGGATATATACCCACTCGATATAGTGTTCCTCCGTCATTGGATGGGCAGCAGAGCCAATATCAACAGTTACGATATTATCGCTGACAGAGATTACGGGAACATGTTTTTCGTAGCTAGCATCAACGCTGCCCGGAATCAGTTCGCTCATAGGTTCTCCGCAGCAGATAATGGGCACGCCGGAATTTTTAATCATACCGACCAAATTGCCGCAGTGTTTACAAATAAAAAAACGAATTTCGCACATATATCTTCCCTCCAATTCATAATATTGTAGTTTAGATTATAACTTATATCCGTCAACTTAACAAGTGATTATTATGTAACTTAATCACAATATCTCTATTATTGCCATGACACCATAGACCGAAGACGGCCCTCTCTTAAAACGGGCATTTACTTGATAAAAATCGGCAGATTCCGGATGCCTAAGTACAAAACAAGAAAATATGGTATAATTAAATATAAATATAATTAGATATAAATGTTTGTAAATTAAATGAAAACCACCAAAAATAGACTATAAAAAAATTCTCAAAGGAGTGATCTATATGCGCATTGAAAACTATTTCCCCATCTGGGAAAAAATTACAAATACCGAACGCAAAATATTGCAGGAATCAGCTTCCAAGCGCATGGCACCTAAGGGCACAATTTTGCATAGCGGTTCAGCCGATTGCCTGGGCCTGTTTGTTATTCTCTCTGGCCAGCTTCGGGCCTTTATTCTCTCCGATGAGGGTAAAGAGGTCACAATATATCGTCTGTTTGAGCGGGATATATGTCTTTTTTCCGCCTCTTGCATGATGGCCAGCATCCAATTCGACATAACCATAGAGGCGGAAAAGGATACTGAGTTTTGGATTATTCCGGCGGATGTATACAAAAAACTGATGGAAGAATCCGCGGTCATCGCTAATTATACAAATCAGATCATGGCTTCACGTTTTTCCGAGGTTATGTGGTTTATAGAACAAATCATGTGGAAAAGTTTTGACAAGCGCCTGGCCACATTTTTGTTGGAAGAAAGCATACTGGAACAAAGCGATACTTTAAAAATAACTCATGAAAAAATAGCCAACCACATGGGCACCGCCCGCGAGGTGGTAACCAGAATGCTCAAGCATTTTCAGCAAGATGGACTGGTCAATCTCATGCGGGGGGAAATACATATCACTGACCGTAATAGTCTGGAATCATTACTGACATAGATGATAAATAATAAAAAAGAGCCATTGGGGCAACTCCTCAATGGCTCTTTTTTTAAGACAGCATAGATATGATTTGATCCTTTGGCCTTGCTCCCATTGCCTGGTTAATAACCTTGCCATTTTTCATAACTACCAGGGTGGGAATGCTCATGATGTTAAAGGCGGCGGCCAGCTCTTGCTGCTCATCTACATTTATTTTACCGACTTTGATGCCAGGCATTTCCTTAGCGATTTCATCTACAACAGGAGATACCATGCGGCATGGACCACACCAACCGGCCCAGAAATCCAGCAATACCGGTTTTATACTTTCCATAACCTCCTGCTGAAAATTTTCTTTGGTTATCGTTATTACTGACATATTAATTCCTCCTTTTAATGTTTTTGTTTTATTCTAATTTCAAAGCCTTCATGGGGCAGAAGCGTACGCATTTTCCACAAAGAATGCATTTTTCATGATTGACTGTGGGCGCGGCGAATCCATCCTGAGTCAAGGCATCAACCGGACAAACACTGATGGATGGGCAAATATGATTCTGCGGGCAACGGGCTTGATTGACTGTCAACTGTTTATTTGCTTTATCCGCTACATTCTTTTTGAGGCTAAGTCCAAAAGGCATGGTAATCAACTCCTACTCAACTGTTTTGATTGTATTGTACAGGAAATGGCTTTTTCATTCCGTGATAAACTCACATAAACCGCATTTATTCTTCCCCCTTAATTCTATTATTTAAATTCCTGCCTAATATGCCGACGGAAATTGCGGATCACAAAAAATGCCGGTAAAATGACAAGAAATAACAAGACAAATAGAGTCTTTTGCAATAGACAAAGATCGGCAGAGAAAATAAAGTATAAGTAGAAATATCATCTGATATTTTATGGTTTCTACTATTTTCTCTTGTTTATAGCTGGATTAAACAGATATCTGCCTTAAAGTTATAATTAATCCTCTATAATAGGTATTGCAGATAAGCCATCTGCTTTATACTCATGTGACACAGTATTTTATACGGGTAACTGTAGTTTAGGACTCTGGAGTTTAAAAAAATCGGGAGGCTTTATTATGAGAAAAGAAAAAATCAAGGCAATCATTTTCGGAGCGGGTACTATGGGTGGCAAAGCCATTGGCTATATGCTCGACCATGATGTGGAAATTGTGGGTGCAGTTGGCAGAAAAAGAAATATCGGCAGAGATATCGGAGAATTAATCGGCCGTGCCCCCATCAGCATATTATTATAAAAGGATGCTGATGCCGTCTTGGACAGAGTCGGAGATGAAACCGATGTAGCAATTTTAACAACTGAAAGTGCTTTGGAACAAGTGGCATTACTAGCCAAAAAATGTATCAATGTCATTACCATTGCCGAGGAAGGGTTTTATCCTTGGATCACCGTACCCGATTTGGCTGCGGAATTGGATAGCTATTGCAAACAATATGGAGTGACCATGTATGCCAGCGGCATTCAAGACATCTTCTGGTCTTGTCTCTGCACTGATTTGGTTGCAGCTTGCAATAAAGCTACAAAAATTAAATCCATTAATTATTTACCTTTGGAATACATGGGCCCTGTGGTTGTGGATGAACTGCACCTTGGCAAAACAGTCCAGGAGTATAAGGAAAGAACGGCCGGGGCCAAAAGCGAGGATGATCCTCTGGCCAGAGTATCCTTAACAGCTATCCATGTTAATTCTAAAATTATGGGCCTGACCATCACTAATGAAAAGGTCGTAGTGGAGCCCATATTGGCCGAAGAGGATATGCCTCAGCCACAATGGGGTATGACCATAAAAAAAGATACGCTCAAAGGTTTAAAGATTATTTGTACTTTTAATACCAAAGAAAATATTGTCTGGGAATCTATTTTGATATTCTGTGTCAGAAAAGACCTGTCCGAAAAACCGAGTATCGAGTGGATTATAGAAGGTGATCCCGATCTCCATTTAATAGTAGAAGATATGAGTGGAGATACCACCACCACCTCTACTTCAGTCAATCGGATTCCAGATGTGATAAATGCAGAACCCGGTTATAAAACTGTTGCGGATATGCCAAAACCAATTTACAGGGCCTTCCCCCTTCATACCTATATAAAATAAGAACAATCCGCTATACAATCTCACAATAAACGCAAATAAAGTCGGCAGAACTTTCGTTCTGCCGACTTTATTTATAGCCTGCTTCGGTTAATAAATAAAAAGACGATGCTTTGGCATCGTCTTTTTATTTATTAAATTAGGGAGTTATTCTATACCGCTTTATTCTCTTCCAATTCTTTGACCGCAGCTAGAATCCTTTCTCTGGTCAGCGGGATCTCTTTGATCTCGATCCCCAGTGCTTCATGGATAGCATTGGAAATAGCAGGCATTACCGGAACTAATGCAACTTCACCGATACCTTTGGCGCCATAAGGACCATCACGGTGAGGACTGCCGGCAAAACCGCCATCAATCTGATCGTTGAAGGGAACATCCAACATAGTCGGAATGCGATAGTCGCGGAAATTAGGATTAATGTTCTTGCCATCATCATTGAAGAGCATTTCTTCATAGAGGGCCTGACCGATACCCATAACCATTGCGCCTTCCAGCTGCAGCTCAACAAGCTTCGGATTCAGAGGACGACCCATATCATACCAACCGCCGGATTTCAAGATCTTGACTTCACCTGTTTCTTTATTGATGCCAACTTCAAAAGCCAGTGCACCATAAGAATAGAAGGTAATAACATACTTAGATTGACCTGTTTGACGATCATCCTCATCAAATGTTGTCAGATAGGTATCCAGACCGTAAATTTCTCCGCCCTTCTTCAGATAGCCGCCATATTCATATACGTTGAATAAGGGAATAGCATTATCCGGATTGGCAAGTTCATAGACCATGCCATCTTTGGTGCCAAGCTTATCGGCTGCAATACCCATGACATCGGCGGCGGCTTCAAAGAGCTGGCGTTTTGCATCGCGGCAGGCCAGTATAACAGCATTACCATTAATATAGGTGCCCCGGCTGCAATATGTTCCTTCATCATAAGGACAAAGATCTGTATCACAAAATACAACTTTGATGTTTTCAAAATCAGTCTGGAATTCTTCCGCCGCAATCTGAGCCAAAACGGTATGAGCGCCTTGACCGAGCTCAACATGGAAAGTCCTGATTTCGATCGTACCATCATCATGGACTTTGCAGCCTGCTACCGTACCGGTATCCCAATAAGCGGTAAATTTATTACCGATGGAAATACCGCGGCCAAAGACCCATGGTCCTTCCGGAGCACGAACAGGCCCATTAAAATCGAGGAAAGCAACAGCTTTGTCCAGACAGGCCTCAGTACCATTATTATAGGTGATTTGGCCAATGCTGTCTTCATCGCCATCGCGCAGAATATTTTTACGGCGCAGCTCAATACGATCAATGCCCAGCTGTTCAGCCACGGCATCCATTTGGCTTTCAATGGCAAAAACGAGAATCTCCGAACCTAAAGAACGATAAGGGCCTGTGCAAGGAGAATTTGTATAAACACCATAAGCATCAATCTTCAGATTCGGGCATTTATAGGTACCGGTGGCACCATAAATACCAGCGCTGACAAAAACCGTAGTATGCGTGCTGTAAGCACCGCTGTTGATAGTCTCCTCTATCTGACGGGCAACCAAGGTACCGTCTTTTTTGAAACCATCTTTGATCACAACATAGCCGGGGCAACGGGGGTCGCCATTTATAAATACTTCTTCACGTGTCATTTCCATCTTGACCGGCCGTCCCGCCTTAAGTGCCAGCATACAGCAGATAGGTGTATACATAATACCGACTTTGCCGCCAAAACCACCGCCGAGATAAGGCACGATCAGATGGATCTTGGAAGGGGTAATGCCCATAGCTTCGGCAATACCGTATTTCTGGAAACAGCCACCCTGTTCGCTGGCCCATACGGTCAGCTCGCCATTGCTTTCAGGTTTTGCTACGACGGCATGTGGTTCCAAGCAGCAATGAGCCGCTCTGGGCAAAGTATAGGTGCCTTCATAAATAAAATCTGCTTGCTCAAAACCTTTTTCCACATCACCGTGAACGATTTTACGATGGATAAATTGATTGGGACGTTCCGCATCAAGGCTGGACCATACACCCTGCCATTCGATATTGTGATAACTGGGAAGATCAGGGTGAATTACTATAGGACAATCTTTGTCCCGGGCTTCCATCGGATCAAGAACATGGGGTAATTCTTCATATTCTACTTCGATCAGATTGCAGGCCGCAGCCGCAATTTCCGGAGTCAGTGCGGCTACCGCAGCAACACCATCGCCGATATATCTTACCTTATGTTTACAAAGGATATGTCTGTCATGGATATAGCCATCGGTACGTTCATCGGAACAATCGGCACCTGTTAGTACAGCTATAACCCCAGGCAGTGCTTCTGCCTTTGATACATCTAATTTCTTAATATAGCCATGAGCGATTGTTGAGGTGAACAATTTGCCGTATAACATCCCTTCCGGATGAAAATCAGCACTGTATTTCGCTCTGCCAGTTGCTTTATCATAAGCGTCTTTTCTGATGACGCTTTTTCCTACTGTTGAATATTCAGACATATATATGCCTCCTTTCTGCTTCGTCAGCTTATTTTGCTTCCGCCATTAATTTCTGGGCAGCAAATACTGCTTCTATGATCTTTTTATAGCCGGTACAGCGGCAAAGGTTGCCCCGCATATAATCCCTGATCTCATATTCGGTCGGATTGGGATTTTCATTCAGCAAAGCAATAGTTGTCAGAATCATACCGGGCGAGCAAAAGCCGCATTCGATGGCAAAACTATCAATAAAAGCCTTCTGTACGGGATGCAAGCCACCGTTCAGGCTATATATACCCTCGATGGTAGTGATTGCTTTATCTTGGACTTCGCAAGCCAGCGTGGTGCAGGAAGCGACAACTTTTCCGTCAACCAAAACCGAGCAGGCACCGCAATCCCCGTCATCACAGCCTTTTTTGGTTCCGGTTAAACCAAGTTGTTCCCGTAATACGTTAACAAGGGTTTCACCAGGATTTACGGCTAATTCATAGGTGTCTCCATTGATGTTGAATGTCATAATCTGTTTCATTGTCTTTTCACTCCTTCCTGATGCCCAAACTAACAACCGGAAGCCTTTTTCAAGGCATCCCTGGTCAAAAGCCTGACCATTTCATTACGATATTCACATGATGCACGAATATCGGAAATGGGACAGCAGTCGTTTTGGCTGGCCAATAAAGCCGCTTTTTTTATCAATTCATCATTTAAAACCTGACCTATAATTGCATCCTCGGCTTGATAAGCACGTTTGGGAGTGATGGCAACAGCACCCAGCCCGATCTTGGCATCGGTACAAACGTCACCATCCATAGTAACTGATGCTGCAACGCCGACCATGGCCAAGTCCAGAGCATTTCTAATGGAATATTTGCAATAAATACTGTTGGAACCGGCCGCCGGATTAGGATATTGCAATTCGGTAACTAATTCGTTAGGCTGCAAAACAGTCTTACAAACACCGGTAAAGAACTCTTCAATCGGAACGATCCGTTCGCCGTTAACACTCTGGATCTTCAGTTTTGCACCCAGCACAAGTGCTGCCGGCGCAGAATCGGCCGAAGGAACCGCATTGCAAATATTGCCGGTAATAGTTGCCGCATTTCTGATCTGCGTGCTGGCAATGCAATGGATACCTTGATAAAGAGCATTATATTTTTCCCGTACGATATTGTTAATTTCCACTTCTCTGATGATGGTAGTAGCGCCAATTGCTAAACCGCTTTTTTCACAATAGTTGATGTATTTAAGTTCGCCCAGCTTTTTCAGACTGATCACATGTTCAGGCGCACAGGCGCCGCCTTTCATTTTGGGAATCAAATCTGTTCCGCCGGCAATTACTTTTGCACTGGCGCCATATTTATCTAGCAATTCCAATGCTTCCTGCAAGTTAGCAGGCACATGGTACTCAAAATTTGGTATCACGGAAATAGGCATAATTAGCCTCCTCTCTTAATCGTTACTTGTTATGCTCCAGGCAATCCTAATGCCAGGCGCCTTTATGCTTACAACATTTGGCACCGGGGAAAGGACAGACCCGGCAAAGCTTGTTACATTCATATTCGCTGATAATCTTCTCTTTTGTCTTTTCCTGTTCTGCTTCCGTTTTTTTCTGTTCTTCTTTTGTTTCCTGAGCTATACCAGTTAATGCCTTGCGGTCACGGGCTTCTTGCTCAAAAGTTTTATCATTATTGTCTTTCATTCATAAATCACCTTCTCTTTTCTTGTTGAACAAAGGGGTTTATAGTTTAGCCGCCGCAGAAGACATATTGAATCTTGAGCTTATCATTTTCTTGTAAAACATATTTATCAAAATCTTCAGGATGGATATGTTCGCCATTAACCCAAACGCCGCTGATTTTTTTTGAGGTTTTTTTCCCCACCGACAACATTCATAATGGTTGCACCGTCCCTAAATTTCATAGGGCTATTGCAACAAATGATTTTCACCATAAAACAAACTCTCCTTCCTGTTTGATGACACAAGGTATGACAGCTCTTTATGCATAGATACAGATACTTTTTATTTAATCGTTTTTTGATTCCTGAGTAAAACAAAACATTTCAGCTTTTCTTACACAAAAATCACATGAACTTTTCCAGGCTCTGCACTCCTTTCAAAATTTTCATACAGAAAAGACGCCTTTCCATATAAAAACAGCGTATCATGACGTTTTCATTTGCTTAAGCAGCTTAATACTTTTGCCAATTCACCCCCATGACTTGCCCTCAATTGACAATTTATAGCAACGTTAATGCAAAATCATTTACAAATTTAGCATAATCGTATGCACAAAATATGTAAATGACCGAATTTAACAAAAAGCATAGCAAAATATGATATTGCCGTTTTTGCCAAGCTGTTGTACACTTGTCTTGGCTAGTGATATTACTATATTAAATATGTTTTAAAACTTTCACCTCATAATGATTAATATTTATAAATTAGTAATCGATTATATTTAAGTTAAGAGCCACGTATAAATGTGCAAAAATTTAATATGATAAAATTAAAAGATTTATATTAAAGGAAGTGAGTTCGGTGGAAAACATAAATTATGCGCCCCTCACCCCATTAGAAATGGGATACAAGTATCTCTTTAAACATAATCTTCCTCTAGCCAGCATTCTCTCCCAGGAAGATTATGAGAAGTTCTTCGCTAAATTTGGCGAGGTGGACTACAACTTTTATAAAGATCATGTTGCCTGGGCATTGCAAAGTCCCGCCCAAATGTTTGAAGATTTTATGGTCGAAAAAGGCTGGGACGTCAGCATTATGCATTACCCTCGTTATCTGCCTTATTATACTCATACACATAAATATTTCGAAATCTATTATGTACGTAAAGGACCGGTTTCCCAAATAATCAATGATGTTGAAGTTCCCTTGGAACCCGGCGATATTTTGATCATGGCTCCCAGCACAAAACATAAATTCAGCATTATGAACGATTTTGGCGAAGTGTATATGATAGGCATACGCACCAGTACATTTTCAACTACTTTCTCAGCTTTAATGCAGCAAAATGAGCTTTTAAGCGATTTCTTTTTGAAAGAACTTTTTAAAACATCTTCCATTTCCTATTTGATACTACATGCGGATAATGATGATAAAATATTTCATGTGATAAGGGAAATGATAGAAGAAGAAAAAAAGATAAGCAAATATTTGCAAATGACATGATGAATCTCCACTTCCAAAAGTTTTGTATTTTAACCATGCGCTACAATAATAAAAATAATTTTTTGGATGATATTGGCATCAATGCGCCGGAAGGTAATATTGCTAATATTACTATTGTCAAGATTCTGCATTATATATTGAAACATTATAAGGATATCACTCTGGCTGATTTAGCAGAGCATTTCAACTATAGCGAAACTCATGTTTCCCGCATTATCAAAGCTTCTACCGGCAAAACTTTTGCGGAGATACGTATGGCAACAAAAATCCAGAAAGCTGCGGAAATAATTCTCAAATCAGCCAATATCAGTATTGAAGATATCTCTCATGATGTTGGCTATAGTGAGATAAGCACATTCTACCGAGCCTTCCGCAAAATATATGGCATCACGCCGGCTGCTTTCCGCAAAAAACATCTGGAATCACAAGCCCAGGAAAACAACGGCCCTCTGTATAAAATATTAGGATAGCATAAAACCCTAAAAATAATAGAAAGAGCCTTCTCTATATGGAGGCTCTTTCTATTATTTGGGGATATTTGCTAGCATGTTGTTTTTTCACAAACACAATGCCAGTAAAAGCTATTCTCGAAACAGGAAAAATATTATATTTTATGTATAGATACTTTTTAATATATCGTTGTCGTTATTGCTTTTGCTCAATAAAGGCAGTACCGTGATTCCTCGATACTCCAATCTTTCAGCATGCTTGATTAGAGGGTTTTTCGTTATTCGCTAAACACTGATCAAATAACTAAAAGAGCGGGTATTTTTTTTCCTCATGATTTTGTATAAAATCGCCACTTGCCCCTACAAGATGATAGCAATAATTGTTTAATCATTACTTGGACTATCAAATGGACTATCAAAAAATTTAAAGGAGGAACTATAATGAAAATAGCAATAATAGGTGCCGGTTCTCAAGGTGTCGGTCTAGCTGGTTTGTTAGTATCTGAGCCCGATGTGGAAAGTATTTTACTAGCTGATGCTTTTCCCGCTGCGTTGGGAAGCGCAAAAAATAATTTGGCTTTAGTCAAAGATCGGACCAAATGTCCTGAAATACGCTATGAAACTGTCGACGCCAGTGATGTTGACAGTGTTGCTAACCTGATTAAGGGCTATGACATTGTTTTCGAGGCAATTCTTCCCATCTATAATGTGCCGGTAATGAAAGCCTGCTTAAAAGCCGGTTGCCATTACCTTGACCTGATTGCAGCCCCGGCCGAAGGCCCCGGAATCAGCAAAGATGAAACTATCGGCGCTCAGATTGAATTATCCGATAAATTTCAAAAAGCTGGTCTGACTGCTATCCCTAGCGTTGGCATGAGCCCCGGCTGGACTTCCCTGGCCGCTCAAAGCGTTATTGATAAACTTGATAAAGTCAACGATGTCATTCTTCGTTGGTTCGACTGGATCGATTCCGAAGAATGGATTGCTCCGATCAATGCTTATTTTTTATGGCTGGAATGGTTCGGCGGCCCCGGCGCCATGCAAACCGTCCATGGCGTGCCCCAAGAAGTGGATCTTGTTTCTCATGCTGAAGAATTTGAATTCCCGGCACCGATTGGGAAAAAGAAAATATATACCGTATCGTCCCATCCTGACATCGTCATCATCCCCAAATTTGCCGGCAAACCCATGAATATCTGCGAAGAAAAAGGCGGCTGGGGATTCCAAGATCGCCCAATGGAGGATCTGTGGATCGGCGCTATCCAAAAAGTCACTTCCAAACATGATGGCAGCCCCGTTAATGATATGCTGGAGGAATTCTCCAAACCGTTCCTTCTTCCCACCGAATACAACAGACTGTATGATGAAGGTAAGATCCATAACCATGCTGTCTGTTTCTCTTGTGAAGTTAATGGTTGGAAAGATGGCGGATATGTTCGTCATATCCAATATTATCTGGCACTTCTCGATGTAGCACGCAAACATTTACCTTGGGCTTCCCCCGCAGTATATGGTACAGTTGGCGGCATGCCAATCGAACTCGTTCTCATGTTGGGGCGCGGTGAAATTAAACAAAAAGGCGTTTATACTGTCGGCGAACTTGGCATTGCCGATAGATTAAATAAAGGAATGGCCGCAAGAGGACAGGTTTTGACTGAAATGATTATTCGTCCTACCGAATAATCATTTAGCTATTAAAAACCGCCATAATCAGGTAGTCTTATTATATACATCA
>CAYRML010000010.1:0-34851 GCA_964425485.1 uncultured Peptococcaceae bacterium | reverse complement strand
TTTTGATTGACTATTTTAAAGCCGCGGCATTTCAGCAGCCG
Organism: uncultured Peptococcaceae bacterium; assembly: GCA_964425485.1. Classification (GTDB taxonomy): domain Bacteria; phylum Bacillota; class Dehalobacteriia; order UBA4068; family UBA4068; genus CAYRML01. The sequence goes on along the minus strand of CAYRML010000010.1, from coordinate 34,810 downwards.
CCCTAAAGAAGCTGCGGTGATGCCCTTACCCAAAGAAGATACTACACCGCCAGTCACAAAAATAAATTTGGTACCCATTGGCATTGCCTCCAAAAAATTCAGATTAAAGAAAAATATTTTAAAAAATATTTTCGCCATAAAAATGGTTATCCCCACTTCCAGAAAATAAAAGCGGGGATATTATATTATTTATATTAATATACCATATTTTGCGTTGTGATTCAACTTTTTTCTTACATATTTACACCATCTTGATACAGATGCTACTTTTTTTTAGCCGTTGCTTCTTTTATAAAACAGATTAAAAATGACCTTATTCCCTATTGACTTACTAGGGTTATGATGGTATAATTCATATAAATCTAGTAGGATAATAGGCTAAAACAGGCCCGCATACCTGGGCTTATCTAATAAAATAATCTGCCTGCGGCTAAAGGTGCTGGCCTATAAAAATGTATTTTTTATGACACAAACCCGTGCCATAACACAGGATACCCGGCCATTGCAGACAATCTTATTAAACCTCATGCCGACAAAGATAGAAACAGAAACTCAACTGTCCCGTCTGCTGGGCAACACGCCTTTACAAGTAGAGCTGTAACCGATCCATACCGGCACCTATAAGGCAAAAAACACTCCCCAGGAGTATATACTGGACTTTTATAAAACCTTTAACGATGTCAAAGATCGCAAGTTCGATGGTCTTGTCATAACAGGCGCACCGGTGGAACTTTTCAATCAACACCTTATGATATTGAAAAAATATAATTTATTAAGGAAAGAAGTGATAAAAATGGATATGAACGCTAACATCAACAAAAATCTGCAGACTGCTGCAGATCATTTAACAAAAGTTAATCAAGAAAAATATCCGTGGTCAATTACTCTGCCCGGACTTAAAAATCGGGTGGAAAGGCTTCTGTCCCTTCTACAAAGCGCTATGTATCCGGGAATATTCGGAGAAAAAGCATGCGCTCCGCAGAACATTAATAAGGAAGTTTTCAGATACCTTAATCTGTCAATGCATCATCTCAACACTATATTGAAAGATGTGTTGCCAGACAAAAATCAGGAGCAAATCCAGCTTATCACGCATCAATGTATCAAGAACCTGCCCGCGATTGCCGATTATCTGCAATCCGATATCAGGGCGGCGTATGAAGGTGACCCTGCTGCCCAATCCGAGAAAGAGATTATGCTGGCCTATCCGGCATTTGAAGCCATCAGCATCTTCCGGCTAGCACATTGCCTGCATGAGCTTTCCGTGCCTTTAATCCCCAGAATGATGACGGAATATGCTCATCGCATCACCGGCATAGACATACACCCGGGCGCCACCATCGGCAGATATTTCTTTATCGATCATGGAACCGGCGTTGTCATCGGGGAAACCTGCACCATAGGCGAGCATGTCAAGATCTATCAGGGGGTAACACTGGGAGCAAAAAGCTTCGAGCTTGACGAAAACGGCAATCCCATCAAGGGCATAAAGCGCCACCCGGACATTGGCAACTATGTTGTCATATATGCCGGCGCCACCATTCTTGGCGGCAATACCGTTATCGGTGATAATTGCGTGATTGGCGGTAATGTATGGCTGACACATTCGGTAGAGGCCGGGAAAAAGGTATTTTATAATAATGGAGATTGATTAAAATGAAAGTATATGCAGATAATGCGGCAACTACAAAGATGAGCCGCACAGCAATAGATGCCATGCTGCCATACATGGAAACCATCTACGGTAACCCCTCAAGTATTTATTCAATAGGGCAGGAAGCTGCCGAAGCTGTACAAAAAGCGAGGGTCACCATGGCTGCTTATCTCGGCTGTGAAGCACGGGAAATCATCTTCACATCCGGCGGCAGCGAAGCGGACAATCAGGCCATTATTTCTGCCGCCATACTGGGAGAAAAAAGAGGCAAAAAGCATATCATTTCCACAGCCTTTGAACATCATGCAGTTTTGCATACACTGAAAAAGCTTAAGAAGCAAGGATTCGAAATTACGCTGCTTGATGTGCATGAAAACGGCATCGTCACGCCCCAACAGGTTGCCTCGGCTATTCGTGAGGATACCTGCCTAGTTACCATAATGTACGCCAATAATGAAATCGGCAGCATACAGCCAATCAACGAAATCGGGGATATCTGTAAGGAAAAAAATGTGCTCTTTCATACCGATGCGGTGCAGGCCGCGGGACATCTGCACATTGATGTTAAAAAACAGAACATCGATATGCTGTCCCTTTCCGCGCACAAATTCCATGGCCCCAAAGGTATCGGTTTACTTTATGCAAGAAAGGATATCCGACTTACCAGCATCATTGAAGGTGGGGCACAGGAACGCGGCAAGCGTGCGGGAACGGAAAATGTGCCGGCAATTATGGGTATGGCGGCGGCTTTTGCAGAGGCCTGCCAGCATATCAATGGAAACGCAGCAAAGGTATCCGTGTTGCGGGACAAGCTGATTGCCGGACTTGCCCAAATACCCCATTCTATCCTCAACGGAGACCGTGAACAAAGGCTCCCCGGCAATATAAACTTCTGCTTTGAGGGTATCGAAGGTGAAAGCCTGCTGTTGCTGCTCGATCGGAAAGGGATTTATGCCTCATCAGGCTCCGCCTGCACCTCTGGCTCGCTGGATCCCAGCCATGTTTTGCTGGCCATCGGCAGACCTCATGAAATCGCACATGGCTCGCTCCGTTTATCGCTTTGTGCATGGAATACGGAAGAAGAAGTGGACTATATGCTTAAAGTGGTGGCGGAAGGGGTGGCATATCTGCGCAATATGTCGCCCATCTGGCGTGATCTGGTAGTAGGTAAAAGGCAGTTCTTGCTTTAAAAGAAAGGATGATCATTATGGCATTATACAGCGAAAAAGTAATGGATCATTTCATGAATCCAAGAAATGTCGGTGTTATCGAGGATGCCGACGGCGTGGGCGAGGTCGGTAACGCCAAATGCGGCGACATTATGAAAATATATTTAAAAATCAAAGATGAAATTGTCATTGAAGTCAAATTTGAAACTTTTGGCTGCGGCTCGGCCATCGCTTCCAGCTCTATGGCTACGGAAATGATTAAAGGCAAACCGCTATCGGAAACTCTGAAACTTACTAACAAAGCAGTGGCCGATGCTCTTGGCGGCCTGCCTGATTATAAAATGCATTGCTCCGTTCTGGCCGAGGAAGCCATAAAAGCCGCAATCAAGGATTATTATGATAAAAACGGTATCGAATATGATCCCTCACAGTTCTCCAACAGTAAGGACTGTGAATCCTGCGGTATATAAATATGATTACACGCGAAATGCAGGACGAGATCCTGCGTCTGAAAAAAGAAAATGATATTTGCATTCTTGCCCATGCCTATCAGAGCCAAGATATCTGGGAAGTGGCCGATTATGTCGGAGATTCCTTCGGTTTGAGCCAGCAGGCGGAAAAGGCGGCTCAGAAGACGGTTTTGATGTGCGGCGTCAGATTTATGGCGGAAACAGTAAAGATACTGTCCCCCGCTAAAAAGGTTTTGCTATCAAATCCTGATGCCGGATGCCCCATGGCCGATCAGATAGATAAAGACCTCCTTTTACAGATGAAAGAACTTTATCCCAACCACACCGTTGTTGCATATATAAATACAACCGCTGCCCTGAAAACTGTCTGTGATGTTTGTGTGACATCTTCTTCCGCCGTAAAAATTGTGAACAAGATTAAAAATACCGATATCCTTTTTGTGCCAGATTGCAATCTCGGCGATTGGGTCGCCAAACAAGTTCCTGATAAAAACATTAAACTGGTACATGGCGGATGCCCAACTCATCTGCGGATGAATATTAAGGATGTGGAAAAAGCGCGCAAGACTTATGCGGAGGCACTGCTTTTAGTGCATCCCGAATGCCGACCTGAGGTGACCGCGCAGGCCGATTATGTCGGAAGCACAACCGGCATCATGGCTTATGCGGAAAAAAGCCAGGCCAAAGAATTTATTATCGGCACAGAAAACAGCATTATCCAACATCTTCAGTTTAAATGCCCTGATAAAAATTTTTATCCGCTGTCAAAGGATTGCTTTTGCCATAATATGAAAATTACTACGCTGGCCGATGTGTATAACTGCGTCAGAGGCAAGGGCGGTGATGAGGTATATTTGCATCATGATGAGATTATGGCGGCCCGAAAATGCATCAACGAAATGCTAAGGTTAGGTAATGAATAAACGGGAAGACACCCAATCCTTGTATCGACTGCAATCGGAGCATGAAGTTCAGCAAGCTATATCAGCGCGCCATAACTCTCGGATGCGATTATGTAGTAGCCGGCCATTATGCGCGTATTGAAAACGGACGCTATCTCCTGAAAAAAGCAATGGACGCTTCTAAAGATCAGAGTTATATTTTATACTTCATGACATAAAAACAGCTGGCTCATACGCTCTTTCCTCTAGTAGAAATGCATAAAACAGAAGTCCGCAGAATCGCCGAAGAACATGGCTTTGTCAATGCCCGCAAGCATGAAAGCTAGGATATCTGCTTTGTTCCTAACGGAGGCTATGCAAAAATTATTGAAATGAATATGGGTAGGGCATATCCGCCGGGGAATTTTATTGACGAAAATGGCAAAGACGAATCTCTGTTTTTAAAAGAATTAGATGTCGAGGCTTTTAATGGGATTGCTTTTGAACATACCCCGGGGGACGGGAGAGTAAAGGCGAAAATATGCTACAGACAAGCGGAACAATGGGCAACCGTCACACCGATCGGTTCCCAATGCATATTATTTTTGACGAACCACAACGTACCATTACCAAAGGTCAGGCCATTGTTTTATACGATGGCGATCTGGTAGTTGGCGGCGGCATGATCTGCTGAATTATATATATTGGATTCTCCTATTTTCCCTATGGTATAATAGGTTAAGGGGAGGGGGTTATTGATTATGATGATATCAACAAAAGGAAGATATGCCCTGCGTGTAATGGTTGATCTCTCAGAGCAAAACACAACTACTTATATCCCGCTCAAGGATATTGCCAAGCGGCAGGAAATTTCTCAAAAATACTTGGAAAGTATTATGGCCGTTCTGTCAAAAGCCGGTTTTGTTGATGCGCTTCATGGCAAAGGCGGTGGCTACAAGTTAAACCGTGAACCGGACCAATATACCGTAGCAAGCATTTTAAAATTGACAGAGGGATCGCTGGCGCCGGTAGCCTGCCTCGAGCATGGGCATAAAAAATGTGAGCGGTCGGCGAATTGCAAAACACTTCCCATGTGGATTGAACTGGATAATTTAATTAATAATTACCTGGAGGCAATTACCTTGGCAGACTTGGCCAATAATGTTTCCAGCGGTGACTATATAATATAGAAAAAGACTTATCTATAACCACCTTGATTGTTAAAAAGAAGCTGCAAAACTAGCCATTTAAAAATGAACTAAAGGCCTCCCCTATTTCCGAGGTCTTTTTTTTATGGTCACTCCTACTATGCAACTCATTGTCATAGGATAAAACTATGGTGATGCATAAAGAAGAAGTGTTACCTTATAGCCGCTATCTTATGCTAATATGATAGCATTAAACATGAAAGGCGTAATATTTATGAAAGCATCTGTTATCGGCTACCCCAGAGTTGGGGCTTTAAGAGAGTTAAAATTTGCTATAGAAAAATATTTCCACGGAATAATATCGGTGGATGATTTGCTGGCGACAGCCGCGCTAATGCGGAAAACACATTGGCAAAAGCAAAGCGAAAACGGCATAGACCACATCCCTTGTAATGATTTTTCTTTCTATGATAATGTATTGGATACAGCGGTTCTTCTCAATGCCGTTCCACAGCGATATTGCGCCTTGCAGCTTTCCCCGCTTGATCAATATTTTGCTATGGCCAGAGGCTATCAAGGCAAAAATGGCGATGTTAAAGCACTAGCCATGAAAAAATGGTTTAACACTAACTACCATTACCTGGTTCCGGAAATAGAGGATGATTGCCGGATCAAGCTTAACGGCACAAAACCGTTTGCCGAGTTTGTCGAGGCGCGGGAAATGGGAGTGGCAACAAAGCCTGTTTTTATTGGGCCCTTTACCTTTTTAAAGCTATCGCGTTATACAGGTAAGAAGAAACCTGTCGATTACCTAGAAGATATTGCCGACGCTTATTGCCATATACTTAATAGGTTCAACGCTTTGGGAGCAGAATGGGTTCAATTTGACGAACCATTTTTGGTTATGGATCTATCCGCTGAGGATCGGGCCATCTTCAGCAGACTTTATAGTAAAATCCTCCTAGCCAAGGGCAATGTCAAAATCATTCTGCAAACTTATTTCGGCGATATAAGAGATTGCTACAACGAGGTAGTTTGCCTGCCCTTTGATGGTATCGGGCTGGATTTTATTGAAGGCCGTCAATCTTGGCAACTGATTACAACAAATGGCTTCCCGGAAGATAAAATTCTCTTTGCCGGTATTATCAATGGCAAAAATATATGGAAAAATAACTACGCAAAAACTTACGGGATCGTTAGCAAACTGCAAAAATACTGCGCGGAAGTTGTGCTGTCCACATCCTGCTCCCTGCTGCATGTTCCCTATGCACTTAAACATGAAACAAATTTATCTGAAAATCACAAGAAGCATTTTGCCTTTGCGGAAGAAAAGTTGGCCGAACTAGGCAGTTTAAAAGCTATTCTTTCTTGTGAAAATCCAGCGGCCAATGCTGAATATAGAGAAAATGCAAACTTGTTCGCGCAAGCCAGAATTGCGGCGGATGCAAATGTTCAGGCAAAAATTTCATGCCTTTCGGCTGAGGATTTTATAAGAACACCCTCTTTTTTGCAGCGAGAGAAAAGGCAAAAAGAATTTTTCGGCCTGCCGCTTCTGCCGATAACTACCATTGGCTCTTTCCCTCAGACAGCAGAAGTAAAAGCAAAGCGCAGCAAATTTACAAAAGGAGAAATATCATCTGAGCAATATAATGATTTTATCAAGAAAGAAATTGCCCTATGTATTGCTCTGCAGGAAAAAATCGGGCTTGATGTTCTTGTCCACGGCGAATTTGAGCGCAATGATATGGTGGAATATTTCGGCCAGTGCCTGGAAGGTTTTCTGTTCACGGAAAAGGCCTGGGTACAATCCTATGGCACAAGATGTGTCAAACCGCCCATTATCTGGGGAGATGTCTGCCGCGCCAAACCGATAACGGTGGCCTGGTCGACCTATGCCCAGTCCCTTACCGCCAAACCCGTAAAAGGCATGCTCACCGGCCCCATAACTATTTTAAACTGGTCTTTCCCGCGTGAGGATATTTCGTTGAAAGATTGCGCCTATCAGATCGCTTTGGCCATGCGTGAGGAAGTGCTGGACCTTGAGGCTAACAAAATTCGCGTCATTCAAGTAGACGAAGCAGCGCTGCGGGAAAAATTGCCTTTGAGAAAGTCGGATTGGCGAAGGGATTATTTGGACTGGGCCATTCCGGCCTTCCGACTGGTTCACAGCAGCGTAAAGCCGGAAACTCAAATACATACACATATGTGTTACAGTGAGTTTGCGGATATTATTAAGGAAATCGACGCCATGGACGCCGATGTCATCACTTTCGAGGCTTCGCGTTCCGGTCTCACCATTCTGGACATTCTCAAGCAAAATGACTTCCGCACAGAAGTAGGGCCGGGAGTCTATGACATTCATTCTCCCAGAATCCCGTCCGTGGCTGAAATCAAAACGGCAATATATAAAATGCTGCGCAGTATAGCACCGGAAAAACTGTGGATAAATCCGGATTGCGGATTGAAAACGAGAGGCAATGCCGAAACTATTTCTAGCCTGGAACATTTAGTTCAGGCAGCAAAGGAAGTGCGAAATGAAATTAGCTGAACTTTTTAAAATAAAACAAGTCTTGTCCTTTGAAGTATTCCCGCCTAAATGCAACGCTCCTGTTAATACCATATTCGGCACTATTGAAGAGCTGAAAGGACTGCAGCCGGACTTCATCAGCGTTACCTATGGCGCGGGCGGCAGCGCAAATAATAACAAAACCCTGGAAATCGCCTCCGCCATTAAAAACCATTATGCTATGGAAAGCGTCATGCATTTGCCCTGTGTCAATTTGGCAAAAGCGGATGTAGTACTGCTGCTTGATCGTTTACAAGAACAGGGCATAGAAAATATTATGGCGCTACGGGGCGACATTAATCCGGAGCATAGCCCCTGCGGTTATTTTCATCATGCTAATGAACTGGTTACCTTTATCAGGGAACATGGCAATTTCAATATAATAGGCGCTTGTTATCCGGAAGGTCATCCGGAAAGCGGAAATATCATTGCTGATATTGGTAATTTAAAACGCAAAGTCGATGCCGGCACCGATCACTTGATTACACAGCTTTTTCTCGACAATGACTATTTCTATGCCTTTCGTGAGCGTGCCGCAATCGCAGGTATCAATGTCCCCATAGAGGCCGGAATCATGCCCGTTGTCAATAAAAAGCAAATTGAGCGGATGGTTTCTTTATGCGGCATCAATTTGCCCCGAAAATTTATCAATATGATGGAACGCTATGAAAATGACATCATAGCCATGCGGGACGCGGGCATCGCCTATGCCATTGATCAGATCGTTGACCTGCTGGCCCAAGGTGTAGACGGCATCCATCTCTATACCATGAACAACCCCTACATCGCAGGGAAAATTTACCAAGCCATATCCCGATTGCTGGCGGCATAAATAGAAAGCCGTACCATCAAAACTGTGGTGCGGCTTTTATATATCAATATTCATATTCCGCGATCAAACGCTTTAATTCTTCGATATATGCCGTGGCAAAATTGCTGAGCTGCGCCTTTTGGTTCATAATCCATCCGACATTCATCCGCTCCTCTATTTTCAGCGGCACGGACACAATATTGTCGCCATTGAGATTTCTGTTCAGAACACCCGTACAAATTGTGTATCCATTGAGGCCGATTAATAAATTGAACAAAGTGGCCCGATCGCTGACATTGATGTTTTTTTTATGCACAACAGTGCTAAGAAGCTCTTCGGAGAAATAAAAGGAGTTATATTCGCCCTGTTCATAGGTCAAACAAGGATAGTTTTCCAAGTCGGCAAGGGTAATAAATGCTCTTTGGGCCAGAGGATGCGTTGAACAAACAAAAACATGTGGATCGGCAATAAATAGGGATGAGAATACCAACTTATTATCTTTGAGCAAGTTGGAAATAACCTTTTCGTTGAAATCGCTCAAATATAATATACCAATCTCGCTGCGAAAATTTTTTACATCCTCAATAATCTCATATGTGCGGGTCTCCCGCAGCGTAAATTTATATTCTTCGGTGCCGAACGCGGCAATCACATTGACAAAGGCATTAACCGCAAATGCATAATGTTGTGTGGAGATGGAACAAATTTGCTTTGACGGCTTTTTACCCAGATACCTTTGTTCCATCAATTCCGCCTGTTCCACAATTTGTCTTGCATACGAGAGAAATTCCGACCCATCCGCCGACAGTGATATGCCTTTTGATGTGCGGTAAAAAATCTCGATGCCTAGCTCCGCTTCAATTTCTTTTATAGCATTGGAAAGGCTGGGCTGAGAAATAAAAAGCTGCCTGGCAGCCTCGGTAATAGAACCACATTCAACAACTTTTATAATATATTTAAGCTGCCGCAAAGTCATATCAACACCTCATTCCCGTTTTTTACGTCTGCTCGATAAAGTTGCCTTGGCTGTATTATAGCATAAGATATAGCCGGGGGAAATATTTTCAAAATGTTAGCCCGCAGATAAAAAATATTTTACCTCCCCCTTATTGAGGTCCTGAGGCCACTTTATGTACAGCACAACCCGATCTCACTTTCAGGATAAGACAACCATATAATTAGTAATTTAATCTGCCGGAAAACGCAGAAAAATGAGGCTCTCCATTTGTGGCGGGCCTCATTTTAATCATCTTATATTTTTATATTGGAATATGATTATAAATCATAATACATTTCAAATTCCACCGGTTGCGGAAGTTGATTATACCTAGCAGCATCCCGACGTCTTTTCTCAATCCAGATATCAATCAATTTCTGCGGGAACACGCCGCCTGCGGTCAGAAATTGATGATCCGCTGCCAATGCGTCCAGCGCTTCATCAAGCGAACGAGGCAATTGTTTAATCTTCTTCTGTTCTTCGGAGGAGAGATTATACAAATTATAATCATAAGGTCCGTACCCTTCTTTACTGGGGTCTATTTTTTTCTGTATACCGTCAAGGCCCGCCATCAGGATTGCCGCAAAAGCGTAGTAGGGGTTACAGGTACCATCTGGACTGCGGAACTCAAAACGTTTTTGATCTGGTTGTTTGGCATAGGCCGGAATGCGAACCACACTACTGCGGTTCGAGGTTGCATAGCCTATGGTAACCGGCGCTTCATAACCCGGAATAAGCCGTTTATAAGAGTTTGTGCTGGGATTGGTAAAGGCACATAAAGCTCCGGCATGGGTTAAAAGACCGCCGATAAAATAAAGTGCTGTGTCACTCAGCTGCGCATAACCCTTTTCATCATAAAAAAGAGGTTCGCCATTTTTAAACAAATGCATATGCACATGCATACCGCTGCCTGCCTCGGCATATATGGGCTTTGGCATAAATGTGGCCGTCTTATTTTCTGTAATAGCAGAATTTTTAATTAAATATTTTGTCATCATGGTTTTATCAGCCATTTCTAACATAGTGCCCATCTCAACCTCAATTTCCAGTTGTCCCGGGCCGCCTACCTCATGATGATGATATTTGACAAGTATGCCCTGTTGCTCCATCAATAAAGTTACCCGTGAACGGAAACCGCTAAGCTTATCCATCGGCGGCGCCATGTGATATCCGCCCTTTAAGGGTATTTTATAGCCCAGATTATGGCCGTCATTACCGGTATTCCAGAACGCTTGGTCAGTATCAACATTATATTTGGATCCATTTGCTTCCACATTATAACTTATATGGTCGAACACATAAAATTCAAATTCCGGTCCGATACGCATTTCATCCGCGATATCAAGTTTTTGCATATATTCTTGAGCATGTACGGCCACATTTCTGGGATCCTGATCAAAGCGGCGATTTTTCGGCAGATCAATGACAAAAACATCGCCAATCATTGCCAGCGTGGGGACTTCGGCAAAGACATCGACATAAGCGCTTTTTAAATCCGGTACAAATACCATATCGCTTTTTTCGACCGGCGCAAATCCATAATTGGAGCCGTCAAAACCGACGCCATGTTCCAGCGTATCTTCTGTAAACCTGTCAACCGGCATAGTCAGATGCCGCCACCGTCCGTCCAGGTCAATCATCATAAAATCGACCATTTTAATTTCATTTTCTGCACAAAACTGTTTCACCTGTTGCAAATTGTTAAACATATAACTCCCCCTATTTAAATTGATTTATCATTAATTTATTCCCATTCGATAGATGCCGGTGGTTTGCTGGTTATATCATAAACCACGCGGTTGACATGGCGCACCTCGTTAACTATACGGCGGGAAATAGTATCCAGCACATCATAAGGCAACTGAACCCAATCGGCGGTCATGAAATCGTCAGTGTTGACCACACGCAAAGCCACAGTATAGTCATAGCTGCGCTCATCCCCCATAACACCCACACTGCGCAGGCCTGTCAGCACGGTAAAATATTGGCTGGCCATATCCGTAAGATTATTTTTGCCAATCTCCTCCCGCAAAATAAAATCGGATTCTCTGACAATCTCCAACTTGTCTTCCGTGATTTCGCCAATGATACGTATAGCCAAACCAGGGCCGGGGAAAGGTTGCCGCCAGACTATATCATGGGGTAGACCCAGCTCTTCACCCAATTGACGCACCTCGTCCTTGAAGAGATAGCGCAAAGGCTCCACCACTCCGCAAAAAGGCAGATCTTTGGGCAAGCCACCTACATTGTGATGGCTTTTGATCACAGCCGCCGCGCCGCCGCCCGATTCAATAACATCGGGATAAATGGTGCCTTGGGCCAAAAAATCCAATTTGCCAAGAGCCAGGGCAGCCTCGCTGAAAACTTCAATAAATTCTTTACCGATGATTTTCCTTTTCTGTTCCGGCTCAGTCACCGAAGATAATTTTTGTAAAAAGCGGGCGGAAGCATCCACCACTTGCAAATTATTGCCCAAGCGGGGCGCGAAAACAGACTCCACAGACTGCCTTTCGTCCTTACGCAAAAGGCCGTGGTCGACAAATATGCAAGTCAGCTGGTCGCCTATGGCTTGATATAAAAGTGCGGCCGCTACAGCGGAATCCACACCGCCGGAAAGGCCAAGCAGCACATTTTTTTCGCCCACTTGCTGCCTGATTGCCTCAACTGATTCCTCAATATAGGAAGATATGGCCCAATCACCTTTGCAGCCACAAATATCATAGAGAAAATTGTGGAATATCTGCATACCTTGCAGCGTATGGGTCACTTCCGGATGAAATTGTACACCGTAAAAATTTTTCTGGCTGTTCTCCATAGCCGCAATCGGACAATGGTCGCTGGCAGCAACGGAAACAAAACCAGCGGGCAGGGCGGTAACTTGCTGCGTATGACTCATCCAAACCTGAGTCTCTGCATCCACACCCTTTAGCAAACGGCCGTTTTGGGTTCTGACATGCACTTTGCCATATTCTCTTTGATCGGGTACCTGTACGCTGCCTTTAAGCATATAAGCCATCAGCTGCATACCATAACATATGCCCAGAACCGGCAAACCCAAATCGAATATTTGCTGCACACAGCGAGGCGAATCTGCTTCCAAAACGGAAGCAGGACCACCGGAAAGGATGATGCCGCTGGCCTTTTTATTTTTGATTTCTTCCACAGATATAGTATAAGGCACAATCTCGCAATAAACATGCGCGGCTCTTATGCGCCGGGCAATTAATTGACTATATTGGGCGCCAAAATCAATTAGAACAACCAATTCTCGCTCTTTTGCCAAAATGGATACCTCCCCAATATTTTATTACGAAAAGATTATACACTTATTGCTATGCTTTTGACAAGAGAGCCCTGCCATAAAAAATATTTTGCCACATATGTATCTTATGATATAATATTTAAATTGAGATATTGAATAGGAAAAGGGGTTTATGTCATGACTATTTCCATCCGGGATGTAGAATATGTCGCCAAACTGGCCAAGCTGGAATTTACAGAAGCAGAAAAAGTTGTCTATCAGGAAAAGCTAGACGCGATTTTGGGCTATATGGAGCAATTGCAGCAATTGGATACGCAAAATGTCGCGCCTACTACCCATGTGCTGCCTTTGGAAAATATCTTTCGTCAGGATGAGTTGGGGCCATGTCTCTCTCATGAAGAGGCGCTTTCTAATGCGCCGGATCAAAGCGACGGCTATTTCCGCGTCCCGAAAATAATCTAAGCAAGCAAAAAGGAGGCATTTTCATGTCTGTTATGAAAATGAATATTCGCCAGCTGGCCCAGGCTCTGTCCCAAAAACAGCTATCCAGCGTCGAGCTGACCAAGGCTTATCTGGCTCAAATAGAAAAAGTGGAACCCGCCATCCATGCCTATATCCAAGTAACTGAAGCTGTCGCTTTGGCGGCAGCAGAGGCCAGCGATCACAGGCGCAAAGATGGCGCCGCTCTTGGCGTTTTGGACGGCATACCCATGGCACTGAAAGATATTTTCTGCACCAAAGGTGTGGCCACTACCTGCGCCTCAAAAATACTGGAAAATTTTGTGCCGCCTTATAATGCCACCAGTTGGCAAATGCTGGAAGATGCCGGTGCCGTTTTGCTGGGAAAATGCAATATGGATGAATTCGCCATGGGATCTTCCACAGAAAATTCTGCTTTTGGCGTAACTAAAAATCCTTATGATATAGAACGGATACCAGGCGGCTCCTCCGGTGGCAGCGCTGCGGCTTTGGCTGCACGCACAGCAGCTTATACCTTAGGCACCGATACCGGCGGCTCTGTGCGCCAGCCGGCCGCTTATTGCGGCGTGGTTGGGCTTAAGCCAACCTATGGGCGTATCTCCCGCTTCGGCGTCATCCCCTATGCTTCTTCCCTGGATCAGGTGGGAATTTTCTCACTGGATGTAGAAGATTGCGCATTGGTGCTGGGCCAGGTAGCAGGCAAAGATAAATTCGATTCCACCTCCGCCCCGGAACCGGTGGCCGACTATCGGGCAGCCTGCCATAAAGATGTTAAAGGCATGAAAATCGGCCTGCCCGAAGAATATCTGGCCGAGGGTATTGATCCCGCCATCATAGAACAGGTGCAGGACGCAGCGGAAAAATTGCGGGCTTTGGGCGCAGAAGTCATACCCGTCTCTCTGCCCCATACCAAATACGCTTTACCTGCTTATTATATATTGGCCACAGCGGAGGCCAGCTCCAATCTGGCCCGCTATGATGGCGTGCGTTATGGTTTGCGCGTGGAAAAAGATAATATTCAGGACACTTTTACAGCCACTCGCTCCGCCGGCTTCGGTAATGAGGTTAAAACCCGCATCATGCTGGGAACTTATGCCCTTTCTTCCGGTTACTATGATGCTTATTATAATAAAACTTTGCAGGCCCGCACCTTGATTAAGGCCGATTATGACCATATATTCACAAAAGTACAGGCCCTTTTGACTCCGGTCACCCCCACGACTGCTTTCAATCTGGGGGAAAAAACCGATGATCCGCTGGCAATGTATATGACGGATGTATGTACCGTGCCCGTAAATTTGGCCGGATTGCCGGGCCTGACCGTCCCCTACTGCCTGCATGAAGGCATGCCTTTAGGCCTGCAACTGATCGGACCGGCATTCGGTGAAGAAAATCTCTTCACAATCGGACAAGCATTGGAAAATATTGCCGGCAAATTGCCTTTGCCGCAAATAGCAGAGGAGGCCTAGAAAATGACAAATTATAAAACCACCATCGGTCTGGAATTCCATGCCGAGCTGAAAACCAAAACCAAAATCTTCTGCTCCTGCCCCACCACTTTCGCCGGGGAGCCAAACACCAATGTTTGCCCCATCTGCCTGGGTTTGCCCGGCGTATTACCCGTTCTTAACGAAAAAGCCGTGGATCTGGCCATCAAAGCCGGCCTAGCTTTGAATTGCCAAATATCCCGCTACAGCAAATTCGACCGCAAGAATTATTTCTATCCCGACCTGCCCAAAGGCTATCAGGTCACACAATTTCCCCTACCCATCTGCCGCAATGGTCATATCATGATCCAAACTGAGGCCGGTGAAAAAAAGATACGCATCAATCGTATTCATTTGGAAGAGGACGCCGGCAAACTGGTTCACAGCGGCGATACCATCACCAGTTCCACCTATTCTCTGCCCGATTATAACCGCGCTGCCGTTCCTCTGATCGAAATCGTCACGGAACCGGATATCTCTTCGGCCGAAGAAGCCCGCCAATTCGGGGAAAAACTGCGCCTGATGCTTCTGTATGCCGGTGTTTCTGATGTCAAGATGGAGCAAGGCTCCCTGCGCTGCGATGTCAATATTTCACTCAGCCCTGAGGGCAGCGACAAATTGGGCACGAAGGCTGAGATTAAAAACCTTAATTCCTTCAAAGCTGTGCAAAGAGCTATTGCCTATGAAGAAGCCCGTCAGTCTGAAATGTTGGATAATGGCGAGCGTATCATCCAGGAAACCCGCACCTTTGATGATGCCAGCGGCACAACCAGCTCCATGCGCAGCAAAGAGGATTCCCATGACTATCGATATTTCCCAGAGCCGGATCTGGTGCCAACCGTGGTGGATGATGCATGGATTGCGCGCATGGCTGCAGAAATGCCGGAAATGCCCGAAAAACGGCTGCAAAGGCTATGTGGTAACTATGGCCTTTCCGATTATGATGCCGGCTTGATCGTAGAAAATCCGGTGCTGGCCTTCTATTTTGATGAAGTCATCCAATATTTCGCCGAACCCAAAACAGTGGCCAACTGGCTTTTAGGCGATCTTTCCCGCCTACTCAATGCCAGCGGAGAGGAAATAACCGTCATACCTATCAAGGCGGAGTATCTGGCACAATTGCTGCAAAAGGTCAAGGATGCTAAAATCAATAACAATTCCGCCAAAATCGTGCTGGAAGAAATGTTTGCTTCCGACAAAGATCCTCTGACTATTATTGAAGAAAAAGGCTTCAGCCAAATCTCCGACAGCTCCGCCCTAGAAAAAGCCATCGCCGAAGTGTTGTCTGCCCATCCGCAGCCGGTCAAAGACTATGGCGATGGCAAAAAACAAGCTTTGGGATTTTTGCTGGGCCAAGTGATGAAAGCCACCAGTGGCCAGGCAAATCCACAAATAGTAAGAGAATTACTGACTAAGGCCCTCGATCAATAGTAAAAATAAAAAAGACCCCCTCTGGGGTCTTTTTTTATATTTTACCATAACTTAGGTCAAGGTCATTTTTATCTTTAAAAACTTCATCAAGACCCAAGCAGCTATAGATATAGACGAGGCCAAAACGCAAAGAAATCCCATCCCTATCACCATATTGCTCCAATCCAGGGATACCAGTATCATACCAATACTGCCGGCAACTGTAGCCGTAAAATTAATCAAGGAGGCAGCGGAGCCCGTATCTTTCTTTTGCTGTTCCAAAAGTAAAGCCGTGCCAAAAGGCCGCATCATACTGCAAATAAGGCCGAAAGGAACAAAAGAAATCCAGAATAAAATCGGCGTCATAGTCCCGGCGGTCATAATCATGATGCCACTTGATAAAGCAATGGCAAAAGAAACGATAGCCAGCCGCACCGGTGCCACCTTAGGGCTTAACCTCAAATATATAATGGGACCAAATAAGGCAACAAAAGCATTTACAGCAAAGAAATAACTATATTGTTGAGAAGTAAGGCCAAAATATTGAATATATATGTAGGAAGAAATAGCAATATAAGCCATAAAGCCCAGCATAGGGGCAGAAAATTCTAAAAGCATGACGGCAAAGGACTTATTTTTTATCACCACTATCAACCTTCCCAAAGAGCCGAGCAAGCTTCCTTTATAGCGATGTTCAAGCGGCACTGTTTCGCGGAATAAGAAGCTGATAATCAAGCCGGCCCCACCGATAAGGGCCAAAACAGCGAAAGATCCTCGCCAGCTGGTAAATTGCAGCAAGAAGGCTCCCAGAATCGGTGCCAGCATAGGGGCAATAACCAACATAGACTGCACAACCGCCAGCACCGCATTCCTGGTCTTGCCGGCAAAGCAGTCCTTTATCACAGCCGTGGATACGGATGTAATGGCACCGGCGCCTATACCTTGCAGGGCACGACAGATAATCAAGACATATATATTGGGGGCGAATGTGCAGCCTAAACTGGCCGCCACATAAATAATCATTCCTAAAGAAATAATGGGCTTGCGGCCGTATTTTTCACTGATGGTACCCCAAAAGAGCAGACCGATAGCATATAAAAAGAAAAAGGAAACTAATGTCATATTGACCAAAGAAGCGGAGACGCTAAAATATTCACTCATATAGGGCAGGGCCGGCAAATAGAGATCCGTAGATACCGGCACAAACATATTCATAACGGAGATATAAATTATCAACCCTCTGCGCCCTAAAAATTTTTGCTGCGATGGATCGGAAAGCACCTCCGCCGTTCTTATTTCTGCTGTATTATCCGTTTGCATCAAATATCCCCTTGCTATATAGGCCGTATAAATTTTAATCTTGCTGATAAGAAGCCAAAAAATTTTTCAATCTGGCCATGGCTATTTGCAAATCCTGCAAATTAGGCAAAAATACGATGCGGAAATGATCGGGATGCAGCCAATTGAAGCCTTTTCCATGCACAACCAAAACCCGCTCTTGATGCAAAAAGTCCAAGACAAATTGCTCGTCATTGTTGATATTAAATTTCTTGGTATCAATTTTGGGGAAAATATAGAGCCCCGCTTGAGGCTTGACGGCGCTGATTCCAGGTATATCATTTAAAGCCTTATAGATAAAATTACATTGTTCATAAAGACGCCCGCCCGGTAAAATGGCCGGATTGGGCTTTTGGCATTGGGCTAAAGCCGTCTTAATCGTCAGTTGTGCCGGCACATTAGAACATAAACGCATAGAAGCCAAAATATTAACGCCTTCAATATAATCTTTAGCCTTGCTTTTATCACCGCTGAAAGCCATCCAGCCACAACGGAAACCAGCCATATAATCAGATTTGGACAAACCATTAAATGTTACTATGAAAAGATCGGGGGCTACAGCGGCTATAGAAGTATGGACTTTAGCTTCCATAACCAAACGGTCATAAATTTCATCAGAAAAGATGATGAAACCATGCTCTCTGGCTAATTGAGCAATTTGCAACAATATATCTTTTTCATAATGAGCGCCGGTGGGATTATTGGGATTTATGAGAATGAAGGCCTTGGTACGAGGCGATATTTTGCGCCTGATATCGGCAATGTCAGGATTCCAATCCGCCTTTTCATCACAGATATAATGCACGGCTTTACCTCCCGCCAAAGTCACGGCGGCAGTCCAGAGGGGATAATCCGGGGCAGGCACCAGCACCTCGTCGCCATCATTGAGCAAGGCCTGCATAGTCATCAAAATCAGCTCACTGACTCCATTGCCTGTATAAACATCATCGGCAGTAACCCCCAGGATTTTTTTAAAGTGACAATAATCAACTATAGCCTCTCGTGCAGATAACAATCCTTGGGAATCGGAATATCCTTCAGCCTTGGATAAAGCATCGGCCATGATTTTAACCACTTGATCAGGTGCCGCAAAACCAAAAGGCGCCGGATTACCAATGTTCAGTTTGAGCACAGATACTCCCTTTTTGGACATCCTTTCCGCCTCTTGCAGTACAGGCCCCCGCACATCATAACTAACATAATCCAGTTTATGCGATTTCTCAAAAGCCATCAAATTAGATCACCCCTTTTAAAATAAAAATCCCCAAGCCGAAAAAATCAGGCTTAGGGCGAATCCAATCCGTGTTACCACCTAAATTCAGAGTTTTACTCTGCGCTCTACGGGCATACATATGCATATGCCACACCATTATAACGGATAGTAACCGTCGGAGCCTACTTGATAAAAATCGTTGGGTCCGCTGCTCGGAAACTGCTTCCCTGATTCTTTCAGGAAGATTCGCACCAGCCATCTTCTCTCTGTACATCCAAAAACAGTTACTCTTTTTCCTCATTGCTTTTGTCTATATCATATTAAAGATCATTATATCACTTCATTATTTTCCAGTCAACCAATTGGCCAATAACTTAAACTAATACAATAAATTTATTAATAAAAAAATACTTTTTTTTCAATTATGACTATGATATAATAGATTGTGTTTTTGCAATTAGAAAAATCTGGTTTTTGTAAAAAGCTGTAAGTCTTTTACTTTCTACATAGCATCACGATAAAGATTAATAGGCATCAGCTAAACTCCATAGGCTGATGTTTTTTATTTGCACACAAGTAATTATTCAGAATAAAATATCTGTTGTAAATAATCGAAATTCAAATAATAGAAAGGGGCGCCACATGGATACAGTTTTATATGTGGAGATAAGCATAATAGGCATCGTGCTACTGCTGATTATGTATTTCAGCAGTAAAAAATCCGGCAGCCCCACCTTGGATCAAAGGTTATTCAATAAGCTTTTGCTTGCTATGGGCTTAGTGATGGCTTTTGATGCCGGCATGTGGTTAATAGACGGTGCCGGTTTTTCCTATTCGCATATATTGAATATAACAATATCCTCAATATACTATTTTATAGTACCTTTAGCTGGTATTTTTTGGCTGCTTTACAGCTATGTTAAAATTGAGAACAAAAGCTCCGTCTCCTATAAACGCATCTGGTTATACAGTATACCATTGCTGATAAATACAGTATTGACCTTAATCAATTTTAAAACAGGCTGGTACTTTTATATTGATGAAGCTAATATTTATACCCGTGGCGATATATTTTTCCTATCATTTTTACTTGCCCTGATCTATATGATTCAATCGGCCTTTCTTACTTTAAAAAAGGCAAGGCAAGCACAAACCAGGGCGGAACGGGATGAGTATTATTATATGGCCCTCTTCCTTTTGCCTGTGTTCATCGGCGGCATAATACAATGTTTATTTTTCGGCCTTTCCGTGGTTTGGATTTCCGCAGTACTGTCGCTGGTCATAATCTATATTAATATTCAAAATCAAAAAATATCTACCGATGTTTTAACTGGGCTCAATAACCGCCGGCAAATGAACAAATATTTATCCTGGAAAATAAAATCTGTAGAAGCAGGACAAAAATTGTTTGCTATAATTATCGATATTGATAACTTTAAAAAAATAAACGATACTTTTGGCCATGCAGTAGGTGACAAGGCCCTGGTCAAAGTGGCCAATATCCTTAAATCGACCTGCAATGGCAAGAATGATTTTTTAGCTCGTATGGGCGGGGATGAATTTGCCGTTATCTGCCAAAGGCCCAGCACGGAAAAAATGATAGAAACCATAGAGCAGATAAATAAATCTATAGATGACTTAAACAAACAGAATACATTATTATATAATCTTTGCATTAGCATGGGATATGTAACATTCGGAGAGAATGATATCGATAATATTGATGCCTTTATGTCTGCGGCGGATAAAAATATGTACAAAGAAAAAATAGCGAAAAAACATATATAACATCGAAGTGTATTCATAAAAAGGCAATGTGAATTTTGCATTGCCTTTTTATTATATTGGCATATCCGCTACTTATCAGCCAAGCTCAAATGTAGTTAGGCCAAAAACATTATTCCACCTGATATCAGGACTCTTTTTGGTATACATCCTTGCTGTTGTGAATACAGGTTTCATGCCGAGCCCCAAAACCAGGCGCTTGGCATCCTCATTTGTTTCCATAATATCCAAAAATATATTTTCATCCCTAATATTGCTAATAAGCCCATTGAAAATTTTATAGGCTATTTGATAATTATCACAGAATAAGGGGCCTATTTTATATCCATCAAAACATTTTCTGATAACACCGAGACCCTTGATTTTACCATGCTCAGAAAAAACCAGCGCCCTTACGGCATTGTCCAGCCAAGACCTCAAAAAAGCTTGTCTTGCAGCAGGAAAATGCAGCCTGTCATAGGCACAGATATCGGCAAAAGGCATATCGGTCGCACTTATCAAACAATCTGTTTGGGCCGGCTGCCTAAAATTACGCCCACAATAGCGGCAATTGGTATTGGCGAATATAAAACCACTCCGTTTATAATTCTCTACTTGTGCCGGTACACCATCCAAAGCAACATTCCTGCCGGGATAACGGGAAAAAACATTTTGCCACAAGGCATAGCCATTGTTCTGGTTTCGATATTCAGGTTTAACAATATAGAATCCTACAAAAGAGAAATCTGAGTTCTGATAATTGACAAAGCTGAGCATGCTGACAATTTTTTCTTTTTCGCTAAAACCAAGCCAAAATCCACTGTTATCGCAAGCATAAAAGCTTTTAGCGTCATGGAACCCCGGATTCCAACCCTCATCTCTGGCCGCATTAATGAAAATATCCATTTGCTTTTCATTGGCATTAATAATTTTTACAAGCATATGTCACCTCTTTTTTACAATCCTCAAATTTGGCCTTTTATATTAACCGGATTTTTATCAGTATAATAATTATTATGCAAATATTTGCATATACTGTCAAGCTATTATGCTAAAATCGAAAAAATATACTCATGTGTCTACGGGACAGATTGCCTACTGGGCCAAGAAGTCCATGACCTTGATGATCGGGACAGAAACTGTTGGCGGCAAGGCCGGAAGGCTCACCCCCTTCGATACCACCACCCGAGCAGAAATGGCCCAGGTATTGTATAATCTACTATCCAAGTAACTAGAAGGTATATAATACAACAGAACAAATCCCGGACTAGCCCAGTGAAAATCCAGGATACACAAAAGCCCGCCCTTTTCCGAGAGCGGGCCTTCTACGTATAAACAAGATATCGGGATGCAAAGCTTTTGCCGCCTGAATAAGGTCGATTTGCCAATGCCCCTGCGAAAAGAAGGGTGACCGGATAGTTCCGTGCACGCCGCATCAATATGGTCCGCGGCATTTAATATTTATGAATGCGATGTATATTTGATTCTAGGTGTTGAAGTCATCAGGCATCAAAATTCGGACATCATTGGGCGTCACAGAGCCACAAGGTTAAAATCCGGGCATCACTGAGCAACAGAGAAAACCCCTGAAAATGTAGCATTTTTAGGGGTTTGTGGCGGAAGAGGTGGGATTCGAACCCACGGTACCTTGCGGTACACCGCATTTCGAGTGCGGCTCGTTATGACCACTTCGATACTCTTCCATATATAGTTATTCAGTTTTTATGATTTAATTTCAGCACTGTTATGGCGCTTTGATATCTCCCTATAATCGATATCCTTGTTATTTTATCATAAAATCATGCCATATGCCAAGAGGCGCAAGATAAAATTATTAAGGAACAACTCCTTGTCTGGGAGTTGTTCCTTAATAGTTAATCGGATTGGATGGGTTGAAGGTTTCGTCGGCAAAAGATGGGTCTGCTTGTGAACGATAATACTTGGCAAAACCCCTGTTAAAAGGCAGCTGTCCTGCCATTTTTTTAGCGAATTTTTGGTAAATAGCCGCCAACATACGAGCATGATGTTTTTCATCGTTTAAAATAAAGCATATTATATCTTTTTGCTTAAAGCAAGCAAGGTTACAGGCCAACTTCTCATAGGCGAAAGCAGTCTTGATTTTATCATATAACACAGCTTTTATCATATCACAATAATTCGTTGGTAGGCTGACGGAAGCAATGCCGGTGCTATAATGATCTCCTGTTATCTCCTCATAAATATCCTGTAAAAAATGATAATGTCTTCGGTCCTCCATTCTAATAGCATGGAGTTGCGATTGTTCTTGAGCATTAGGCGCTAAAGCCGCAATAAGACTAAAATTTTTTGCCGCTGCATTTTCATCCATCATGACCTCTTGCAACGTCCGGATTACCGCAAAATCAGAAGCATAAATATCCAAGCCATAACCCCCTTTTTCTTAGGTTATGACATAATATTACCAAAACCCAGTAAACGTTCCCCAGTAGCTGTCGGCATTTATTGTGGTTCGGGCAATTTTTTCCCACTCACGGACAATAATTCTATACACCAACAACTGACAGAAGCCAGAGCCTCATCGGAATAAGGAAAAGATTCTATGCCGCTATATTTCAAAGTGATCAGATCCAAGGCATGCTTTTTTTCCTCTTCGGAGAGTTGCCGTATGAGTCCGTCACAAACGATGCTGGTATATAAGCCAAAATAATCACAAGGTTTGTCGGCAGGATATACCTGCCCATATTCCACAATTTGCAAACAAACCTGCCCGCCGCGACTGAGTATATCAAATTTACGCCCTTCGGTAGCTCCGTGTATATAAATCCTTTTTTCCGCAGGTTCATAAGCGTAAAACATAGCCACGATATAAGGAACATTGCCATCCAACATAGCAATATGGCAATACTTGCTTTTATTAAGCATATCCAGTATTTCTTGACCATCATGTATTTCAAATTGAGCTAAACGCATAAAAACACCTCTTCTCTTTATAATTAATATATTAATAATTGCATATTTTCTCTTTCTAGGGGAAAAGTCCTGCCTGATAAAAGCATAAACTTTTATCAAGGCTCATCCTCCCACATCTCTTCATCCTTCTGCTTTTTATAAAAAAGTGCATAAATAAAAACGGAAATAATTATCACCAAAAGCAAAGCCCCGGCGCAAAGCAAAAACGTGTTCAAAAACCCTATTTTAAATATTGATATAATTAAAAAAACTATCAGGGCTATCAGAGCAATCTTTTTCATTTTTTGTCCCTCCCGACAGTGTTTGTGTAGATGGCTGGTATATTTTAAAAATATGCCTCTCTTCTGATACTATGCCGAGAAGGGATTGAGGTCACAAAAAACTCCCGCCTTGGGCGGGAGTTTTATTTTTGCAATATTATTTATTTGGTGGATAAAGCGGTGATGCATTGCGTAGAAACTGCACCCTGTCCTTAATAATTTCAACTGTATAATCAACATCTTCTTGTGAATTGCCATAACCAAGAGAAAAACGCAAGGCACTTGTCATAAAGCCGGGCTCAATATCCATGGCAACCAAAACATGAGAAGCACTCGTGGAACCGGAGGCACAGGCAGAACCAGAGGAACAGGCCACACCCTGCATATCTAAATATAAAAGCAAGGCCTCTCCTTCCACATAATTGAAGCTAATATTGGCATTATGCGGCAAACGCTGCAACGGATGGCCATTAAGGCGGCTGTAGGGGATCTGCTCCAAAACCTGAGAAACCAGACTATCTCTTAGTTTTTGCCATTTGGCCATGTTTTTGGCTAAATCACGCCAACTGATTTCCGCGGCCAAACCCATGCCTACTATACCGGGCATATTTTCCGTACCAGAGCGAGCCTTTTTCTCCTGCCCGCCGCCATGAAAAATACGGTTTAGTTTAACCGAAGATTTTTTGTATAAAGCGCCAACGCCTTTAGGGCCATTGATTTTATGAGAGGAAAGACTGATCATATCGGCATTAAGATTTTCCGCTGTAAATGGAACCTTACACCAGCTCTGAACAGCATCAACATGAAAAAGCACCTCGGCCTCCTTACAGATAAGGCCCAACTCGCTAATGGGATTAATAGTGCCAACTTCATTATTGGCATGCATGATGCTAACTAAAATTGTATCCGGGCGCAAAGCTTTTCGCAATTCGTCCGGATTGACCATGGCATAAGAATCAACCGGTAAAATTGTTAAATCAAAGCCGTTTTTAGCCAAATATTTGCAGGTGGAGAGTACTGCCGGATGCTCAACGGCAGATGTGATAATATGGCCTTTCTGTGCCCTTAAAGCCGTGCCTATGATGGCCATATTGTCTGCTTCTGTGCCGCCGCTTGTGAAAAATATTTCTTCCGGCTGCACATCCAAAGTATCGGCTACTTGAGCGTGAGCCTTCTCCAGATGTTGTTTAGCATCACGGCCAAAGGCATGAAGGCTGGAGGGATTTCCCCAATGATTGATCAGATAATCCTTGATAAATTCCGCCACCTCCGGATAAACCGGTGTTGTGGCGGCATTATCAAAATAAACTTTACGCATTTTTGTTATCCCCTTTTGTAAAAAGATTGCCTATTTATTTTTCTAAAAGATCAGCCAAAGTATACGAATCTAAAACATTACTGATAGCCATCTGTAAATCATACCACAATTTTTTGCTGGCACAAGTATCTTCCATACCACAGCTTTCCAAAGGCATTTCACTGACACAACTGGCAAAATTTAAAGGGCCTTCCAAAGCACGGAAAACATCACCCACAATTATTTCACGCGGACACTTGGCTAAAATATAACCACCTTTAGCTCCTCTGACGCTGGTCACAAGACCAAATTTTCTCATAGGTATCATCAATTGTTCCAGATATCCTTCGGAAATATTTTGACGCATAGATATGGCAGAAATAGCTATCGGCTTATCATCATAATGAGCCGCCAAATCCAAGATGGCCCTCAGTCCATATCGGCCTTTGGTAGAAATATTCATAAGCCGCCCTCCATTTCCTACTTAATCAGTAGTGATTAGTTAAAAAAAGTATAACGCAAGCAATACTTGTTGTCAAGAGTTCTATACATTTATTTCATATAGATATTATCTATCAGCCGGGCACCGGGCATTTTGACAGCAGTGGCAATGACCAGGGGTTTTTCAATCTTAAGCAAAGGATCAAGCTTTGCGGCATCCACTATTTGCAGATAGTCTATATGGCCTAAAGGCGCATTTTTATGCAAATGATTACTAGCCATTTCAATTATAATATCTACATCTTTTTCTCCTTCATTAATCAATTTTTGCGCCAAGGCTAATGATTGATAAATGGCCGGGGCCTGCTTTCTCTCAGCTTCACTTAAAAAAACATTACGGGAGCTGATGGCCAGGCCATCGGCTTCCCTTTGCGTTGGCACCATTCGGATTTCCAGAGGCAAATCCAGGTCGCCGACCATCCTTTGCAAAATAGTTAATTGTTGTATATCTTTCTGGCCAAAATAAGTTCTGTTCGGCTGACAAATAGCAAATAATTTCATGACCACGGTGGTGACTCCGCGGAAATGGCCAGGTCTACTGGCCCCACAGAGATAATTATCCAAGCCTTCAACTTGCACATAAGTAGCAAAATCCGCCTCATACATTTCCGCCTTGTCTGGAGCAAACAGGCAATCTACGCCGTTTTCGGCACAAAGGCGGCTGTCACGCTCCAGGTCGCGGGGATAGGCATCATAATCTTCCTGCGGCCCAAACTGCATAGGATTGACAAAAATACTAGCCACGACAATATCATTTTCCTTGCGGGCTTGGGCAAAAAGCGATAAATGACCGGCATGCAAATAGCCCATCGTGGGGGCAAAACCAATGCTTTTGCCGTCCTTGCGCCAAGCCAGCGCCTTCGCTTGCATCTCTTTTTTTGATTTGATAATTTCCATAATAGCTTCCTCTTATTTATTTTGATCTATATCTTTACCATTGAGAAGGCAGTAAAATTTGCTCAATCTTGTTTTTAATATTTTCTTTCTTTTCATATTGTAATTGCTTTTGCAGCAAAACATCAACTCTACCTAAGCCGGGAACAACCATCTCTGGTGCCAATTCCGCCAAAGGGCAAAGCACAAACAGCCGCTGAGACAGCAAAGGATGGGGCACCGTCAAATCTTCGCTTTCTAGCTGCTGCCCGCCAAAAAGCAGGATATCGATATCCAAAGTGCGTGCGGCCCATTTATGATGTCTTTCTCTGCCCAGATCCAACTCTATTCTTTGTACTGTCTGTAATAACTGAGGAGCAGAGGGCTGGCAAAGCATCTCTATCACTGCATTATAATAATCGGTCTGATCCCGCACGCCCCAAGCTAAGGTACGATAAACAGAAGATTTTTTTATCAGCGATAATCCTTCGGTGCGGCTAAGCTTGTCCACCGCCTGCTGCAAATAAGACAAACGGTCGCCTAAATTGCTGCCCAAAGCCAGGAAAATCCGCTCCGCCATCAATCTCTTTCCCTTTCCAGAGCCACTTGCGCTCTGAATTCCGCATTGCCGGCCTTGGCCGCCGGTTTTTCCACCCGCACTTTGACTTTCTTCACCTGCGGATAGCTAAGAGCCAGTTTTATAATTTGATGAGCTAAATGTTCCAGCAAATTATAACTGTTATTTTCCACGATTTCCCGCACCTGTAAATAAATTTTGCCATAATCCAGCGTTAAATTCAGATCATCTTCCGCCGCGGCTGTAGCCAAATCCAAATACAGCTTCATATCTATAATAAAGGCCTGTTTTTCTTCTTTTTCCTGCGGGCAAACGCCATGTCTGCCCATAAAAGTCATTTGTGGCAAAATAATTTTATCTTTATATTTGCTCATTTTTTACCCCTCCTGATAGCATCAGTCATTTTAGCCGCCTGCATCATAGAGACAAAATCATGCACGCGCACTATATCCGCACCATGGCAAGCAGCTACGGTTGCCACAGCCGTAGATCCGGAAAGGCGCCGCTCCAGCGGCAGCTGTAAGATATCGCCAACAAACCTTTTATTGGAAGCACCAATCAGAATCGGATAGTCCAATCCGCGCAACTGGCTAAGATCACGTAGGATGATGAGGTTTTGCTCCGTATTCTTGCCAAAACCCAAGCCCGGATCAATGATGATTTGCTCATCTTTGATCCCGGCCTCTTTGGCCTTAGCAATAGTCCGGCGGAAGAATGCTATGATCTCAGACATAATATCCGGGCCATGCTCCAAGCCCCGGCTATTATGCATGATTATGACCGGAGCCCTCTCATGCAGGGCCAATTTCAGCATAGCATCATCCTGCAAACCGCTGATATCATTGATGATATCGGCGCCGGCGGCTAAAGCCGCCTCGGCCACTTGCGCCTGATCAGTATCTACGGATATGGGCTGAGTTACCAACGGCGCCACAGCTTCGATCACAGGCAAGATGCGCTCTATCTCCACTTGGGCGGGCAGGGGACTGCTGCCGGGACGACTGGAAGCGCCGCCGATATCGATTATATCCACACCGGCTTCAGCCATGGCCAGGATATGTTCGATGGCTGCGGTCGGTTCCAAATAACAACCACCATCATAAAAAGAATCCGGCGTTATATTTACTATGCCCATAACAAGGGTTTTTCCTCCGCAGATCAGACTTTTTCTGGCTCCGATAATACTATGCGTAGACCTTTGGCAAGCCGCTAGCAAATGCAATATTTCCTGCCCCAGACCGGGCAGCCCAAATTGCTGCTGCTGTAATTTTTGCGCCAAAAGTCGATATTGGGCTATGGTGGCCAAAAGGATGACAGAGCTTTTTTCCACCCCATGGACAATAACTTTTTCATGCACAGCCGCCTCGCCACCAATGGCCAACAGTTCCTGTTTTAAGATCAAAGCCGCCGACACAGACAGATCATCGGCCTGCATGGCATATAAAATGCCCTTATCGCACATCATCCGGCAGCCTGTTGGGCTGACACCGATATCCGACATCTTCAGGCTTAGCTCTTCCGGATTTTTTATCGGCAAAAGACGTAAATTTGGCTCCATCGGCTTACCTCTTTTCCTAATTTATTGCTTTTTCTATTTTACTCCATTTATCAACAAAATACTATATTTATTCCCATAAAAAAGCTATGGTTTAAACCATAGCTTTTTTATGTCTATTCAGCTGGCTGCCAGATCAGGATGGGATTTCTGGCCGCCGCCACTTCGTCCAGCCTTTTGACTGGGGTCTGGTGCGGGGCCGATTTTACCAGCTCCGGATCATCGATAGCTTCCTGAGCGATATTTTTCATGACCGTGATAAACTCATCGATGGTGGCTTTGCTTTCGCTCTCCGTCGGCTCTATCATCAAGGCCTCATCCACGATTAGTGGAAAGTAGATGGTTGGCGGATGATAACCAAAGTCCAGCAGCCTTTTAGCTATGTCCAACGCAGTCACACCTGTGGCCTCTTTTTGTTTTTTGCCGGAAAGGATGCATTCATGCATGCAGGTTTTGGCAAAAGGCTGATAAAAATCATCTTTCAGCATTTCCATTATATAATTGGCGTTAAGCACGGCCCCTTGCGAAGCTTCTTTCAGCCCTTCCGCGCCCATGGATAGAATATAGGCAAAAGCCTTAACTGCTACTAAGAAATTGCCG
Source organism: uncultured Peptococcaceae bacterium (assembly GCA_964425485.1). Lineage (GTDB taxonomy): Bacteria > Bacillota > Dehalobacteriia > UBA4068 > UBA4068 > CAYRML01. The sequence goes on along the minus strand of CAYRML010000010.1, from coordinate 5,548 downwards.
TAAAAAGCCTTGACCTGGCCAATAGACATAGGCCGCTCATATTGCAGATGATAGAGGTCCCCCTCTTTAACGATAATGGGTATGGGCAAAAAAGGCTCCAGCTTCTTTTTGACAGCCACAGGCCCGGCTCCCGGACCGCCGCCGCCATGAGGTGTGGAAAAAGTCTTATGCAAATTGAGATGTACCACATCAAATCCCATATCGCCGGGTCGGCTGATGCCCATAATGGCATTAGCATTGGCTCCGTCATAATACAATAAGCCGCCTTCCTCATGAATAATCTCGGCGATTTGCCCAATATTTTCATCAAACAGCCCCAAAGTGTTGGGATTAGTCAGCATCAAGCCAGCGATCTGGCCGGTGTTTTGCCCAGTGACAGCCCGTAAATCTTGCAAATCAACACCGCCGAAAGCATCTGTTTTAACTTCGATGATAGAGCAGCCGGCCAGTACGGCAGAGGCCGGATTGGTGCCATGAGCAGAATCGGGCACCAGGATCTTATCGCGATTATGTTCACCGCGGCTCTCATGATAGGCCTTAATCATCATCAACCCGGCCATCTCACCCTGAGCGCCGGCCGCTGGCATCAGAGAAACCTCGTCCATACCGGTTATTTCGGCCAAAAATTCCTGCAAACGATAGATCAGAGTCAGATTGCCTTGCACACTCTGCTCATCTTGGCAAGGATGAGTCTCGGCAAAACCTGCTAAAGCCGCCATATCCTCATTGAGCTTCGGATTATATTTCATGGTACAGGAGCCCAAAGGATAAAATCCGGCATCCACCCCATAATTTTTCTGGGAAAGCTGCGTATAATGGCGCACCACGTCCAGCTCGCTCAGCTGCGGTAAATCAGCATCCTCGCTGCGCAGCCACTGGGCGGGCATATACTGCTGGGGGCCGACAAAAGGCACATCAAAATCAGGCAAAGAATAAGCCATGCGCCCCGGCGCCGATTTTTCAAACAGCAAATCCACTTTTTTGTTAATTGTCACCCGAGCTCACCCGCCTTTTCTACCAGCAAGTCTATTTCCTGCTTGCTTCTTTTTTCCGTGCAGGCCAAAAGCCAGCCGCCGGCCAACTGAGGATAGTCAACCGCCAAATTATAACCGCCGATTATTTTATGTTGTAAAAGCCGCCAGTTAAGTGCTTTTATATTCTGATCGGTGTGCACGGCAAATTCAAAAACGAAAGGCCTGTCGGCAAAAAGCGGTTGGAAGCGACCGCTGTTTAAGAGCTGCTCATAAGCATAATGAGCCTTGGCCATGGACAGCTGCGCCACTTTTTTCAGCCCTTCCTTACCCAAAGTGGCCAGATAAATAGCCGCCGTCAAGGCGCATAAGGCCTGATTAGAACAAATGTTGGAGGTAGCCTTTTCCCTTCTTATATGCTGTTCTCTGGTCTGGATGGTCAGCACAAATCCTCTCTGGCCCTCTTTATCCTTAGTCATACCGGCTATACGGCCGGGCATGCGGCGCAGGTACTTTTGTGTGGTAGCAAAAAAGCCCAAATAGGGGCCGCCAAAGCCCAGAGGATTACCCAAAGGCTGTCCTTCGCCCACCACAAAATCGGCGCCCTGTTTGCCTGGCGCTTCCAAGATGGCCAGGGCAATGGGGTCGGCGCTGACCAGCAGCAAAGCTTTAGCCGCATGCGCCGCCTCGGCCACAGAGGCGACGTCTTCTACCAAGCCGAAGAAATTGGGCTGACCGATGACGACAGCGGCCACATCATTATTCAAAGCCGCCTGCACAGCCGCCATGTCGGTGATACCATTATCATGGGGGATCTCTTGTATTTTCAGCCCATTAAAGCGGCAATAAGTCCTGACAGTCCGCCGATATTGCGGATGTAAAGCCGCCGACAGCAGCACCGTCTGTCTCCTTTGGGCCGAAGCCGCGCAGATAACGGCCTCGGCCAAAGCACTGGCCCCATCATACATGGAAGCATTGGACACCTCCATACCCGTAAGCTGGCAGATCATAGTCTGATATTCAAAAATGGCCTGCAAAGTGCCCTGACTGATTTCCGGCTGATAAGGGGTATAGGAAGTAAGAAATTCCTGCCGAGAAGTCAGATGATGTATCAAAGACGGTATATAGCGGTCATAGGCGCCGGCGCCAAGAAAACAGGCATATTGCTGCAGATTATAATTTTTATCGGCCAAATCAAGCAAATAATTCTTCAGCTCCTGCTCCGCTAAAGGAGAAGGTAAATCCAATTGCCGCTGCAAAACCATTTGTGGCGGCACAGATGAAAAAAGTTCCTCTATCTTTTCCCGGCCTAAAGCCGCCAGCATGGCGGATTGTTCTTGGGGAGTATTACCGTTATATCTATGCATAAATATACACCCTCTTTTTCTATTCCTGACAAAATTCCTCGTATTCAGCCTCATTCAACAAATCCGCTAATTCCGATTTATCAGAGATTTCCAGCACAGCCAGCCAAGCTTCATAAGCATCTTCATTGATCAAAGCTGGATTATCTATCAGAGCCTCGTTCACGGCAAGTATCTTTCCGGCCAGCGGACAATAAACATCGGAGGCAGCCTTAACGCTTTCCAACACACATAAGGTATCACCTTTATCCAAAGTATCGCCAAGCGACGGCAATTCCACAAAAACTATATCTCCTAAATGCTCCTGCGCATAATCAGTTATGCCAATATAGGCCTTATTACCTTCCACACGTACCCATTCATGCTCATCACTATACTTCAATCCTGCTATAATTTTCATAAAAATTCCCCCTTCATTTTTTATATTTTTTTTCATGGAATGGCCTGGGGATTATCACCGCTGCCACAGCGTTCCCTCTGATGATGACATCAACGGTCTGCCCCTCTTTTGCATAATCTATATTCAGCAAGGCCATGGCCAAGTTTTTTTGCGAGCTGGGTGCATAGCTGCCGCTGGTCACAAAACCAATAGTTTTACCATCTTTTTGCACTTCATACTGCTCCCTGGCTACACCCCGGCCAATAATCTCCAGCCCCACCAATTTACGCATAATACCTGCCGTTTTAGCAGCATGCAAAGCTTCTTTGCCAATAAAATCTGCTTTGTTTAAATCAACAAATTTGCCCAAACCGGCTTCCAACGGCAAAATTTCCGCCGATATTTCATGCCCATAAAGGGGCAAAGCTGCTTCAAAGCGCAAGGTATCCCTCGCGCCCAAACCACAAGGCAGTATACCTTCATCCGCTCCGGCAGCTAAAAGACCACGCCAAATGCTCACAGCAGCTTCGGCATCCGCATATATCTCAAAACCGTCCTCGCCCGTATAACCGCTGCGGGAGACCAAGACAGTCTCTCCGCAAACCTGAGCCTGGGGATAAAAATGATAAAAGCGCAATTCCGATACAGGAACATCACTGACCTTAGCCAATATTTGGGCGGAAAGCGGGCCCTGCAAGGCCAGCTGGCAAATTTGATCAGAAATGTTTTTTAGCCCTATAGTAAAATCATCTTTTTTAAAATCATCTTTTTTATCTTGCAGCCATTGCCAATCTTTATCAGTATTGGCGGCATTGACCACCATAAGATATTTTTGCCCATTATAACGATAAATAAGCACATCATCTACCACCGTACCGTTTTCATAGCACATGGGCGAATAAATGATGCGTCCATCCTCGGCTCCCGCCAGATTATTGGTAACCAGATGCTGAATAAAAGCCTCCGCCTCCTGTCCTTCGATCATGATCTCTCCCATATGAGAGACATCAAAAAGGCCTGCTGCCTGTCGTACAGCCATATGCTCCGCCAGGATGCCAGAATATTGCACAGGTAAGGCCCAGCCGCCAAAATCGACTATTTTACCGCCCAAAGCTATGTGCTCATCATATAATGCCGTTTTTTTCATGGCTTTACTCCTTTTAAATATAAAAATACAGGGAGAAGAAACATGTCTTCTCCCTGTTTGTTTACCTGAGAGTTTATGCTCCGAAGAGTTTGCTCCGTCGGTGCCCTTAAAAGAAGGGTCTTTTCAGAGTTCGGTCCGACCGCGGTCCGGGAGCCTGAAAGATTCGTGACGGTTCGACTGTTCCGTCATTTACTTCTTCGGCCTGCCAAGGGCAATCTCCCACAGCCATCATTCCTCATATTTATTTTAGGACATAATTCTGCATAAAAAAGGAAAATCCTGCCACTATCAATCCTCATCTTTAGGGCTATACAGAACGTTGATCTCCGGACTCTGATCCTCTTTTTTTTGCCCACTTGTTTCCTGAATCGACATATCTTCGGGACGAGTCTTTTCCGGCTGTGGCGCTGCGGGCCAGGGCGCTGCCTGCACATTACTATCGGGGATTGGCAAAGCGCCGTTATCGCTATCATCCGCTGTCAAGTCTTCGGCATCTTTATCGCCTTTCATCAATTGATAGAATTCTTCCGCCTGCAAAGTTTCTTTTTCCATCAGAGCGGCCGCCACAGCATGCAATTTATCTATATTTTCGCTGAGTATATTTTTGCCTCTGGTATAGGCCTCATCAATCATCTGACGGGCTTCTTTGTCTATGGCATAGGCAATAGCCTCACTGTAATTGCGTTCCTGGGAAATATCCCGGCCTAAAAAGACAGTGTCGGTGCGCTTGCCAAAAGTCAAAGGACCCAGATCCTCGCTCATGCCATAACGGGTGATCATCTGGCGCACAATTTCTGTGGCTCTTTCCAAATCGTTTTGGGCGCCGGTGCTGATATCTTTCAGCACCAATTCTTCCGCCATCCGGCCGCCCAGATATATTACCAACTCATCCAGCATCTGAGATTTGGTCACATAGCGGCGGTCTTCTTTGGGCAAAAGCAAGGTATAGCCGCCGGCACGCCCACGCGGAATAATAGAAATTTTATGCAAAGGATCAGAATTAGGCAAGAAATAGGAAGCAACAGCATGACCGGCCTCATGATATGATACCAGCTTTTTCTCCCTTTCACTGATAACACGGGATTTTTTCTCCGGCCCGGCGATAACTCTTTCCGCCGCCGCATCCATATCCATCATGCCAATGGTTTTTTTGTTATGCCGAGCAGCTAAAAGAGCCGCCTCATTGATCACATTAGCCAAATCGGCGCCGGTAAATCCGGGTGTGCGGCGAGCTACAACATCAAAATCCACCGTGCTGTCGATGGGTTTGCCTTTGGCATGGACCTCCAAAATCTGCCTGCGGCCCAGTACATCGGGCACATCCACTGTCACTTCCCTGTCGAAGCGCCCAGGACGCAGCAAGGCTGGGTCGAGAATATCCGGTCTGTTGGTGGCTGCAACCACTATGATACCCTCATTGGCGGAGAAACCGTCCATTTCCACCAGCAATTGATTAAGCGTCTGCTCTCTTTCATCATGGCCGCCACCTAAACCGGCACCTCTTTGCCGGCCCACAGCATCAATTTCATCAATAAATATAATACAGGGAGCATGTTTTTTGGCCTGCTCAAAAAGATCGCGCACCCTTGACGCACCTACGCCAACAAACATTTCCACAAAATCGGAACCGCTGATTGAGAAAAACGGCACCCCGGCTTCGCCAGCTACGGCCCTGGCCAACAAGGTT
>CAYRML010000009.1:0-35333 GCA_964425485.1 uncultured Peptococcaceae bacterium | reverse complement strand
CCCGCACCCCCGCTCTCATCGAAGCAAGGGAAATCTCCATGCGTCTTTTGCTCTCCGATCATCGCGGCGATTGCCGGCCGCCTTGCCGGCTGGCTTGTCCGTCCGAGCAGGATTGTCAGGGCTATATCGGCCTGATCGCCAATAGCCGCTATGCCGAGGCTATCCGCCTGATCAAAGAAGATAACCCGCTGCCGGCTAGTATCGGGCGTATTTGCCCCCATCCTTGCCAGGATGAATGCCGCCGCAAGATGAAAGTGTATGTTTGTCGGCCTGTTTGCGACAAGGAATGCGATGAATTCTGCCGCAACCATTTGGGTGGACAATATTTGGCTATTGCCAAGCTCAAACAATTTGCCGGTGATTGGGATCTGTCCCAGCCCGTACCATATCAGCCGCCCATGTCTGCCAAAAGCGGCAAGCGCGTGGCTATCGTCGGAGGCGGTCCGGCCGGTTTATCTGCGGCTTATTTCCTTTTGCGTTTGGGGCATGATGTGGAAATCTTTGAAGCTATGCCTAAGGCCGGCGGCATGTTGCGTTATGGCATACCGCAATATAGATTGCCTAAAGAAGTTTTGGATCAAGAGGTCGGCCTTATTGAAAAAATGGGCCTTAAGATCAATTATAACCAACGATTGGGCCGTGATATCACCATCGAAGGCCTGCAAAAAGACTATGATGCCGTATTTTTGGCCATTGGTGCCTGGAAGAGCAGCGCTTTGGGTTGCGAAGGCGAAGATACACCCGGTGTTTGCGGCGGTCTGGAATTTTTATATCAGGTTACTCAAGATGCAGTTTCCTGTGAAGGAGAAAGAGTGGCTGTTGTCGGTGGCGGCAATACGGCTATGGATGCCGCACGCACGGCCTTGCGCTTGGGCGCCGAATCGGTAGAGATCATATATAGACGCACCCAGGGCGAGATGCCGGCGGCCAAATGGGAAGTAGAGGAAGCCATAGAAGAAGGCGTGAGGATCCGTTTTCTGGCCGCGCCCACCAAAGTCATCGTGGAAAACGGTAAGGCCGTTGGTCTGACCATCCAGAGGATGAAATTGGGCGAGCCTGATGCCAGCGGCCGTCCGCGTCCCGTGCCCATCGAAGGCAATATCTATGATGCTGATTATGACCGCATCATTGCTGCTATCGGCCAGAAGGTTTCGGTAGATGGCTTAGAAGGCGTGGAGCTGACCCGCCGCAATACCATCTGTGTGGATGAAACCACATATGCCAGCAATCTGCCCGGCGTTTTTGCCGGCGGCGATGCTGTCAATAAAGGCCCGGATATTGCTATCAGCGCCATTGCTAATGGCAAAAATGCGGCCAAGGTCATCGACAGTTTCTTGGCGGGAGAGCTTAAACCTGTCAAAAAACCATATTTAGTGACCAATGATAAATTCAATGAGCGGGATATTCCCCCGCATAAGCTGGCCAACAGGGTGAAATATACTTTTCTGCCTCCTATGGAACGCAATCAGAATTTTGACGAGATCGTGCTGCCCTATACGGAATATGAGGCTCAAAAAGAGGCTTCACGCTGTCTGGAATGCGGCTGTCACGACTATTATGATTGCAAGCTGCTGCCCTTGTTGCAGGAATATAATCCCCAAGGCAAGGTGTATGAGGGCGATTTCCATCTGGTGGCACGCGATATTTCTCAACCCAATATCTGGCGTAACCCCAACAAGTGTATCCAATGCGGGCTGTGCGTCAAAGTCTGCCGCAGCTTGCTGGATGTAGAGGCCTTGGGCTATTGGGGCCGCGGCTTCGATACGCAGCTGGGGCCGGCCTTTATGGATCCGCTGAAAAGCAGCAATTGTGTGGGCTGCGGCGCCTGCGCTGTATTTTGTCCTACCGGTGCCATCACTACGCGCTGGCCTTTGGGCAAAACCCCGCCTCTGCCCACAAGAAAAGAGGAAGCTGTCTGTCCATATTGCCCAGAAGGCTGTTTGATGCAGCTCTCCTATTATGGTGATTGGCTGGTGGATATCATTCCCATCGGCGGCAAGGTCTGCTCTTTAGGCCGCTGGGGCTGGCAGCTTGATATCAACGGCATCGAGACCAGAAATAATCCCGTGGGGCCTTCCGAAGAGGCTTTGCTGGAAATGATCTATAAACATTTGGATCTGTACCAGGGAGAATTGCCCAAAGTGGATAATCTGGAACAATTTGTAGAATTGTTGCGGAAATTGAGAGCAAAAAACAGTAAATAGGAGCATTTATGGCCATAGACTGTCAAGCTCAAATTTATAATGTGTCGCAGATAACCTATTATCTCAAAGAATTGCTGGCTGAGGATGAGGTCTTATGCTCCGTGGCTATTAAGGGCGAGATCAGTGGCTATAAACGGCATAGCTCCGGCCATATCTATTTCAGCCTGAAGGATGAGAGCTCAGCTTTGCGCTGTGTCATCTTTCGCAGCTATGCCTCCCATCTGGCCGTGGATTTGGCCGATGGTATGGAGATCGTGGCTTTTGGCCGCGTGGCCCTCTATGAAAAGGACGGCTGCTGCCAGCTTTATGCCCAAGAGGTGTTTGCTGTGGGCGAAGGCAAGGGTTCGGCCGCGACCGAACAGCTTAAACGGATTTTGGCGGCAGAAGGGCTTTTTGATGAAAAGGTCAAAAAGCCCTTGCCCTTTTTTGCCAACAGTGTGGCTGTGGTCAGCTCGGTCGAGGGAGCGGCCTGGGCCGATGTGCAAAAAATTGCCAAAAGACGCTGGCCTAATATTGATCTACGGCTTTTTGCCACCTTGGTGCAGGGACCTCTGGCTCCGCAGCAGATCGCTGCTGCTATTGCCAAGGCCGATAAAGCCGGTTGTGATATTCTGATCGTGACCAGAGGCGGCGGTTCGGCCGAGGATTTGGCGGCCTTCGATACGGAGCCCGTGGTGCGGGCCATAGCGGCTGTGCATACTCCTGTTATCACCGCGGTGGGGCATGAGATTGATTTTACTCTTGCCGATTTGGCGGCCGATATTCGCGCGGCCACGCCCAGTCAGGCGGCGGAATTGGCTGTGCCGGATGCCGAGGCTTGGCTGGCGCGCTTGCGCCATTATGGGCAAAGGTTGGCCGCAGCCGCCGAGAAGCAACTGGTGGAGAAAAAAGGCCGTTGGCGCCATCTGGCCGATAAACCGATTTTCGCCCAACCCCCCTTAGTGCTGGCCGGCAAGGCTCAAGCCCTGGACGAGGCCGGGGAGTCTTTGCGGCTGAGATTTACTTCAGCCTTGCAAGAAAAAGGAAGGCAGCTGGCCGTGGCGGCTCAAGCTTTGCGCATGCTGGATCCTTTATCGGTTTTGAGCAGGGGCTATGCTCTTTGCAGTACGGAAAAGGGTCGGCTGTTGACTGAGGCCGAACAAGCAGAGATCGGGCAGAAGCTGCAAGTGAGATTAGCCAAAGGCAGCCTGCGCTGCCGGGTGGAGGAGAAGGAGTTGGCGCATGAAAAAGAAAATGAATTTTGAGGAATCACTCAGCCGTTTGGAAGAGATAATAAGAAAGATGGAAGAGGAGCAGCAACCATTAGAAGATCTGCTCAAGCTCTATGGCGAGGGAGTTGCTCTTTTGGGCGTCTGCCGTCAGCAGCTGGATAAAGCCGAGAAAAAATTAGAGCAGAGCCTGGAGGAATAACCGCAAGTTTAAAGGAGGTGGCTGCATGGAATTGCGGCAATTTTTATCTGTACAAAAGAAAGAGGTGGAAAAGGAGCTTGATCGACTGCTGCCGCCAGCTGAGGGCGAGGAAAAGGTGCTGTATGAGGCCATGCGCTACAGTGTATTCGCTGGTGGCAAGCGCCTGCGTCCCTGTCTTTTTCTGGCGGCTTTAGAGGCTTTGGGTCATGATGGCAAGAACTTGTTGCCCTTTGCCTGCGCTTTGGAAATGATACACACTTATTCCCTGATCCATGATGACCTGCCGGCCATGGATGATGATGATCTGAGACGAGGCAAGCCCACCTGTCACAGGGCTTTTAATGAGGCGCAGGCCATTTTGGCCGGGGATGCCCTTTTGACCTATGCCTTCAACTGCATGATAAAAGTAGCACCTTATGCCAAAGCGCAAAATCTGCTGGCGTCCATCGATCGGGTGGCCTATTGCGCCGGCATCCGGGGCATGATCGTGGGGCAAGTGGCCGATTTGGCCGGAGAGGGGCGCAACCTGTCGCAGAAAAAGCTGCGATTTATCCACGAAAACAAGACCGGTGCTCTGTTTAAAGCTTCGCTGACCAGCGCCGCCTTGCTGGCTGATGCCGGGGTGGGAAAAGAGACGACATTATCGCTTTATGCGGAAAAGATCGGATTGGTCTTTCAGATCGCCGATGATATTTTGGATGTTGTCGGCAATGAGCAAAAGCTGGGCAAAACCATCGGCAGCGATGCTAAAAATCAAAAGACCACCTATGTTTCCCTTTTGGGGCTGGATGCGGCCAAGCGCTTGGGCCGACAAACGGCCGCAGAAGCTGTGCGGCTCCTGGATGGCTGGGGTCAAGCGGCGCAAATACTGCGGCAGATACCTCCTTATTTTATCGATCGAGAGAGTTAAATTTGCGTATTAAAAACCATTTTTTGGCAAATATTAGGCAAGGAAAATATTTGACAGGAGACATTAGGCAAGATGAAAAAGGCGATGCTGATCATCAACCCTTTTGCGGGCAAACAACAACTGAAAAGTAAGATATTTGATATCAAAGATATTCTCTCGCAGCATGATTATCAGGTCACAATCTTTCCTACGCGCGGCAAATATGACGCTACTTTTATGGTGAAGCTGAATTTGCCTGATTATGACCTGGTGGTGTGCTGCGGCGGCGACGGCACCTTAAACGAGGTCATCACTGGCATGATGGCGCATGAAAAAAGGCCGCCGCTGGGATTTATCCCTACCGGCACCACCAATGATATCTCAAAAAGCCTTGGCATAGCCAAAAATCCCATCAAGGCGGCCGAGGCCATTGTCGAAGGGCATACTTTTGCCTATGATATAGGCGCCTTCAATCAGGAGCTCTATTTTGACTATGTGGCGGCTTTTGGCCTCTTTTCCGATATTTCCTACACCACTTCCCAGCAGATGAAGACTTCTTTGGGATATTTGGCTTATGTGCTGGAATTTATGAAGACATTCACTCGCTATCCTGTCTATACCAAAATTCCTTCTTACCATATGCGCATTGATTATGACGGCCTGGTGCTGGAGGAGGATTTTATCTTTGGTGCTATCACTAATTCCACCTCCATGGGCGGGCTTTTTAAATATAATCAGAACTATGTCAAACTGGATGACGGCCTGTTTGAGATGCTTCTGGTTCGTTCTCCCAAAAATGCAGTGCACCTTAGTTCCATCATCACGGATGTGCTGCGCAAAAATTATGATACGGAAGATGTGATGCTGCTGCATGCCTCTAAGATGGATATTTCCTGCATCGACGAGGTCACTTGGTGCCTGGATGGGGAAAATGGAGGTATGTGGCGCGACGTGTCCATCGTAAACTGTCCCCGCAGTATAAGATTTTTTGTAAGTGAAGCCACAAAAAACCAAATGAGGTGATTTTTTGTTAGCCATCATCAACAGTTGCGCTGTTTTGGGTATGAACGGCTATGGCGTACAGGTAGAGGTGGATGTCAGCGCCGGCCTGCCCGCTTTTGATATTGTGGGCCTGCCCGATACTTCGGTCAAGGAGAGCAAGGAAAGGGTGCGTGCTGCTATCAGAAACTCCCAGCTGGAATTTCCGCTGCGGCGTATCACCGTCAATCTGGCTCCGGCCGGCGTCAGGAAAGAGGGCGCGCTGTTTGACCTGCCCATTGCCATCGGCATTTTGGCGGCGACCGGACAGATCGCTCCGGAGGCCTTGGCTGGCTGCGCTTTTGTGGGCGAGCTTTCGCTGGAAGGGGTTATCCGCCCTGTGGCCGGAGCTTTGGCCATGGCTGATTGCCTTTGCCGCTCTTATGAAAAATTTTATCTGCCGGCCGCCAATGCCCGCGAGGCTTCTTTGGCCGGCGGTATGCAATATTATGAGGCTTGTGACCTGCCTTCTCTTTTGGCCGTGCTGCGCGGTGAGCAAAAGGCGAAGGCCGTCAGCGTGGATACCGATCAGCTGTTTGCTGAGGCCGCTGCCGAAAATACATATGATATGAGTGAAGTCAAGGGACAGGAAGGCGCCAAAAGGGCGCTGGAAATTGCTGCGGCCGGCGGCCATAATATTGTCTTGGTAGGACCTCCCGGCTCCGGTAAGACCATGCTGGCCAAACGTCTGCCCTCAATCATGCCTGACCTGACCTTTATCGAAAGCTTGGAGGTCACGAAAATCTACAGTGTGGCTGGGCTTTTGCCTGAAAATCAGCCGCTGGTGACAAAAAGGCCTTTCCGCTCGCCTCATCATGGGGCTTCTTCGGCCAGCATTATTGGCGGCGGCGCTCATCCCAAGCCGGGGGAAATTAGTCTGGCCAGCCAGGGCATACTTTTTTTGGACGAGCTGCCGGAATTTGCCCGCGATGTGCTGGAAGCTCTGCGCCAGCCGTTGGAGGATAATAAGGTGATGGTTTCCCGAGTCAGCGCTCGGGTGGCTTTCCCGGCCAATTTTCAGCTGGTGGGAGCCATGAACCCCTGCCCCTGCGGTTTCTATGGGGACAATTTGCGCGCTTGTACTTGCAGTGAATATGCCATTAAAAAATATCTGGGCAAGATCTCCGGACCGCTTTGGGATCGGATCGACCTGCATATCGAGGTGCCGCGCATAAAATACGGGGAAATTTCCTCAGACAGGCCGGCGGAAAGCTCTGCCCAGATCAAAAAGCGGGTGCAGGCGGCCCGGGCTCGTCAAAGCCGGCGTCTGACCGAGGGGGGCATCTCCTGTAATGCTCTGATGGGGCGCAGGCAGCTGGAGAAATACTGTCATTTGGATGATGCCGGCCAGGAGATGATGCGGCAGATATTCAATCAGCTGCAGCTTTCTGCGCGTTCCCATGATCGCATACTAAAGGTGGCACGCACCATTGCCGATTTGGCTGATTCGGAAAATATCGGGCTGGAGCATCTTGCCGAAGCCATCCAATATCGCAATCTGGATAGAAAAATGCTGTGAAAATTTTGCATAATCATAAAAAAGCAGACTATTTTTATAAGTTTTGCTTTTTTATTTTTTATGTATAAGAAGGAATTGGTTATAATAGATAGAATATCATCAAGCGTTTATAATTTTGATGCCATTATTTAACATCTTTGGCTTTGCCGGAAATATAATGTGTAAAAAGTGTTTAAAGGACGGGGCATGGAATTTCAGCTTAAAGAAAAAGAAATAAAGGGCCAGAGGCTTTTTTATAAACAGGCAGGTCGTGGCAAAGAGGTGTTTCTGCTGCATGGATGGGGTGCTGACAGCAGCGCCTTGGAGCCTGTGGCCAAGCATCTGGCGCAATTTTTCACGGTATATAATTTTGATTTCCCAGGTTTTGGCTGGTCACCGCCGCCACAGTCTGTTTGGTCTGTCCATGATTATGCTTCTTTAATCGAGGATTTTGCTCGGCTTGAGGGCATAGAAAAGCCTATCATCCTGGGTCATTCTTTTGGCGGACGGATATCCATCCTGTTGGGAGCCAGGGGTTTGCCGGCTAAGATCGTGCTGGTAGACAGCGCCGGCATCCTGCCTAAGCGCAGCATGGACTATTATATGAAGGTCTATAGCTATAAGGCGGCCAAAAAGTTCTTCTCCTTACCCGGCTTGCGCAATAAGAAGGAAGAGGCGCTTTCTCATTGGCGGAAAAAATCCGGCTCTTCTGATTATCAGCAGGCTGAGGGTGTGATGAAGCAGATATTTGTCAAGGTGGTCAATGAGGATCTGGCCTTATTTTTACCGCAGATAAAAGCGCCTACGCTTTTGGTCTGGGGTGAGCTGGACACGGCCACGCCTTTAGCTGACGGGCAGCAGATGGAAAAGGCCATAACCGGCAGTGGGCTGGCGGTTTTAGAAGGCGCTGGGCATTATTCCTATCTGGAAAGATTGCCGCAATTTTTACGTATCATGGATTCTTTTTTGGCAGAAGATAAGTGAGTTATTAAATAAGCGGGGAGAACAACCGATGGCATATATCTTGGTTTGGCTGATTGCAGTTTTGGTTTTTTTTGTACTTTATCTTTGTCGCAAATTGCGTTATGAGCTGCATATGTTCCAGCTCAATTCCTATCGCAACGAGCGCTATGGCCGCTGGTTCGGCGAGCAGAAGGGGCGCGCGCTTAAGGCGAGAGATTTTCTGCCGCTCATCCTTGTTGGTTTGTGGTTGTTTAAGCTGTCCTTAGTGGGCTTCGGGGTGGCGGCCTTGGCCATTTATATCTTACTATTTTTTACATACAAAGCGCCAAAACAGAAAAAACCGCTGGTCATGACCAAGCGGGCCCAAAGGCTCTATTTGCTATCTGTGGTCATACTTGTCGTTTTTACCGCTTTTTCAGGCTTAGTTTTGATATATGAAGGCTATATGTGGCCGCTGTTGATAGGTTTTTTCATTCTGGGGCTTTTCCCTTGTATTTTGATGCTGGCGGCCAATACTGTTCTGATCCCCGTGGAAAAATCCATCAACAACTCCTTTTTACGTGAGGCCAGGCAGATCATTGCCGACATGCCTTTTCTGACAACGATCGGTATCACGGGAAGTTATGGCAAGACTAGCTGTAAATTTATCCTGGGGCAGATATTGTCTGAGGAATTTATGACTTTGGTCACGCCAGCCAGCTATAACACGCCCATGGGTGTGACGCGGGTGATCAGAGAAAGCTTGCGCAGCACGCATGAGATGTTCGTGGCGGAGATGGGGGCCAAGCAAAAAGGCGATGTGGCTGAGTTGTGTCGATTGGTGCAACCAAAGTTAGGCATCATCACGGCCATCGGGCCGCAGCATCTGGAGACTTTCGGCAATTTAGAGAATATCATAAATACCAAATTCGAGTTGGTCGACGCCCTGCCGCCCGATGGCCTGGCGGTGCTCAATTTCGATGATGAGAATATACGCAACAAGGCTGCAGCTTATTCCTGTCGGCTGGTCAGTTATGGTCTTTCTGACAAATGGGATTATTATGCGCATGAGATCGCCTATAACATCAAGGGCAGCAGTTTTGTCATCCATGCTCCCGGTGGTCAAGAACAGCAGTTTACGACGCTTTTACTGGGGCGGCATAATATCTGTAATATAGTGGCCGCCGTGGCTGCGGCCCATGAGCTGGGTTTGCCGCTTGATAAGGCTGCCAAAGCCGTTCGCCATTTGCCTCCTATCGAACATCGGCTGCAATTTTTGGCCAATCCGCGTGGCTATAATGTGATCGACGACGCCTTCAACTCCAATCCGCAGGGTGCGGCCGCAGCCTTGGAGGTGCTGGCCTCTTTTGCAGGCGGCCAGAAGATCATCGTCACGCCGGGCATGGTGGAGCTTGGCAGTGAGGAATATGAGCTGAACAAGGCTTTTGCCCGCCAAGCCGCTGCCGTCTGTGACTATATCATACTGGTGGGCAAAAAACACAGTCAGCCCTTGCAGGACGGACTGGCGGAATCTGCCTTCCCGCCCGAGCGCTATTATGTGGCTTCTGATCTGGCTGATGCCAGTTCTCAGTTGGCGAAAATAGCCAAACCAGGTGACGTGGTGTTGTTTGAAAATGACTTGCCCGACACCTATAATGAGTGATGAGTTGGTAATCAGTGAGAAAGGGGAATCGATCATGCAAAAGATCAAAGTGGGGGTCGCTTTTGGCGGCCGCAGCGTGGAACATGAGGTCTCTATAATTTCCGCTTTGCAGGCCATGCGGGCCCTGGATAAAGAAAAATATGAAGTGGTGCCGCTTTATATCTCCAAGCAAGGGGTTTGGTATACCGGAGAGAAGCTTACCGATATTCAGAATTTTCGCGATATGAGTGCGCTTTTGGCCGATTGCCAAAAGATATATTTTTCTCAAAATCACAATGATGGCCTTATCGTCGGCACTCAGCCGGGCGGTATCTTCAAAAAAGCCTTCTCCGAGCGCGTGGATGTGGTCATACCGGTAATCCACGGAACTCATGGCGAAGATGGTTGTTTGCAGGGGCTTCTGGAGTTGAGCGGTGTGCCTTATGCGGGGCCGCCGGTTTTGGGATCGGCTTGCGGCATGGATAAAATCGTGGTCAAGGCCATCCTCAAAGAGGCCGGCCTGCCCACACCGGATTATATGTGGTTTTATACCTATCAGTGGGAGGATGATTCAGCTTCTCTCTGTGGCAAGGCGGTAGAAAGATTCGGCTATCCTATGATAGTCAAACCGGCCAATCTTGGCTCCTCTGTCGGTGTTTCCGCCGTGGAAAACGAGGAGCAATTGCGGGAAGCCGTGGCTTTGGCCGGCAGCTTCACCAACCGTATCCTTATCGAAAAAATGGTTACTCCTCTGCGCGAGATCAATTGCTCCGTGCTGGGCTCGCCGGAATCGCAAGAAGCATCCGTCTGCGAAGAGCCTATGACCGGCTCCAAATTTTTGACCTACAGTGATAAATATGAACGGGACGGCTCCAAGGGTATGAGTGGCGCCTTGCGCAAAATCCCCGCCGATCTGGATCAGGAGCTGGCGGCCAAAATACAGGATTATGCCTGCCGCACCTTTGTAGCATTGGATGCATACGGTGTCTGCCGGGTAGACTTTTTGCTCAATGCCGAGACCAATGAGGTCTTTATCAACGAGATCAATACCATACCCGGATCGCTTTCCTTCTATCTGTGGGAGGCTTCCGGCAAGACTTTTACCGAACTGATGGATGAGCTGGTCCGTCTGGCTTTGAAACGCAACCGCCAGAAAGAAAAGATGATCTTTTCCCATGCTACCAATATCCTGGCCGGCGGCGGCGGCTTCAAAGGCTGTAAAAAATAGTTTTCAAAAACCATCGCGAGGGGTGCATAGTATTGTCTGTTGCATTTTTATTGGCTTTGCATAATATCTCTAATATGGGCAACTGCCGGCTTCTGACTATTTTGCAGCACTATGGCCATGATGCAGAGGCAGCCTGGCAAGACAGCGCCAACTGGCACCGTGTCGAGGGATTGTCGGCAGCTGTGGCCGAAACTTTGCTCCAAGGCCAAAAGGAAGTCGAACCGGAGGAGGTCTATGACCGTTTTCTTTGCTCCGGCGCCAGTTTGCTGACTTATGAAGATGATAATTATCCCCGCCTGTTGGCCGAGATTTATGACCCGCCGGTGCTTTTATTCTATTATGGCTCTTTGCCTCAGTCACAAGATATCACTGTGGCCATGGTCGGTACCCGACGCCCCACGCCCTATGGCAAGCAGGTGGCGCAGGTTTTGGCCCGCGATATTGCTTTGCAGGGCATCTGGGTGGTCAGCGGCATGGCGCGGGGCATAGATTCTATCTGTCATCGTGCTGCTTTGGATGCCGGCGGCAAGACGCTGGCGGTGCTGGGTTGCGGTGTGGATGTGATCTATCCGCCGGAAAACGGGTGTCTGTACAGCGAGATAATGGCAAATGGCGCCGTTATCAGCGAGCTGCCCTTGGGGGCGGCCCCGTTGGCTGCTCATTTCCCGATGCGCAACCGCCTGATCAGCGGTCTTTCCCGCGGTGTGGTCGTGGTGGAAGCCGGAGCTAAAAGCGGCACCCTTTTGACCGTAGATCGGGCTATGGAGCAGAACAGAGATGTTTTTGCCGTGCCCGGCCCCATTACCAGCCCTATGAGTGCGGCCACCAACTCTTTGTTCAATCAGGGTGCAAAGATGGTGACCTCGGCCCAAGATATTTGGCAGGAATATCTGCCGGAAGGCACAATGATCAAAAAGGCGCCTGCCAGCCAACCTTTAGTACTGGGGACAGAGGAAGCGCAAATCATAGCAATTTTAACTGAGCCCATGCATTTTGACGTTTTGCTGGATAAGTTGGCTCTACCGCCGCCAAAATTGGCCGCGATGCTGACCATGTGGGAGATCAGGGGCCTGATCCGACAACTGCCCGGCAAATATTATGTCAAAGCCCTGCATGAGCTATAGCTTTATATATCCACCGATAAAATTTGAACGGAGGTCCCAATGAAGACATTAGTTATTGTGGAGTCACCAACAAAAGCCAAAACTATTGAAAAGATACTGGGCAAGAATTATAGCGTCAAATCTTCCATGGGCCATGTGCGAGATCTGCCCAAAAGCGAGCTGGGCGTGGACGTGGAACAAGATTTTGCTCCTAAATACATCACCATTCGCGGCAAAGGCGAAGTCATCAAGGCTTTGAAAGATGAAGCTAAAAAGGCTGACCGTATCCTTTTGGCCAGCGACCCCGACCGCGAAGGGGAGGCCATAGCTTGGCATTTGCAGCAATATCTGCATGTGCCGGAAGAAAATTGCCGCATCGAATTCAATGAGATCACAAAAGAGGCTGTCAAGGAAGCTGTCAAAAAACCTCACTCCATAGATATGGATAGGGTGGAGGCTCAGCAAGCACGGCGCATCTTGGACCGCTTGGTCGGTTATAAGATCAGCCCCCTTTTGTGGAAAAAAGTCAAAAAAGGTCTTTCCGCCGGGCGTGTACAATCGGTTACCGTACGCCTTATCTGCGACCGTGAGGACGAGATCAAGGCCTTTGTGCCGGAAGAATATTGGAGCCTTTTGGCGGAGTTGGATAGCGGGCAAGGCATTTTGCAGGCTCAGCTGAATAAAGTGGAGGGCAAAAAGGTTGCCATCCACAGCCAGCAGGAAGCCGACGATATTATGGCCTATCTCAAGGACAAGCAATATCAAGTCAGTAATATACAGACCTCATCCAAAAAGGAAAATCCGCAGCCGCCTTTTACTACCAGCAGCTTGCAGCAGGTGGCTTCTCGTAATATAGCCGGCATGACGGCCAAAAAGATCATGCAGACCGCTCAGCAGCTTTATGAAGGCATCAATATCGGCGGTCAGGTTGTCGGTTTAATCAGTTATATGCGTACCGATTCTGTGCGTATCTCCGACGTGGCGCAAAATGCGGCCAGAGATTTTATCAGTGAAAAATATGGCAAGGATTTTATCCCGGCCAAACCCAATATTTATAAAAGCAAGGGCAAGATCCAAAATGCTCATGAGGCCATCCGTCCAACCTCTGTTGATCGTACTCCCGCCTCGATAAAGCAGTATTTGACTCCGCAGCAATACAAGCTCTATAAGCTGATCTGGGAACGCTTTGTGGCCAGCCAGATGAGTCCTGCTCTTTGGGATGTCACAGCCGTGGAAGTCAAGGCAGGCCATTGCCTCTTCCGTGCCAGTGGTCGTACACTGCGCTTTGCTGGATTCCGCCAGGTCTATGCGGAAAATTACGGCGAGCAGCACAAAGAGGATGAAGGCTTGTTGGCGCCCGTGCAATTGGGCCAGATATTGTCGCTTCTGGCTCTTGTGCCTGCACAGCATTTTACGCAGCCGCCGCCGCGCTATACGGAGGCCTCTCTGGTGAAGATGTTGGAAGAACTTGGTATCGGCCGGCCCAGCACTTATGCGCCGATCGTTGATACGGTGCTGGCGCGCGGCTATGTGGTGCGGGAAGAAAAACAATTTTTCCCCACGGAGCTTGGCCGTGTCATCGTCGACCTGATGAAGGAGTATTTTCCCGATATCATTAATGTGGAATTCACTGCCGGCATGGAAAATCAGCTGGACATGGTAGAAGAGGGTAACATGCGCTGGGATGACGTGCTCGCCCAGTTCTATGGGCCTTTTGCCCTGACTTTGGCTGATGCCGAAAGCAAAATGGAAAAGATCAATATCGCGCCGGAAGAAAGCGGTGATGTTTGCGAATTATGCGGCAAGCCCATGGTCTATCGTATGGGCAAATATGGCCGCTTCCTGGCTTGCAGTGGTTTCCCCGAATGCCGCAATACCAAGCCCATCATCAATCCCACAGATATCACTTGTCTGGCCTGTGGCGGGCGCATAGTGCAGCGCAAAAGCCGCTCCGGCCGCACCTTTTACGGTTGCGAGAATTATCCGGAATGTAAATATGTGGCTTGGGATCCGCCCATCAATGAGGTGTGCGGCCTCTGCGGCACACAACTGAGCAAAAAGACTTTCAAGGGAGGCAAATCCATAACCATCTGTCCCAGCAAGGATTGCCCGGGCAATCAAAAAGAAGATAAGAAAAAAACGGCGGTAAAGCCGAAAACTAAATCGACTAAGTCGGCTAAGAGCACAAAAACAACAAAAACGAAGAAAACCACTAACACTACTAAAACTACGAAGAGCAAGGCCAAAAGTGCTAAGACCACAAAAAGTTCTGCGGCCACAAGCGAGGAGTAATCAGCATAGATGGATAGGATCAACATAATAGGCGCCGGGCTGGCCGGTTGTGAGGCAGCTTGGCAAGCGGCGCAAAGGACTGTGCCCGTGACCCTTTATGAGATGCGGCCGGAAAAAATGACGCCGGCCCATAAGACTGCAGGTTTTGCGGAGCTGGTTTGCAGCAATTCTCTGCGTGCCAGTGCCAGAGAAAATGCCGTAGGTTTGCTCAAGGAAGAGATGCAACGGCTGGACTCCTTAATCATGGAGGCTGCTTTGGCCACCAAGGTCCCGGCCGGCTCCGCTTTGGCTGTGGACAGAGAACAATTTTCCGCTTATATCAGTCAGAAAATAAAAAAGCATCCTCTGATCGAGGTCAAACATGTGGAAGTGACGGATATACCCCAGGGACTTACCATTATCGCCGCAGGACCGTTGGTCAGCCAGCCTTTGGCCCAGGCCATAGCTGATTTTACCGGACAGAAGCATCTCTTTTTCCATGATGCCGTGGCGCCGGTAGTGGCCAAAGACAGCGTGGATATGAGCGTGGCTTTTTGGGCCTCCCGTTATGATAAGGGGGAAACGGGGGGAGATTATATTAATTGCCCCATGGACAAGGCGCAATATCTGCACTTTTATGAGCAATTGCTGGCGGCGGAGCTTTATCCGCTGCATGGATTCGAAGCAGAGAAAATATTTGAGGGATGTATGCCTATTGAGGCCATGGCGCAAAGAGGCGTGGATACTATGCGCTATGGGCCTATGAAGCCTGTGGGCTTGACCTGCCCGGATGGGCACCAGCCTTATGCCGTGGTGCAGCTGCGCCAGGACGACCAGGCCGCCTCCATGTATAATTTGGTCGGCTTTCAGACTAGGCTGAAAAGAGGGGAGCAGGAGCGTGTCTTTCGCCTGATACCGGGGCTTGCAAATGCTGAATTCGTCCGCTTTGGCATGATGCATCTCAATACCTATATCAACGCGCCCCAGATATTGGGGCCGGACTTGGTCTGTAAAAAACGTGCCGACCTGCTGTTTGCAGGCCAGATCAGCGGGGTGGAGGGCTATGTGGAATCAGCGGCCTGCGGCTTGGCGGCCGGTATCAATGCCGCCCGTATCGCCACAGGTAAAAGCGCCGTCGTTTTCCCCAACGAAACTGCTTTGGGCAGCCTGCTGCGTTATATCAGCAGCTCAAACAGCAATTTTCAACCTATGAACATCACCTTTGGTCTGATCCCGCCCCTGGAAAAGAGGATCAAGAACAAGAAAGAAAAAAATATGGCGCTGGCAGAGAGAGCTTTGACCGCACTCAATAATTTTCTGTCAGTCATCAAATAAGCTTTACCTGCATATAAAAAGGCGGGGAGTAGATTGAAAAAATTGATAGAAAAGTTCAGCGTTTATCTGACGGCGGAAAAAAATTGTTCGCCGCATACCTTGCGCGCCTATATGAGCGATCTCTGGCATTTGGCTGATTTTATGGCCAAGGAGCAGAAATGTCGGCCGCAGGAGGTCGATGCTGCGGCCATCGATAATATTTGCGTACGCCGTTATTTGGCCCATTTGCGGCAGAGCGGCATTTGCAAAAAGTCTGTTGCCCGCAAATTGTCGACCTTCCGCTCCTTTTATCATTTTCTGGCACGGCAGCATTTGCTGGCCGAGCCGAAAAATTTCAGCGTGGCAACGCCCAAGGCCGATAAGCCTTTGCCAAAATTCCTCTACTATCCGGAGATCGAAGCTCTGTTGGATGCACCGGATGACAGCTTGGCCGGTCTTCGTGACAAGGCCATCCTGGAGTTGTCTTATGGGGCCGGGCTGCGCGTCAGCGAACTTGTTGCCGTCAATGTGGGCGATATCGACAATACGGTGGGCTATTTGCGAGTGCTGGGCAAAGGCTGCAAGGAGCGCATCGTGCCTGTGGGCCGGCCGGCCATGGATGCCGTGCGCGCCTATGAGCAGGCCAGGTGTGGCGACGGCAAATATCCGCCCCAAAAAGGAGAGGCGCTCTTCCTCAATCTGCGCGGCGGCAGGCTAACGGATCGCAGCGTACGCAATATCGTCGACAAATATATAAAAATTGCCGCTGTCAACCGCCATATCAGCCCCCATACGCTGCGCCACACTTTTGCTACCCATTTGCTGGAAAACGGTGCCGACCTGCGCGCCGTACAGGAGTTTTTAGGCCATTCCAGCATGTCTACCACCCAAATATATACCCATGTCACCAAAAGCAGGCTGAAAGAGGTCTATGACAAGACCCATCCACGAGCCTGAGTCCAGGGGAAGAAAGAGAGGACATTTATGGATAATAAAATTACTTTGCATGCCACCACCATAATTTGCGTCAAGCGGGACGGAAAAACCGCGCTGGCCGGTGACGGTCAGGTCACTTTCGGCAATGCTACGGTCATGAAGCATGGCGCCAAAAAAATCCGCCGGCTCTATCATGATAAAGTCATCGCCGGTTTTGCCGGTTCCGTGGCTGATGCCTTTACTCTGTTTGAAAAATTCGAAGGGCGGTTGGAGGAAAGCCGCGGTAATCTGGAAAAGGCCGCAGTCGGTCTGGCCAGAGAATGGCGTACTGACAAATATCTACGCCAGCTTGAGGCGCTTTTGATCGTGGCCGGCGCTGATAAGATGCTCATCATCTCCGGTAATGGAGAGGTCATCGAGCCCGATGATAATGTTGCCGCTATTGGTAGCGGCGGCACCTTCGCTTTGGCGGCGGCGCGCGCGCTTTTGAAGTATAGCGACCTGCCGGCCAAAGATATTGCTTTCGAAGCTATGAATATTGCCTCTGATATCTGTGTATATACTAATAAGAACATCAGTATCGAAGAGCTAGGCTAATATATAGAAAGGAAGGGGAAAATGAAAGAATTAACACCGATCCAGATAGTTACGGAGCTGGATAAATATATAGTAGGGCAAAATGACGCCAAAAAATGCGTGGCCGTGGTGCTGCGTAACCGCTATCGCCGGCAGATGCTGGATGCCGCCATCCAGGAGGAAATATTGCCCAAAAATATCATCATGATCGGGCCTACGGGTGTGGGCAAAACGGAGATTGCCCGCCGCCTGGCCAAATTGGTCGACGCGCCCTTCATCAAGGTGGAAGCCACCAAGTTTACGGAAGTCGGCTATGTGGGCCGCGATGTGGAATCCATGATCCGCGACCTGGTAGAGACCTCTATCCGCATGGTGCGTAATGAAAAGATGGAATCCGTCAAGGAAAAGGCCGCCGCCGCAGCCGAACTGCGACTGTTGAATCTGCTGGCGCCTTTGCCCGGCAAGCGGCGCAGCAGTAATATGAATATGGCCAATCCGCTGAGCATGTTTTTTGGCGGTAACGAAACGCCTGCGCTGGAGGAAAGCACCGAAGATCAAGAGGAAGAACGCAAAAAAACCGAAGATGTGCGCCGTAAACGTGTCTGGCTGCGGGAGCAGCTGAAGCAAGGCGCTTTGGATAAAGAGACCGTGGAGATTGAAGTTGAAGAAAGCAATACGATGGCCTTGGGCGCTTTGGGTGACGGCATGGAGGAGATGGGCATCAATATGCAGGGCATATTGGGCGGCATCATGCCAAAAAAGCATAAAAAACGCAAAGTCACGGTGGCCGAAGCCCGCAAAATACTGACCAACGAGGAAGCAGAAAAACTCATCGACAATGATGAAGTTACTACTATCGGTATCGAAAAAGCCGAGCAATCCGGCATCGTTTTTTTGGATGAGATCGACAAGATCACGGCCAAAGAGGGCGGTCACGGCCCCGATGTCTCCCGTGGGGGCGTGCAGAGGGATATCCTGCCCATCGTGGAAGGCTGTACCGTGGTGACCAAATACGGCCCGGTCAAAACCGACCATGTCCTCTTTATCGCAGCTGGTGCCTTTCATCTCTCCAAGCCCTCAGACCTGATACCGGAGCTTCAGGGTCGCTTCCCCATCCGCGTGGAGCTGGATAATCTCAATATGGAGGATCTGCGCCGCATCTTATTGGAGCCGAAAAATTCGCTGATCAAGCAGTACGAAGCTATGCTGAGCGTGGATGGAGTCAATGCCGATTTTACCGAAGACGGTATCGACGCTATCGCTGAGTTTGCCGACCGTGTCAATCGCAATACGGAAAATATCGGCGCCAGACGCCTGCATACCATATTGGAAAAGGTGCTGGAGGACCTGCTGTTCGAAGCTCCGGAAAATGCGCGCGGCGATGTGAAGATCGACAGAGAATTTGTAGAAACAAAATTACGCGATATCACTCAAAACGAAGACCTCAGTCGCTTTATTCTCTAAAAATGAGCGGCTGGGGCCGCTTGTTTTTTGTGGGACAAGCCATACTTTTCTTCTGGTCGGACCCCTTGCAATAATTTTTAGATTATGCTATACTTATCGTCGGTGTAAAATACACACGGTGCGGATGGATAATCCCGAGTGCCGCTTGCGGTGGGCTTATCTGGGAAACACCGGAGGTATAACAAAAAGGAGGAACTTAAAAAATGGATGTTATCTCTATGAAACAATTATTGGAGGCCGGTGTGCATTTCGGCCACCAAACCCGTCGCTGGAACCCTAAAATGGCTCCTTATATCTTTACCGAACGCAATGGTATCTACATTATCGACCTGCAAAAAACCGTGCGCAAAGTTGAAGAAGCCTATGCTTTCATCCGCTCAGTAGCTGAAGAAGGCAAAAGCGTACTCTTTGTGGGTACGAAAAAACAGGCTCAGGATTCCATCAAAGAAGAAGCTATCCGCTCTAATATGTATTTTGTCAATGAACGCTGGCTGGGTGGTATGCTGACCAATTATCACACTATTCAAAAACGCATCGATTATTTACGTCAATTGGAAAAAATGGAAGAAGACGGCACTTTCGAAGTGC
The DNA here is from genome assembly GCA_964425485.1 of uncultured Peptococcaceae bacterium. Classification (GTDB taxonomy): domain Bacteria; phylum Bacillota; class Dehalobacteriia; order UBA4068; family UBA4068; genus CAYRML01. Next base: position 16,230 of record CAYRML010000009.1, on the reverse strand, counting down.
TGCCAAAAAAAGAAGTTTCCAAGCTGCGTGGGGAAAAAGACAAATTGGATCGCTTTTTGGGCGGCATCAAAGATATGAAAAAATTGCCAGGCGCTCTCTTTGTGGTTGACCCCAGAAAAGAGAAAATCGCTGTGGCGGAAGCCCGCCGTCTCAATATACCCGTCGTGGCTATCGTGGATACCAACTGCGATCCTGATGAAGTTGATTATGTCATCCCCGGCAATGATGACGCTATCCGTGCCGTCAAGCTGTTGGCTTCCAAAATGGCCGATGCTATCATAGAAGCCAATCAAGGTCAATCCATGGCTGCTGCTCCTTCGGAAGCAGCGGAAGCTACTGAAGCTGCTCCCGCTGTCAAGGAAAAAGCTGTGGCTGTTGAAAATTAAAAACACAAGGCAGGGCATGGTCCCTGCCTTATATAAATCAAAGAATATACTTTTAAGGAGGTCTTTATAAATGGCTGTTAGTGCTGCTATGGTAAAAGAACTGAGGGAAAGAACCGGCGCGGGCATGATGGATTGCAAAAAAGCCCTTGCTGAATGTAACGAAGACATGGAAAAATCTATCGACTTTTTGCGGGAAAAAGGCTTAGCTGCCGCCGCTAAAAAAGCCGGTCGTGTTGCTGCCGAAGGTTTGGTCGAGGCCTATATCCACGGCGCTGGTAAAATCGGCGTGCTGGTGGAAGTCAACTGCGAAACCGACTTTGTGGCAAAAACCCCCGAATATAAGGAATTATGCCGCGATATCGCTATGCAAGTGGCTGCCTCCAATCCGGAATTTGTCAAAAGAGAAGATGTGCCCGCAGAATATATAGAAAGAGAAAAAGAGGTTCTCAAAGCTCAGGCCATAAACGAAGGCAAACCGGAAAATATCGCGGAAAAAATGGTCGCAGGCCGCATCGAAAAATACTATAAAGAAGTTTGCCTTTTGGAACAACCCTTCATCAAGGATACAGACAAGACCGTCCAGCAATTGCTGACGGAAAAAATTTCCGTTATTGGTGAAAATATTTCCATTCGTCGTTTTGCTCGCTTCCAAGTTGGTGAAGGCATCGAGAAAAAACAAAGCAATCTGGCCGAAGAAGTCGCTGCTATGAGCAAATGTCAATAAGAAAAATCGGTTTTTAAAAAGACGCTTTTTGCCGTATAAAAAAAGCGTCTGATCATGTTTTTTTATGGAGGATTTTGCTGCCTTATGCAGAAATTCATATTGGTATAAAATGAAGACCATGATAGGGAAAGGGATGGTGATGGATTTTGCAGCCAAGATATAAACGCATAGTCCTCAAGATCAGCGGAGAGTCTTTAGCTGGAGATCGGGGCTACGGATTGGATCAAAAAACCCTCAGCGCCATCGCTTCCCAGATCAAGATCATCAATAGGATGGGTGTGGAAGTGGCTATTGTGGTAGGCGGCGGCAATATCTGGAGAGGTATCGCCGGCAGCTCTAAGGGTATGGACCGCTCCACCGCCGATTATATGGGTATGCTGGCCACCGTTATGAATGCCCTAGCTTTACAGGATGCGTTGGAGCAGATCGACGTCTTCACCCGTGTGCAATCGGCTATCGAGATGAGAGCCGTGGCGGAGCCCTATATCCGCCGCCGCGCCATCAGGCATCTGGAAAAAGGCCGGGTGGTCATTTTCGGCGCCGGCACTGGCAACCCTTATTTTTCCACCGATACCACGGCTGCCCTGCGTGCGGCAGAAATCGAGGCGGAAATCATCCTTATGGCCAAAAAAGTGGATGGTGTTTATGACAGCGATCCCAACCAAAATCCCGGCGCCAAAAAATTTGCCAATTTGTCCTATATGGATGTGCTCAATCTGGGTCTGGGCGTGATGGATTCCACGGCTGCTTCCCTGTGCAAGGATAACAGTATCCCCATCATAGTTTTTGATATCACTAAACCAAATAATATTATCAATGCCGTCATGGATGACGGAATAGGCACATATTTAGGAGGTGTCGTTGATGATTAAAGATATTTTGTCCGATGCTGAAATCAGGATGGATAAAGTTTCCGAAGTTTTGACCAAGGAATTTGCTTCCTTGCGCGCCGGCCGCGCCAACCCGGCGATACTGGACAAAGTGCTGGTGGATTATTATGGCGCTCCCACGCCCATAAATCAGACTTCCAACATCTCTTGCCCGGAACCACGGCTCATACTCATACAGCCATGGGATAAGAATATGCTGGGCTTGGTGGAAAAGGCTATTTTGAAATCTGATCTGGGATTGACGCCCAATAATGACGGCACCGTGATCCGCATCAATATACCGCAGCTGACGGAAGAACGCCGCAAAGAGCTGGTCAAGACCTGTCATAAAAAAACCGAAGAGGCCAAAGTCGCCGTCCGTAATATCAGACGGGACCTCAATGATATGATTAAAGATCTGGAAAAAAGTAAAGATATATCCGAGGATGAAAGCGCCAGGGGCCTGGACGATGTGCAAAAATTGACCGATAAGCAGATCAAAAAACTGGAATTGATACTGGAGCAGAAAGAAAAAGAGATTATGGAAATCTGATTTTTCTCCCGTATTGTAATAAACTTTCCTTAAGATGTTAAGGAAGGAGGTGTAATTTTATGGCATATGTGATTACAGATGAATGTTTGGCTTGTGGTTCCTGCTTGGCTGAATGTCCTGCCGGCGCTATTCAAGAAGGTGACATTTACAGCATCTCCGCAGATGTGTGCGCAGAATGCGGCGCTTGTGTTGATGCTTGCCCCGTTAGCGCAATTATTGAGGAATAATACAAAAACATAGGTTGAAGGCCTTCTCTTTTGGGGAAGGCCTTTGATTTTTTATGGAAAATGTGAGATAATAATATATTATTGACAAAAAGGAGGATGGCCGTGGCTATTTTTAAGAAAAACACCAGTAACACCATCATGCCTGAGTCTGATGCTTTGAGCGATGAGCAATTGCTGACCCAGATCGACCGGCAAAAATTGCCCCGTCATATTGCTATTATCATGGATGGCAATGGCCGCTGGGCCAAAAAGAAGCATTTGCCGCGGCCCATGGGCCATCGTTATGGGGCGGAGGCGCTGCGTCATATAGTCGAGACCTGCAATGATCTGGGTGTGGAGGCCGTGACTGTTTTTGCCTTTTCTACGGAAAATTGGAAAAGGCCCGTCACGGAAGTCGGCTTTATCATGGATTTGTTTACGGAATATCTGCGCAAAGAGCTGCTGGCCATGCATGAGAAAAATGTCAAGGTCCTGGCCATCGGCGAGTTGGAGCTGCTGCCGGAAAAAGTACGGGCCGAATTTGTCAATGCCATGGAGCGCACGGCGGCTAATACGGGGCTGATCTTTTGCCTGGCCGTCAATTATGGCTCGCGGGCCGAGATTGTACATGCTGCCCGCAGCCTGGTCGCCGATGTGATAGAAGGTGAGCTGCCGGCAGACAAGATCGACGAAGAAGCCATCTCGAAGCGACTTTATACGGCGGCTTTGCCTGACCCCGATCTTTTAATTCGTCCCTCCGGCGAGCTGAGGCTTAGCAATTTTTTGCTGTGGCAGCTGGCCTATGCGGAGTTTTATTATACCGATGTGCTGTGGCCCGATTTTTCTCCGCGGGAATTGTATAAGGCTATTTTATCCTATCAGAATCGCGATCGCCGCTTTGGCGGAATATAAAGCAAAAGGGGATATATTATGCTGAAAACAAGAGTGATAACCGCTGCCATCTATGTGCCGGTGCTGCTGGCGCTTATCTTCTTTGGCGGTTGGCCGCTGACCATCGGCCTGGCTTTTCTGACGGCGGTGGGCCTATGGGAATACGGCAAGATGCTAGAGGCCAAAGGTCTTTATGTATCTTATCCTGTGATGATGGCCGCCGGCATAATGCTGATGCTGTTTGTCGGCAACCGTTCCTGGACTTTTTTGGCCCTGGCCGTTATGCTCATTTTGATTTTGCTGGTGCTGTGGGCTGTTGTTGTCAAGAGAAGTGATTTTTCAGGCATAATGTTGCAGTTTGGCGGTATTATTTATATAGGATTAGGTTTTGGCTTTGTCCTGCTGCTGCGTTTGCCAGCCAGCTCTTGGTGGATATTGCTCTTGGCTTTCCTCATCACCTGGGCCACGGATGTGGGGGCTTATTTCTTTGGCCGCGCTTTGGGTAAAAGGAAGCTGGCGCCCACCATCAGCCCCAACAAAACTGTGGCCGGCGCCGTGGGCGGTGTCATCTGCGCCATCATTATCGCCATCATTTATGGGCTGTTATTTTTGGATTTGCCCCTCTATGCTTTACTGCTGCTGGCGGCGGCGGGCTCTGTTGCCGGCCAGCTGGGCGATTTATGGGCGTCCATGATTAAGCGTTGGGCCGATATCAAGGATGCCGGCAAGCTCTTTCCCGGCCATGGCGGCGTTTTGGATCGCTTCGACAGCGTCTTGTTCGTGGCGCCGCTGGTCTATTTGCTGCTGGCGCTGCTGCCCTGATTTTTTGCAGGATGGCCAAAGAGAAAAGAGGCCGTCATGCTGAAAAATATGGACAGGGAGGATTTGATCAGGCTGCTTTTGCGGCTTTTGATAGTGTTTGTGGCTATGATGATACTGGTCGTGGGCTGCAATTATCTGTTGCCGGTTTTGGGCCGCCTAGTCAGTTTTGCTTTAATCATCTGTCTGCCTTTTGTCATCGCCTGGATTATTGCGATCATCACCAGGCCTTTTGTGAGATTTCTTCGGCATAAAAACCATCTGCCGCAAACTCTTTCCGTGTTGTTGGTGATAGGCGGATTGCTGTTTTTGCTCTTTGGTTTTTTATATATCATCATTTCCCATATCGCTTATAAGCTGAGCCATATTACCGATGAGCTGGTGCTTTTGCAGCAAGGACTGGAGAGTTTTTCGGCAAGGCTGCATGATTGGCTGAGCGGCTTGCCGGGCGGCGGCGGTTTGCTGGATCAGACTGATATGTGGAAGTCGGCAGCCAACTTTTTTGCCGATCAGGTAGATAAACTTTTTACCTCGCTGCCGCAGCTGTTGCTGGATATGCCCACCGTGATGCTGTTTCTGCTGGTGATTTTTGTAGCTGCTTTCTTCTTCTGCCGTGACGAGGATCTGCCAAGCCGCTTTTTATGCCGCTTGATGCCGGTCGCCAAAAGAGAACGTGTGGCTCGCGCTTTTTCCTCCTGGGAAAATATCATCGGCGGCTGGGCCAGGGCGCAGCTGATTCTGAGTTCCATTTCCACTGCTCTGTGCATCGGAGCCTACTTCATATTGGGGGTCGACGATGCTTTGGCCATGGGTCTTTTGACCGGGGCCTTGGACGCTTTACCGATGCTTGGCGCCGGCTTTTTGCTGATACCATGGATCATCATCTGTTTTTTGCTGGGCGATAGCCAGATGGCGGTGGCGCTCTCTATATTTTTCTTGATCTTATTGGCGGTGCGCAATCTGTTGGAGCCTAAAATGATTGGCGATCGGATCGGGCTGCATCCTTTGGCCGCGCTGGCCGCCGCTTTCATCGGTTGGCAGCTGGGCGGCGTGTGGGGGCTGTTCTTCGGGCCACTGGTGCTGGCCTTTGCCCTTGCTTTTTATCGTTTACATAAGCAACTTTGAAATAGAGGATGGAAAAAATATGGCTAAAGATATTGTCGTTTTGGGCTCTACTGGTTCTGTGGGCCGGCAGACATTGGATGTCGTTGATTGGTTCGGCGGCCAACTGCAGGTGCGGGCCTTGGCCGCGCACAGCAATGCGCTGCTTTTGAGTCAGCAGGTGCGCCGCTATCGGCCGCAGCTGGTAGCCATAGCCGATGAAAATAAATATGCCGAGCTGAAAGCGCTTTTACCCCACTTCCAAGGCCAAATTATGGCTGGGGCAGAAGGGCTTTTGGCGGCGGCAACCTATGCTGAGGCCGATACCGTGGTGGCGGCTATCTCCGGCGTGGCCGGCCTTAAGCCCGTCATCGCGGCTATTGAAGCCGGCAAAAATATTGCCTTTGCCAACAAAGAGGTGCTGGTGGCGGCCGGCCGCTTGGTCATGGGCCTGGCCCGCGAAAGGGGCGTAGCGCTTTTGCCGGTTGATAGCGAGCACTCAGCCATTTTCCAATGTCTGGAAGCTGAGAGGTCGGCTGTCGACTGCCTGCTTTTGACGGCGTCCGGCGGGCCTTTCCGTGATTGGCCGGCCGAGAAAATCGCCCAGGTTCGGGCCGAGGAGGCGCTGAAGCATCCCACTTGGAAGATGGGCCCCAAGATCACCATCGATTGCGCCAGCCTCATGAATAAAGGGCTGGAGGTGATAGAGGCCCATTGGCTTTTCGATATGCCCTATGATCGCATTAGGATACTGGTACATAAGGAAAGCGTTATCCATTCTATGGTACAATACGGCGATGGCTCTATCTTGGCCCATCTGGGGCCGGCCGATATGCGCATCCCCATCCAGTATGCGCTGACTTATCCGGTGCGGCGAGCCAATCCGCTGGCCGCTATAGACCTGGCCCAGATCGGCAGCCTCACTTTTGCCCGCCCTGATGTAGAGAAGTTCCCCTGCCTGGCTTTGGCCTATGCGGCAGGCAGGGCAGGCGGTACTTTCCCCGCTGCTATGAACGGAGCTAATGAGGAATTGGTTCATGCTTATTTGAAAGGACAAATATCTTTTGCCCAAATCGGCCACAATATAGAGGCGGTATTGGCTGCCCATCAGTCGGGCGATGACGGACACTTGGAGGATATTCTGGCCGCTGATGCCTGGGCCCGCGATTTTGTGAAAAAGGAAGTTTTAGGAGGATAAATTTTGGCTATACTGATTGCCATTTTCGTATTTCTAATTTTAATAGTGTCCCATGAATTGGGCCATTTCGTTTTCGCCCGGGCCACAGGCATTTATGTCAACGAATTTGCCGTGGGCCTGGGCCCGCGCGTCTTTGGCATCAAGGGCAAGGAGACGGAATTTGTGCTGCGCGCCATTCCTTTCGGCGGCGCCTGCATGATGCTGGGCGAGGATGAGGAGGACGCCAACCCGCGCGCCTTCAACCAAAAGAAGATATGGCAGCGCATGTTGGTGATTTTTGGCGGCCCTTTGATGAATTTTCTCACGGCCATTTTCATCTTCATCATCGTTTTCATGGTCATGGGCATGCCCTCCGGCTCCAATGTCGTAGGTGAGGTGGTGGCCGGCCAGGCCGCGCAAACGGCCGGTATCAGGGCGGGCGACGCCATTGTCGAGGTCAACGATATACCGACCGCTGACTGGAACCAAGTGGTTACGGCCATCAGTGGGCAGGAGGCCGGGGCGCCGTTGGTCCTGACGGTTGAGCGTGACGGTCAATATGTGGAGCTGGCCGTGCAGCCCTATTTTGACGAGTCCAGCCAGCGTTGGCTCATCGGCATCTCGCAACAGATGCAGACTGTCAGCCTGGGCCAATCCATCAAGCTGGGCTTCCAACAGTCTTATTATATGACTAAGGCACTGCTGGGAGCGCTTGCAGGTATGATTTCCGGCCAGATGGCGGTGGACGTGGCCGGGCCTGTGGGCGTGATCAGCATTGTGGGCCAGGCGGCTGAGACAGGCTGGCAGAATCTCTTGATTCTGACGGCCTTCCTCTGCATCAATCTGGGTGTAATCAATCTGTTGCCCATACCGGCCCTGGATGGCAGCCGGCTGGTCTTTCTGGCCGTGGAGGGCGTGCGGCGCAAGCCCTTGCCCCGGGAAAAAGAGGGTATGATCCATTTCATTGGCTTTGCTTTGTTGATCGGGTTGATGGTGATTATAACGTTTCAGGATGTCCTGCGCTTGGCGCATGGCGGATAGCAGGTGAAATATATGCAAGAACAACTTTTTTCGCGCCGGAAAAGCCGCGTCGTATCGATCGGGGATGTGAAAATAGGCGGTGATAACCCCATTTCTGTGCAATCTATGACCAATACGCCGACAGCAGAGGCGGCGGCCACGTTGGCCCAGATCGAGGGCTTGGCGGCTTGCGGCTGTCAGATTGCGCGCCTGGCTGTGCCGGATGAAGAAGCTGCCGCCGCTTTGCCGCGCATCGTGGCCCAAAGCCCGTTGCCTATCGTGGCCGATATCCATTTCGACTATCGGCTGGGCCTTTTGGCTGTGCAGGCTGGGGTGCAGGCTTTGCGCATCAACCCCGGCAATATTGGCGGTCAAAATAAGGTGCGGCAAGTGGCCCAGGCGGCCAAAGCAGCGGGCATACCCATCCGCGTGGGAGTCAATGCCGGTTCTTTGGACAAGCATTTTCTGGAAAAATACGGCCATTCGGCCCAGGCTTTGGCCGAAAGTGCGCTTTATCATACCGATCTTTTGGAAAAAGAGGGATTTTCCGATATCAAAATCTCCGTCAAGGCCTCCGATCTGCGTTTGATGGTGGAGGCTTATGGGTTTTTGGCCGAGCGCGTCGATTATCCCTTCCATATCGGACTGACGGAGGCCGGTACGCAGCAAAGAGGCAGCATCCGCTCGGCCTGCGCTCTTTCTATTTTATTGGCGCAGGGGTTGGGTGATACGCTGCGTGTTTCTCTCACCGGTGATCCCGTGACGGAGGTGTGGGTGGCCAAAGAGATTTTAGGTGCTTTGAAACTGGCGCCGCTGGATTTTGAATTTATTTCTTGCCCGACTTGCGGCAGGACAATGATAGATGTGGAAAGAATTGCTTTAAGTGTGGAAAAGGCCCTGGCGGGCTTGCACCCGCCGCGGCCGCTGAAGATCGCCGTTATGGGCTGTGCTGTCAACGGACCGGGCGAGGCCAAAGGAGCTGATGTCGGTATAGCCGGCGGCAATGGGGAGGGGCTTTTATTTTGTCATGGACAAGTCATCGGCCGCTATGCCAATCAAGATTTGGCAGAGGCCTTGATAAATAAAGTTAAAGAGATCATCTCTGAAGAATAAAAAATCAGGAGGAAACAAGATGAGAGCCAGTCAGTTATATGCACCAACTTTGAGAGAAACACCCGCGGAGGCCGAGGTCATCAGCCATCAGCTGATGCTGCGCGCCGGTATGCTACATAAAACCGCCGCCGGCATCTATTCCTATTTGCCGCTTTCCTGGCGGGTGATGAAAAAGATCATGCGGATAATCCGCGAGGAGATGGATGCTGTCGGCGGTCAGGAGATATTTATGCCGGCGCTGCAACCGGCCGAAGTCTGGCAGCAATCCGGTCGCTGGGACGTCTATGGTGACGAGCTGTTCCGCCTCAAGGACCGCCACGGACGGGATTTTTGCCTTGGACCTACCCATGAGGAGATAATCACTACGCTGGTCAAGAACGATATCCGCTCTTATAAGCAATTGCCCCAGCGTATCTATCAGATCCAGACCAAATTCCGCGACGAGCGGCGCCCCCGCTTCGGGCTCATGCGCGGCCGCGAATTCGTGATGAAGGATATGTATTCCTTCGATCGGGACGAAGCGGCGCTGGATATCAGCTATCGCACTTTATATGAAGCTTATAGCAAGCTCTTTAGACGCTGCGGGCTCAACTTCCGCCCGGTGGAAGCCGACAGCGGCGCTATCGGCGGCTCCGGCAGTCACGAATTTATGGCCCTGGCCGAATCCGGCGAGGCCGAGATTCTCTATTGCAGTGGCTGTGATTATGCCGCCTCCAACGAGATAGCAGCCGTAGAGCCACAGGCGGTGCCTAAGGCCGAGCCTTTGCCTCTGGAGGAAGTTGCCACTCCTGATTGCAGCTCTGTGGATGATGTAGCGGCCTTTTTGGGCATCGATACCTCGCAAGTGGTAAAAACCATGTGCTATCGGGCCGATGACCGGCTGGTGCTGGTCTTATGCCGCGGTGACCGTCAGATCAACGAGGTCAAACTGCAAAACCTACTCGGTTGCTTGGATCTGGTCTTCGCCTCCGATGAGGAGATGCGGGCGCTGGGCCTGGTGCCGGGATTTTTGGGGCCGCAGGAAAGCAAAGGACTGCCTGTGATCGCCGATAAAGAGGTGGCGCAGATGAGCAATCATGTCTGCGGTGCGGCCAAAATCGGCTATCATTTGAAAAATGCAAATCCCGGACGGGATTACAAAATAGAGCAAATCGCAGATATCCGCCTGGTCACGACCGGCGATCCTTGCCCCCATTGCGGACGGCCGCTTTTATCGGCCAGGGGTATCGAGGTGGGCCAGGTCTTCAAGCTGCGCACCAAATACAGCAAGGCTTTGGGCGCCCGCTTCATCGATGAGAACGGGCAGGAGCAGGACATGGTCATGGGCTGCTATGGCATTGGCGTGGGCCGCACCATGGCCGCTGTTATCGAGCAGAGCAATGATGAGAACGGTATCGTTTGGCCGATGGCTATCGCCCCCTATCAGGTGGTGATCGTGCCGGTCAACGATAAGGATGAAGAATTAGTCGCCATCTCCGAAGATATTTATACCCGGCTTTTGGCCAAGGGCATCGAGGTTATACTGGATGACCGCAAGGAAAGGCCGGGCGTCAAATTCAATGATGCGGATCTCATCGGTTATCCGCTGCGCCTGACCATAGGCAAAAAGACCAAGCAGGACAAGGTTGTGGAATTGAAGAAGCGTACGGAAAAAGAGGCTGTTGATGTGCCGTTGGAACAGGTGGTGGACACGGTTTACCAGCTGGTAACCGAGGCGCTGGTCGCTTCTGAATAAGAAAGGAGCAATATCATGAGCATAGAAAAGTACTGTGATTTTGAACCACAAATCGATAGCAGTGTTTTTGTGGCCGACAGCGCCTCCGTCATCGGTCGCGTCACTATCGGGCGCGGTAGCAGCGTCTGGCACAGCGCCGTCATCCGCGGCGATGTGGGCGAGGTTATCATCGGCCAAAACAGCAATATCCAGGATAATTGCACCGTCCATGTGGGCTTGGAAGTGCCGGCCATCATCGGCAATAATGTGGTGGTGGGGCATAATGCCGTCATCCATGCCTGTACGGTGGAGGATAATTGCCTAATCGGCATGGGTGCGGTGGTGCTGGATGGCGCCGTTATCGGCCATGGCAGTATCGTTGGCGCCGGTTGCGTGGTGGGGGAAAATAAGCAGATTCCGCCCTATTCACTGGTGGTCGGTGTGCCGGGCAAAGTGGTAAAGACCTTGGATGAAGAAAGAGAAAAGGCTCTGAAGGCCCATGCTGAAAGCTATGCCAAGCTGGCACATGAGTATAAATAGGGCTTGTCAAACTGTGGAAAGCATTGTATAATGAATCGAACATATATTCGTTTGTTGGTGTAAAGGAGGCAAGATCATGGCGGAAAAAAAGGATGCTTTGGATGCGGCATTGGCCCAGATCGAGAAGCAATTCGGTAAAGGCGCCATCATGCGCCTGGGCGAAGCTGCCGGCAATTCTGATATAGAGGTTATACCCAGCGGTTCTCTGGCCCTGGACATCGCTTTGGGCGTGGGCGGCATACCCAGAGGCCGCATAGTGGAAATCTATGGGCCGGAATCTTCCGGTAAGACCACAGTGGCCCTGCATGTGGTGGCGGAAGCTCAGAAAAGGGGCGGCACGGTCGCTTTCATCGATGCCGAGCATGCTCTGGACCCCAAATATGCCAAAAATCTGGGTGTGGATACGGCCCAGCTGCTTATCTCTCAGCCCGATACCGGCGAACAGGCCTTGGAAATTACCGAAGCCCTAGTCAGAAGCAATGCTGTCGAGCTGGTGGTGGTGGATTCCGTGGCCGCTTTGGTGCCCCGTCAGGAAATCGAGGGCGGCATGGGCGACCCACATGTGGGCCTGCAAGCCCGCTTGATGTCGCAGGCTTTGCGCAAACTGACCGGCGCTGTTAGCAAATCCAATACCACCATCATCTTCATCAATCAGATCAGGGAAAAAGTGGGCGTGGTCTATGGCAACCCGGAAACCACATCCGGCGGTCGTGCGTTGAAGTTCTATGCCTCCGTCAGGATCGAGGTGCGCCGCGGCGACTCTATCAAACAAGGCACGGAGATCATCGGCAATCGCACCAAGGTCAAAGTGGTGAAAAACAAATTGGCTCCGCCCTTCAAACAGGCGGAATTTGATATTATGTATGGCAAAGGCATCTCCAAAGAAGGCAATATCCTGGATATCGCGGCGGAACTGAAAATCGTGGAAAAGGCCGGCTCCTGGTATTCCTATAAAAGTGAGCGCATCGGCCAAGGCCGGGAAAATGCCAAGGATTATCTGCAAAAAAATCCGGAGGCTTTGCAGGAAATCGAAGAACAGATCAGGGCCAAGGCAGCAGATGTACCGCTTTTGGAAGTGGGTACCGTTAAGGAGGAAGAAGCATCTACTAATGCTTAATAGCAGGTGTTTTTATGAATAATTGGCAAAGAAAACAAAAATTTCTCGGCAGCCCGCAAGAAGTTCGGGCTGCTGCTTTGTCTGCGTTGGCCAAAAAGCACTATGCGGCGGCCGGGCTACGGCAGAAATTAGCGCCCAGGCTTTGTCCCGAACAAGAGCAGGAGCTACAATTTTGTCTGGATGAGATGATCGAGGAATTTTGTCAAAAAGGCTATATCAATGAGCGCAAAATGGTTGAGGAATGGATCTTTTATCGGCAGGAGCTGTCGGCGCGTGGTCCTTTTGTGGTGGAGCAGGAACTTCTACAAAAAGGCGTGGAGCCTGCCTTGGTGGAGGAAGGGCTGCTGCTTTTCTATGATGAGGAAAAGCAGATGGAGGTTTTATCGGCCCTTATCGCTAAGGAGCTTTGGCATAAGCCACCACAGGATCAGGCGGACCGGCGTTTTTGGCTGCGGCTGGCCAAGCGTTTAGCGGCCAAAGGTTTTGCCATGGAAAAAGTCATGTCCGCCATTAAAAATGTTGATTCTGAACAATAATTTTATTGACAAATGCCTCTTCAGATAATAAAATAGATACATTAGGAAGTGGTTTTAGATATATTCTTTGAGGAATGCTTTTAGTAATTCTTTGAGGAATTTTTTAGGATCGTGATGCAGCATGCATCATTTATATATATCTCGTAAGTTTTGTGGAGGTTTTATCCTTTTACTATATATAAATGATATGATTTTTAGCAAAAAGCCTGCTTTTTGTAGCGCATCGCTGTATTTTGAAACCGAGCTTCCGCTCGGTTTATTCTTTTTCTAGCTATAAAAATCTAAAATATATGGAGGTGAAATGATGACCATTCTTTATATAGCTATCGGACTTATTATAGGTATTGTAGTCGGCTATTGCATTCGCAAAGGCGTAGCCGAATCCAAAATAAAGTCGGCGGAAGAAGCTGCTGCCAAGATCATCATAGACGCTAAAAGGGAAGCCGAATCCAAGAATAAAGAGGCCTTGATCGAGGCCAAAGAAGAAATACATGCTCTGCGTGTGGAGATGGACAGAGATAATAAAGAGCGCCGCAATGAGATCTCCCGTCAGGAGAAACGCATGCAGCAAAAAGAAGAAACTTTGGACCGCAAGCTTGATTCCATAGAAAAAAAAGAGGAGGCCATCAAAAGAAAAGACCAGGAAGCAGAAGATAAACTGGCCGCAATCGAAGATTTGCAGCGGCAAAAAATCCAGGAATTGGAATCTATTTCCGGCATCACAGCCGGCGAGGCAAAACAGATACTCTTAAACAGCATAGAAAGCGAAGTGCAGCATGAAGCCAATATCCTTATTCGTGATATAGAAAATCAGGCTAAGGAAGAAGGGGAAAAAAGAGCGCGCGAGATCGTGGCCTCCGCCATCCAGCGTGTGGCCTCGGATCATGTGGCGGAAACTACGGTTTCTGTTGTGGCTTTGCCCAATGAGGAAATGAAAGGCCGTATCATCGGCCGTGAAGGGCGCAATATCCGCACCTTGGAAACTATGACCGGCATCGACCTGATCATCGACGATACGCCGGAGGCGGTTATTCTTTCCGGCTTTGATCCCTGCCGCAGAGAAGTTGCGCGCATCGCTTTGGAAAAATTGATCTTAGACGGCCGTATCCACCCCGCTCGTATTGAGGAAATGGTGGAAAAAGCCAAAAAAGAAGTGGAACAGAAAATCTGGGATGAAGGCGAACAAGCCACCTTCGAAACGGGTGTGCATGGCCTGCATAATGAGCTGATCAAGCTTTTGGGCCGCCTCAAATTCCGTACCAGCTATGGCCAAAACGTACTTAAACATTCCACGGAAGTTGCTCATTTGGCAGGATTGATGGCTGCCGAGCTGGGCGCGGACGTGACTTTGGCCAAAAGAGCTGGCCTTTTGCATGACCTGGGCAAAGCCGTCGACCATGAAGTCGAAGGGCCCCATGCCGCTATTGGTGCTGATTTGGCCAAGAGGTATAAGGAATCGGATGAAGTCATACATGCCATTGCCGCCCACCATGGCGATGTGGAGGTCAGCAGCTTGGAAGCTGCCCTGGTGCAGGCTGCCGATGCGGTTTCTGCCGCTAGGCCCGGCGCCAGACGCGAAACTTTGGAATATTATATCAAGCGCTTGCAAAAGCTCGAAGAGATTGCCGACTCCTTTGAAGGCGTGGAAAAATCCTTCGCCATTCAAGCCGGCCGCGAAATCCGCATTTTGGTCAAGCCGGACAAAATCGACGACCTCACGGCCGTGCGTTTTGCTCGCGATATCGTGAAAAAGATTGAATCCGAGCTGGAATATCCCGGCCAGATCAAGGTTGTAGTTGTGCGCGAAACCAGAGTTGTGGACTATGCCAAATAAATCGCTTTAGCCAAGCGGCGTTCTTTGCGGAACGCCGCTTTTTATTTACCGGAAAATTTGGTATAATAAGCTCAGAGCAAAGGAGAACGCTATGAGAATTTTATTTATCGGCGATATAGTGGCCTCGCCCGGCCGCCATATAGTGCTGAAACATCTGCCGCGCTTGCTGGACAAATATGAAATCGACTTCACTATCGCCAATGGCGAAAACAGCTCCGGCGGCACCGGCATCAGCCGCAAAGCCCTGGAGGATTTATCAGCTATGGGCGTGGACGCCTTCACTATGGGTAATCATATGTGGGACAATAAAGATATCTGGCAATTTATCGAACATGACCAGCGCCTGGTGCGGCCGGCTAATTTTGCCGCCTCTTTGCCAGGCCAGCCCTGGCGTATCTACAGCTTGGCCAATGGCCAAAAGCTGGCCGTCAGCAATATTGTGGGCCGAATCTATATGCCGCCGGCCGACTGTCCCTTTGTGGCCATGGAGCGCATGCTGGAGGAAGTGAGGTCGATCACGCCCTGTATCTTCATCGATTTTCATGCCGAGGCTACCTCAGAAAAGATGGCTTTGGCCTGGTATCTGGATGGCCGGGTCAGTGCTGTGGTTGGTACCCATACTCATGTGCAGACCAATGATGCGCGTATCTTGCCCCGCGGCACAGCCTTTCTCTCCGATGCCGGCATGACCGGCCCGCGTGACTCTGTGCTGGGCGTGGATAAGGATATCATCATCAAGAAGATGCTGACCCAGACGCCGGTGCGCTTTGAACCGGCGCGCGGTGATTTGCAGTTCAACGGCGTGGTCATCGAGATCGATGAGGAGGGCCGGGCCCGCGATATGCACTTGATAAATTTTTTCGAGCCGGCTTTATAAAGGTGTTTTTTGCCTTCTTTCGGCATATAGATTTATATAATTTTATTGCCGGGAGGATGCTTTTATGGAACGAAGCACGATTAATGATAATGTTTATGGCATGGAAACCCTACGCGTTTCCGCCAAATCTGCACCAAATTCCGTAGCAGGTGCTTTGGCGGCGATTTTGCGGGAAAGAGGTTCGGTGGAAATGCAGACCATCGGCGCCGGCGCCGTCAATCAGGCCATCAAGGCTGTGGCTATAGCCAGGGGGTTTATGGCTCCGGCCGGGTTGGAATTGTATTGCATACCTTCTTTTGCCGACGTGACTGTCAATGGGCAGGAGCGTACGGCCATCAAGCTGATAGTGGAGGCCAGAAGATGATCATTGACGCTCATTTGGATACGGCACTTTTGTTGCGCCGGCAGCCCTCTTTGCGTTCTTTAACGGATAGCCATTGTGATCTGCTGCGGCTGCAACAATACTTGAATGTGGCCTTTTTTGCCGTCTTTATTCATCCGGAGGACCATGCTGATTGCCAGCTGCGGGAAATGGTGGATATGTGGGTGCGGCTGCGGCGCGACCTTAAGGCCAATACGGACCTGGTGGAGCCGCTTTTATACAAAGAGCAGCTATCGGAGCGGGGCGCAAAATTGCTTTTAGGAGCTGAGGGCGGAGGCTTTTTGGGCAACCGGGAATCGCTGTTGCCGCTCTTTTTTGATCGGGGCCTGCGCTTTTTGGGCCTGACTTGGAATGTGGATAATCAGTTTGCG
>CAYRML010000008.1:0-36932 GCA_964425485.1 uncultured Peptococcaceae bacterium | reverse complement strand
GATCAACGGTTTTTGCGCCGCCGCCGTCCCCAAAATGACTCCGCACAGACCAGCTATCTCTAAACCGCCCAGTTGCGAAAGCACGCCCAAGCTATCATCTTTGCCATATCGATTCAATTGCAAAGCCCTGCTGACGGCATTTTGCTTATTTTGCAGGCGCTCGTCGTCTATGCCGGTGCCGCGACCGACAATTTCTTGCGGCGCCAAATCCGTATAAAAGCAAGCTAGGGCAGCCGAAGGCGTGGTATTTGCAATCCCCATCTCTCCGATGGCTATCATCTGAGCGCCATCGAGCACGGCTTGCCTGGCCATCTCTATGCCAACCTCTACGGCGGCAGCGGCCTCTTCTTTGGACATGGCCGGGCCTTGGGAAATATCAGCGGTGCCCGGCCTGATCTTGCGATCAATGATGGCCGGATGCGGCCGGAAATCATTAGCGACACCGATATCAACGATATATAATCTGCCGCCCAACTGCTCCATCAACACATTCATGGCCGCACCGCCGCCGGCAAAGTTCATCAGCATTTGCACGGTCACTTCCTGCGGATAAGCGGACACATTTTGCGCCGCCACCCCATGATCCGCGGCCATGAGCACTGCCGCCTTAGATACCACCTGCGGATACGGATCATGGCGGATACCTGCTATCTGTTGCGCCACCCGCTCCAACTTGCCCAGGCTGTCCTTGGGCTTGGCCAAATTATCCAACCGCTTTTGCATGACCAGCATAGCCCGCTTGTCCAATGGCGCAATAGCTGCGGCTGTCTTATATAGTAATTCCATATATCGCTCCTTTTAGCTGCGGACTTTTTGCACCAATTTGGCAACATTGGCGGCATAAACCTTGATATTATCTATGCCTTCCGTATCGTTCATGACGCTGCCGGCTGGCCCGCCAAACAGAATATTCCAATAATCGGCACCCGTAAGAATCATGCCGTTGATGAAGAAAAACATCAGCATCTCTTGCAGGGCAACCGTAGCGCCGCCGCGACGGGCCACGGCAATGGGACCGCCGACCATCCCTTGCAAAAATTGAGGCCCGGAACGGGATACCATACCTATCCTTTGCAAAAGCGACATCATATCTCCTCTGGCCGTACCAAAATAGACCGGCGCGCCCACAATCAGGGCGTCGGCAGAGGCCACTTTTGCCATTATTTCATTGCCTTCATCATCCAAAGCGCAGCGGCCAGGCTTCCGCTTGCAGGAACCACAGGCCACGCAGCTTTCTATTTTTTTGCCGGCCAAAGATATGGTTTCCGTCTCCATACCGTATTTTTCCAATTCCCCGGCGCAAATAGCCAAAGTTTGGGCTGTATTACCGTTTGCTCTCGGACTGCCGCAAATCAGTATAACCTTCATCTTACTCCTCCTTTTTTTACTGTCTTCCGTTTAATTATACTATCTAAACGTTTATTATAATCCTCTTTTATTATGATCCCCATCAGCAAAATCTGTCTTCAACCCTCAAGACGCTATTTTTTACCGATTTTTATAGGAAGCATGCAAATACCAAAATAAAGCGGCTGCCAAAAAGGCAAAGAAAATGACAAAACCCCAATCCAGCTGCCATGAGGAGCCTAAGCCGATCTGGGCAATGGCATAGAAAATATAAACGAATAACCAGGACAATATCATCTTTAATATAGCCAGAAATTTAACGGAGATCGCATAAAGTCTGACGGCATTATCCTTGGTCAGCCTGACGGAATAATTGCAAAGATGAGGCTTGCGCCCAATCACAGTCAGTAGTATGTACAGAGCCAGCGGTATCAGCGCAAAAAACGGCAGCGAGTTTTTGCTGGTCCAGGCATCAGGCTGGCCATTGAGGCCGAAATGGCTGGGCACCAGATCAGGCAGCTGCGGCCAATATTTATAGATGACCACAACTATCAGAATCATGCCCATCAAAGATACCACATTGGCAACTATCTCCAATGGGCTTATATCTATTTCCAAACGGGGCCTATAGAGCGGTTCTTTTTGTTTATTCCTGTTAATCAAATTATATCATTCCTCTTCCAGCAGTGTCAGGATCAGAGGCTCGTCATCAGTGACCACGATAGTATGCTCGAATTGAGCCGTCAAAGAATGATTGGGAGTCCTCAAAGTCCAGCCATCCTTTTCGTCCGTCAGCACATAATCATCTTTTTCCGAAACGAATGTTTCCACAGCCAGCACCATGCCTTTTTGCAGTATGCGCTTGTCACGCTTTTCATAATAATTATAAATGCTGTCCGGCTCATCATGCAAAGTGCGTCCGATGCCATGCCCGCACAAGTTTTTGACTGTCGTAAAGCCATTTCTTTTGGCCTCTTTTTCCACCATCAGGCCGATAGCATTGAGCTTATTATCGGCAACAGCCACAGAAATAGCTTTTGCCAGCGCATTTTTGGAGGTTTGCAGCAGTTTTTGTTTATGAGCATTGCCCTCGCCGATCAAGATGCTGGCGCCATTATCGGAATAATAACCGTCTTTATGCGCTGATACATCGATATTGACGATATCGCCCTCCTGTATCACCCTGTCTCCGGGGATACCATGGGCCACTTCTTCATTGACGCTTATACAATTGTAGCCGGGGAAATTATACATAGATATAGGCGCGGATACCGCTCCCATACCAGCCAACAGCTGATGCCCAATTTCATCTAGCCGCTTGGTCGTCATGCCAGGCTCAGCGGCTTTTTTCATCTCCCGCAGTGTAATAGCTACAATCTGGGCGATTTCCTTCATTTTTGCCAGCTCTTTATCGTTTTTGATTATCATATTAATCCTCCGAAATTTATCTAACTTATTTATTATATACCAAAAGCAAAAGTATGGCAATAATAAAACAGGCAGTTATAGCTGCCCGTTTTATTATTAATATCAACTTTTTTCTTGCTCTTGCCGGTGCTTGGTGGGAAGCCGACCGTTATTTTTCAGAGCCTGGCGTAATAAAAACTCGATATGCCCGTTGACACTGCGGAACTCATCTTTGGCCCAAGATTCCACAGCATCATAAATTTGAGGGTCTATTCTTAAAGGGAAGCTTTTTTTGCCGAGCATTATTATAAACTGCCTACATTGATAATGGGCTGTGAAGATCGGTCAGATATTATAGCCACCATAAGATTATTAATCATATTGATCCGACGTTCATCATCAAGATCGATAACGCCTTCCGCCTCCAGATTGTTTATAGCCATCTGCGCCATTCCCACCGCTCCATCAACAATAATTTGCCGGGCAGCCAGAATCGCACTGGCCTGCTGTCTTTGTAACATTGCGCTGGCAATTTCCGTAGCATAAGCCAAATGTGTCAGGCGGGATTCCATAACCTCAACCCCGGCCACCGCCAGGCGATTGCGCAGTTCTTCTAAAAGTTGTTTGGATACCTCATCAGAGTTGCCACGCAAAGAAATCCCCACTTCATCAAAATTATCATAGGGATAATGCGCCGCTACATGGCGCAACGCTGTTTCGCTCTGGATCTCCACAAATTGCTTATAATCCTCAACATCAAAAGTGGCTTTGGCCGCATCAATGACTTTGAACACGACCACCGTAGCGATCTCAATAGGATTACCGGAAATATCATTAACTTTCAGCCTCTCACTGTTAAAATTGCGCACCCGCAAGGAAACTTTCCTATTGCTGGAAAAAGGCACCACCATCCAGATGCCATTATCCCTGATTGTACCTGTGTAACGGCCAAAAAAGGTTATCACAGCTGCTGTATTAGGCTGGACCAGAACCAAAGCACTGGCCAGAATAATCAACACCACAAAACAAAGCCCGCCTAAAACAGCATTAGTGTTGACAAAAGACCAGATAGCGGCAATAGCCAGCAAAACGATAACAATAATGATGACAAAACCGTTTATCCTCCAAGCTGGACGTTCCTGCATAATAATCACCCCTTAATTTTTATACCAATATGGTATCACATTGATATATTTTTGCAAGTATTTATTGACTATTCTGCCAATAGTTTTCTTCTTTTGCAATATTATCATGCAAGGTTTCTATTTCTGCCACAATGTTCCATAGCTCTTTTTCGCTGACCTGGCCCATATAATATTGGCGCATAGCCAAAGCATAAGCATCTTCCTTATCTTGCAGCTCCTGCTTATATTGCGCTAAAGCTTCGGCATCATGGGAAATCACCGCCAAATCCTTTTGACAAGCAACCAGAAAAAAACAAAACACAAGCAACAAAATAAATAACCATATGCTTTTTTTGCGCATTGTAGGCTCCCTCTTATCAGGCATTTGCTGATTTTATTCTCTTTTTGGCCCGCGAAACCTTTACAAAAATTGCGACAAATATTACAGCATTGTGATTTATTGTCCTAAAAAAAGGCTCGTATTATAGCAAAAAATAAAAAAAGTGCAGCCATGGCTGCACTTTTTATCTTATATCTATAGTTTTATTTTGCCTTTATTAAAGTCCAGCCGCACATAATCCGGCAAACCGTCACGCATAGGGATCTGAACTTCTCCCATTATCAGCGGCCTGGCATAGGTCAGAAAATCCTCATTGATATAATTGCCCTCTTGATTGATCCAGGACAGCGGCACCTTGTTTTCCACATTGGCTACTTTTTCCAAGTGAACCATACCCGGGCGGCTTTGATAAGGCTGCTCCTGCACCCGGTCGATAGTCACCATTACGCCGGTGATATCATCGAAGGCATATTTAACCGCCGCCGCACCCACCATATAAGCCTCCTTGGCATCAGTGGCCGAAGCAAAATGGGTGGCGGAACGCTGTGCCGTACCCAAAGTATTGCAGCGGGCCTTGATGCCCAGCTCCTTTTCCACTAATTGCTTTAAGGAATCGCCGGCGCCACTCAGCTGAGCATGACCAAAAGCATCCACGGAGCCGGAGGCGAAACAATATTGGCCCTTCTCATCCACTATGCCTTCAGAAACCACCACATAGACATAGCCTAATTGCTTATAAACCTGTTCCAGATCGGACAAAAAGCGTTCTTTAGAGAAAGCGATCTCCGGCAAATAAATCAGATGCGGAGCTTCTTCCGGCCGCCTTTTGCAAAGGGCGCCGGCCGCCGTCAGCCAACCGGCATTACGGCCCATGGCCTCCAGAATAGTAACTTTGTTCTTGGTAGATACGCTTTCCAGATCTATGCCGGTTTCCCGCACGGTGGTGGCCAAATATTTGGCGGCGCTGGCATAGCCGGGACAATGGTCGGTAAAAGGCAAATCATTATCAACTGTCTTTGGTATGCCGATAACAGCCATTTCATAACCGGCATCATTAGCAGCCAAATAGGTCTTATGCGCCGTATCCATGGAGTCATTGCCACCGATATAGAAAAAATAGCGAATATCAAGCTTCTTGAAAATTTCTATCAGTTTAACCTGATCCTCAGCCGTCACCTTGTAACGGCAGGAATAGATACCGGCGCCGGGCGTATGACGCAGGCCTTCGATAGCTGCAGGATCCTGCTGCCCAAGGTCGATGATGTCGCCATCCAAAATGCCTTTGATCCCACTGATACCGCCATAGATTTTACCGATCTGTTCATTTTTCAGCCATTCCTGCACCACGCCGCAAACGCTGTTGTTGATAACGGCCGTGGGCCCTCCTGATTGGGCCACGATAGCATTACCTTTGACTGGCATAAAATCATCTCCTCGAATTTTTGCTTATTAAAATATTTCCGGTTCTTCTACTTCTTCATCTATAACCGTAATGGACTTTATGATCTGCGGTATAAGCGGCTTATCCACAGAATCTTTTTCCTGAGAGGCAATCTCGTCCACCACATCCATACCGGAAATGACTTTGCCGAAAGCCGCATATTGGCCATCCAGGAAAAAGCCATCGGCATGCATGATGAAAAATTGGCTGCCGGCAGAATCCGGATGCTGGGATCTGGCCATGGAGAGGACACCTCTTTCATGCCTGAGCGTGTTTTGAGCAAATCCGTTTTGAACAAATTCGCCCTTGATTGTATAACCAGGACCGCCGCAACCTGTGCCGTCCGGGCAACCACCCTGAATTACAAAGCCGGGAATAACTCTGTGGAATATCAAACCATTATAAAAGCCGTCAGCCGCCAGATGCACAAAATTTTTTACTGTATTGGGAGCATACTGCGGATATAGTTCCGCTTATATCTTTTTACCTTTTTCCATTTATATTATTACGATCGATTGTACTCTCTTTCTTTTTATCAATATTGATCTTTTATCGTTTTATATTTTAACATGCTTTGCATAAATATAAAAGAAAAATTTGAACTTATAAGAAAAACTGATTTTTGGCCACCAGTAGAATTGCCACCGATACAGCGTTCCAGGTGCCATGCGCCAAAATATTTATCCACATATTCTTGTATTTATCATAGATCAGGCACAGCATCACAGAACCGACAAAGATGGGCAAAAATGCCCAAATATTCATATGCAGGGCGGCAAAGATGGCGGAAGTGATAAGGACACCGGCCCATTTGCCCAATTTATGCCTAAAGGAGGCAAAGAGAATGCCACGGAAAAAGACCTCCTCACATATAGGGGCCAGAAAAACCACGGCGATGATCAGCCCGAAATCAACCGCAGTAGAGGTGCTTTCCTGTAGCATGGTTACTATATCCTGGCTGGTGCGGTCCGCCGGAAAAATAATGCTGATCACGGCTGAAATAGCCGTACTGACCACATAGACCAAAAGCCCCCAACCTATACCTTTTTTCAACAAAAAGCCGGGATTGGCTGAGGCAAACCCCAGTTGCTGCACAGAGCCGCTCATCCTATGAGTCATGCTGTAAGGGATCAAAAACAGGATTATGACTTGAATGATGGAAGAAAAGAAATAAGCACTGGCCAAATGCTGTCCATCTGCAAACAATAAAGCAAAAAGTTGAGACACTACAAGCCAAATCACCAGTATGGACATGGCCATACCCATAGTCCAGCGCCAATTCATTTTATTTTTCTCATTATTTCCTTCGATTAGCAGAGTCATTTTCCACCCCCTCTTTTCACATTTCAGCACTCATAATAAAATATCACAAAATAAGCACCGGCCGCAAGTGGATTACAAATATTTGCTAAAACAGATATAATATATGAAATAATAGAGGAATTTTCTCTGTTTTTGTGGTAAAATTAGATGTAAATGATTTATAAAAAAATCTAACAGAGGTCTGCTATATGAACGAAAAAATCTATCGTATTTTAGTCGAAAAAAAACCGGATTATGCCATAGAAGCTAAGCATCTTTTCCATGATTTGCAGATAACGCTGTCTTTGCCAAAACTGGAAGGCCTACGCATTATTAACCGCTATGATGTCAGCGGCGCCGACAGCTCTGTGTGGCAGGAGGCGCTGTTCACTGTTTTTGCTGAACCGGCTTTGGACGAGCTGTATGAGGAGGATTTTCCCTTAGCTGCTGATGAAACGGCCTTTGCCGTGGAATATCTGCCCGGCCAATTCGATCAAAGGGCCGATTCCGCCGCTCAATGCCTGCAACTTTTATCGCAAAGAGAGCTGCCCTTATGTAAATATGCCAAAATCATCGTCCTGAAGGGCGATCTTTCGCCGCAGGATATCAAGCGCATCAAAAACTATTGCATCAACCCAGTGGACTCCAAAGAGGCCGATATGGGCAAGCCCGATTCCCTGGAAATTATCACCTCTAACCCGCCGCCGGTGGCAATCATAGAAGGCTTTATCAAATATGATGATATCCAGATGCAGGACTTATATAAAAATATGGGACTGGCCATGAATCTTGACGATCTCTATTTTATCCGTTCTTATTTCAAAGATGAGGAAAAACGCGATCCCACTGTAACAGAGATCAGGGTCATCGACACCTATTGGTCCGATCATTGCCGCCACACCACTTTTTCAACTAAAATTAATCGAGTGCAATTTGACGAAGGCCAGTTCAACCAGCCAGTCAAAAGCTCTTATGAAAAATACCTGGCCGCCAGAAGCGATTATTACGGCGACAAAGAAAAGGCCATCACTTTGATGGATATGGCAACTTTGGCTGCCAAAAAAATGCGCCGTGACGGCATCCTGGACAACCTGGATGTCTCCGAGGAGATCAATGCTTGCAGCATCAAAGTTGAGCTGACCATCGACGGCAAACAAGAGCCCTGGCTCTTGATGTTTAAAAACGAGACCCATAATCACCCCACGGAGATCGAGCCTTTCGGCGGCGCGGCTACTTGCCTGGGCGGCGCTATCCGCGACCCGCTCTCCGGCCGCTCCTATGTCTATCAGGCTATGCGTCTGACCGGCAGCGCTGATCCGCGGCAAAAGATAGCCGATACGCTGCCCGGTAAATTGCCCCAAAGAAAGATCACCAAAGAAGCCGCGCGCGGCTATAGCTCCTATGGCAATCAAATTGGTTTGGCCACCGGCCAGGTCGCAGAAGTCTATGACGCTGATTTTGTGGCCAAACGCATGGAGGTTGGCGCCGTGATCGCGGCCGCTCCTGAAGCTAATGTCAAAAGAGCAGAACCCACTGCTGGTGACTTGGTGATATTGATCGGCGGACGCACCGGCCGCGACGGCTGCGGCGGCGCCACCGGCTCCTCTAAAGAGCATGATGAAAAATCTCTAATGCTATGCGGTGCGGAAGTGCAAAAAGGCAATCCGCCTACAGAGCGTAAATTGCAGCGCCTGTTCCGTAATCCCGAGGCCAGCACCCTGATCAAAAGATGTAATGATTTCGGCGCCGGCGGCGTGTCCGTGGCTATCGGTGAGTTAACTCCCGGACTGGACATCAACCTTGATGCCGTACCGAAAAAATATGCTGGCCTGGACGGCACGGAGCTGGCTATATCGGAATCACAGGAAAGAATGGCCGTGGTGCTGGCAGCAAAAGATGTAGAAAAATTCATCTCTCTGGCGCAAACGGAAAATTTGGAGGCAACCGTCGTGGCCACTGTCACCGACAGCAATCGACTGCGCATGAGCTGGCAAAATACCACCATAGTCGATATCGACCGCGATTTCCTCAACACCAATGGCGTGGAGCAACAAATCAGCATCAAAGTTGCCGCCGCTGATAAAGAGGCCAATTATTTTTTGACCGTGCCTGAATTTGTGGATGAAGAAGACCTGGCCAAATCTTGGCTAGACAATCTGCGCCAGCTCAATAATGCCGGCCAAAAAGGGCTGGTGGAGCAGTTCGACAGTACGATCGGCGCTAATACCGTGCTTTTCCCCTTCGGCGGCAAAAACCAGCTGACACCGGCCGTCGGTATGGCAGCCAAATTCCCCGTGATCCAAGGTGATTGCTCGGCAGCTAGCCTCATGAGCTTCGGCTATAATCCCGGCCTAGCCAAATGGAGCCCCTATCATGGTGCCCTCTATGCCGTGGTGGATTCCGTGGCCAAAATCGTGGCTATGGGAGGCAGCCCTCAAGGCGTGCGCCTCTCTTTGCAGGAATATTTTGAAAAACTGGGCCAAGACCCCTATAAATGGGGCAAGCCGTTATCCGCACTTTTAGGTGCATTTGAAGCACAAATGGAATTATCCGCACCTGCTATCGGTGGTAAAGACAGCATGTCCGGCTCCTTCCGCGACATTCATGTGCCGCCGACTCTCATCTCTTTTGCCGTCAACACTATCGAGGATTGCCAAAAAGTCATCTCGCCGGAATTCAAAGAGGCGGGCAGCTTTGTGCTACTGGTGCCTTTGACCTGCGATATCAATGAAGTACCGGATTTTGTCGCCCTGCGCGAAAGTTATGCCCTGCTGCATGATCTTATGCAAAGAGGGCTGATACTCTCGGCTCAGAATATCGATCAAAGCGGTATCGCCGGCGCCATCAGCAAGATGGGCTTCGGCAATGATATCGGCTTTACCTTCGAGGAAGAATGGGATCCCTCGCTGCTCTTCATGCCGGAGCTGGGCTCTATCTTAGTGGAGCTGGATCACAGCATCATGGCGGAAGAGGTGCCTGATCTTTTCGGCGATGTGGTCTATCAATATATCGGCAAAACCCGCAAGGAAGCGGCTATCTATATCAATGACGATATCATACCCTTATCTGATTGCCGCGAAGCCTGGATGGAAACCTTGGAAGAGGTTTTCCCCAGCACTCAGGAAAGCGACGTCGATTGCCCCGACCACAAACCCTATAAGGCCGCTTCCATCATCAGCTCCACCCATAAAACAGCGCAGCCGCGCGTACTGATACCGGTATTTCCGGGCACCAACTGCGAATATGATATGGCCAAAGCTTTCCAAACAGCCGGCGCTTTGCCGCAAACCTTAATTTTTAAAAATCTTAATTCTAGCGATATTGAGGAATCCATAGCGGCTTTGGCCAAGGCCATAAAAAATAGCCAGATTATTGCTTTGCCCGGCGGCTTCAGTGCCGGTGATGAACCGGAAGGATCCGGCAAATTCATCACTTCCATCTTTAAAAATCCGCGCATCAAAGAAGCCGTCGAAGAGCACCTTACACAAAATGACGGCCTGATGTTGGGTATTTGCAATGGTTTCCAGGCCCTTATCAAGCTGGGTCTGGTGCCTTACGGGGAAATCAGAAATATCGATGCCGACTCCCCCACCCTGACCTTCAACACCATTGGCCGCCATATTTCTTCTATCGTGCGCACGAAAATCGTCTCCAATCTTTCTCCTTGGGTCAGCTGCTGCGATCTGGATACCATCTATCATATCGCCATATCTCATGGCGAAGGCCGCTTTGTGGCGCCGGAGGCCGAGCTAGAGCGCCTCTTTGCCGCCGGCCAGGTTGTGACACAGTATGTGGATAGCAAGGGCAAACCCTCCTTTTCCTATGTCGATAATCCCAACGACTCCCTCTGCGCCATCGAAGGCATCACCAGTCCCGATGGCCGCGTGCTAGGCAAAATGGGGCATTCCGAGCGCATGTGGCCGGATACGGTCAAAAATGTACCGGGTGAAAAAATTCAGCCCATCTTCCGATCAGGTGTCAATTATTTTAAATAAAAAAAAGTCTGGATCATTACGATCCAGACTTTTTTTAATATATAGTCTTATTTGCTGCCTGGTATTGATCATACAGCGAAAGGCAGTCGCCCTCATCCATAGCTATGATTTCCACACCTGTCTCCTTACCGCCGAGATAATGATAGATCAGATCATC
The DNA here is from genome assembly GCA_964425485.1 of uncultured Peptococcaceae bacterium. Taxonomy (GTDB): domain Bacteria; phylum Bacillota; class Dehalobacteriia; order UBA4068; family UBA4068; genus CAYRML01. Next base: position 25,819 of record CAYRML010000008.1, on the reverse strand, counting down.
CCTAAAGCCAATCTTTTCTGCTTCTTTTAAGCTATTGCTGTAATAGCAGGTCTTTATATTGGCCCAGATGATGGCAGATAGGCACATGGGACAAGGATAGCCGGTAGCGTAGATCTCGGCGCCGGAAAGATCATGGCTGCCGATGGCCTTAGCTGCCCTTCTGATAGCAACAATCTCCGCATGGGCGGTAGGATCCTGGGAAGCCAAAACCTCATTATGAGCCACGGACAAAATCTTGCCGTCCTTGACAACACAGGCTCCGAAGGGACCACCTGCATTGGCCGCTATGCCTTTCAAGGCATCCTCAAAGGCTAGCTGCATATATTTGTTCATAAATTATTCTCTCCTGTTTTTATGGCATAAGCATCTCATGCAATCCCTTGCCGGCCGTAACCATGGGTAAAACCAAATCTTCTTTGCGCACTTTGCATTCTACCAATGTAGGATGGCCATTGCTGATCATTTTATGCAAAGTGGCATCCACATCATAAGGCGATTCTATGCGATAAGAGTCAAAGCCATAAGCCTCGGCCAAGCGCAAAAAGTCTGGGTTGCCCAACATGTCGACGGCGAAGAAATTATCATGACAATAGGTATGCTGGAGCTGTCTGACCAGAGCCAAACAACTGTTATTAAACAATATGATCTTAACAGGCAGATTATGAGCCTTGATGGTGGCCATTTCATTGAGGTTCATCTGGAAGCTGCCGTCGCCTGTCAGGCAGATGACCAAATCATTGGGCGCAGCCATTTGCGCGCCTAAAGCGGCAGGCAGGCCATAGCCCATGGTGCCTAAGCCGCCGGAAGTAAGAAAAGCCCCCGGACGTCCGGCGTCATAAAACTGGGCCGCGAACATCTGATGATGGCCGACATCGGTAGTGATAATGGCATTGTCACCCACCAATTCGCCAAGGCGGGTCAAAACATGCCAGGCCGTCAGATGATTGTCGACCGATTTCTTTTGGATGGCGATATTGCGATCCTTATAGGCCTCGATCTTCTCCAACCAGGCATCATGGCTCATCGGCTGGACACGAGAAAGAATATCCTGCAAGACCAGCTTGACGTCACCGACGATGGGGATATCGAAAGAAATATTTTTACCGATCTCCGCCGGGTCTATATCAATATGGATTATTTTAGCCTGTTTTGCAAATTTTTCCGTCTGCCCTGTAACACGGTCGCCAAAACGGGAGCCGACGGCGATTATCAAATCGGCATTACTGGCAGCCAAATTGGCAGAAGGCAGCCCATGCATACCAATCATACCCAGATATAAGGGGTTTTTAGAATCAGAGATACCCTTGCCCATCAAAGATGTAACTATGGGTGCGGAAATGGTGTTGGAAAGCTCTATAACCTCGTCCCAGGCTTTGGCGGCAATGACGCCGCCGCCGGCATAAATCAGCGGCTTTTGCGCCTTTTCCATGGCTTTGCAGGCCGATTTTATTTGGCTGATATGGCCTTTATAGGTGGGCTTATAACCCGGCAGATCAATCTCCGGCTCCAGATCGGCATCACAAACGGCATCGGTCACATCTTTGGGTATATCGATCAAGACAGGACCGGGACGGCCGGTCTTGGCAATATAAAAAGCCTCGGCAATGACCCTTGGTATATCATTGGCATTGGTTATCAGATAATTATGCTTGGTGATGGGATGGGTGATACCGGTGATATCCACTTCCTGGAAGGCATCCGTACCGATCATTTGCTTAGAAACCTGGCCCGTAATGGCCACGATGGGAATAGAATCCATATAAGCCGTGGCGATACCTGTGACCAAATTGGTGGCGCCGGGGCCGGAGGTGGCCATACAAACACCGACTTTGCCGCTGATACGGGCATAGCCGCTGGCAGCATGAGCTGCTCCTTGCTCCGAGCGTGGCAATATATGCTTGATGGAGGAATTTATAAAAGCATCATAAATCGTCAGGACAGCGCCGCCAGGATAACCGAAGATCAGTTCCACGCCCTGTTTTTCCAAACAACGCAATAAAGCTTCTGCACCTATCATAGACATACTCCTCCACCTCCTACTTCAATTTACTTTTATCGCCGCGCACCATAGCAATCTCGCCGGTGCGGACGACTTCTTTTATGCCGAACTGTTTTAACGCTTCGGCAATGCCGGATATCTTATCCTGGCTGCCGGTAGCCTCTATTATCATAGAAGTATGGCAAAAGTCCAGTATATGCGCACGAAAAATATCAACTATCTGCATGATCTCTCCGCGGGTGGCCGGCGTTGTGCAAACTCGGAACAGGGCCATTTCCCTATCCACAAATTGCTCGCCGGTAATATTATTTATCTTTAGGACCTCCACCAATTTATATAGTTGTTTTGTGACTTGCTCGATGATCTTTTCATCACCTTCCACAACTATGGTCATGCGGGAGATATCCTCCCGCTCGGTCACACCTACAGAGAGGCTCTCAATATTGAAGCCGCGCCGACTGAATAAACCGGCCACTCTGGCCAATACTCCTGTGCGATTTTCAACTAGAACGGATAATGTATGCCGCATAATAAAAACCTCCCTCTGTCAGGCAGACAAATATATAAGTAGCAAAATTGTATCATACAATTATGCATCTTGCCAACAATTATTTCCCACTTATTTTATAGCCACTGCGCCCTGAGCAGCCGATGTCACCCTTTGCGCATATTTGGACATATAGCCCTTCTTGATCTTGGGCTCCGGCTTTTGCCATTTGGCCTTTCTTTCAGCCAATATGGCCTCATCAACCATAAGCTGCAAAGAGGAATTGGCAATATCAATAGCGATCAGATCTCCCTCCTCAACCAAGGCTATGAGCCCACCTTCCGCAGCTTCCGGAGAAACATGGCCGATGGAGGCGCCTCTGGTGGCACCGGAGAAACGACCGTCAGTGATCAAGGCCACGCTGTCGCCCAAACCTGCACCTTGGATGGCGGAAGTCGGCTGCAACATTTCCCGCATGCCGGGGCCGCCTTTAGGCCCTTCATAACGGATCACCATCACATCGCCGGCATTGATTTTGCCGCATAAAATGGCTTCCACAGCGGTTTCTTCGCCATCAAAAACCCTGGCCGGACCCTGATGCTGCATCATTTGCGGCAAAACGCCGGCCTTTTTCACCACGGCGCCGTCTTGCGCCAGATTGCCCCACAGCACGGCCAAACCGCCTACTTGGCTATAGGCATTCTCCTTACTGCGGATCACATCCTGATCTCGTACCGGACAAAAGCTGTCGGCAAGAGGCTTGGCGCTGACCGTCATCAGCGAGCCGTCGATCAAACCCAGTTCCGCCAATCGGCCCAAAAGGGCATGTATACCGCCGGCTTTGTCCATATCCTGCATATGATAATGGCCGGAAGGTGCCAGCTTGCACAAATGAGGCGTGATACCGCTGATCTCTTTGGCCAAAGATAAAGGCAATTCCAATCCCAATTCATAAGCGATTGCCGGCAGATGTAAGATAGTGTTGCTGGAGCCACCCATGGCCATATCGGTGACCAGGGCATTTCTGAAGGCAGCAGCCGTCATGATCTGAGAAGGACGTATATCTTTTTCTAATAATTCCATGATCTTCATACCAGCGTTTTTGGCCAGACGTAATCGGGCCGCTTCCACAGCCGGGATAGTGCCGTTGCCGGGCAAAGCCATGCCCAAGGCCTCTGTCAGGCAATTCATAGAATTAGCCGTGAACATGCCGGAGCAGCTGCCGCAGCCGGGGCAGGCCCTATATTCCAATTGCTGCAACTCATCTTCATCCATTTTACCCACGCTGACCTCGCCCACAGCTTCAAAGAGAGAATTCAGGTCCAGCGTCTTATCCCCCCAACTGCCTGTCAGCATGGGCCCGCCGCTGACAAAAATAGCCGGCAGATCCAAACGTGCCGCCGCCATCAGCATGCCGGGCACCACTTTATCACAGTTGGGAATCAGCACCAGCGCATCAAAGGCATGGGCATTGGCCATGACTTCGATGGAGTCGGCGATCAGTTCACGACTGCCCAAAGAATAGTTCATGCCGGCATGTCCCATGGCGATGCCGTCACAGACAGCAATAGCCGGGAATTCCAGCGGTGTACCGCCGGCCATGCGTACGCCGGCTTTGACGGCATCAGCAATAGTACGCAAATGCAGATGCCCCGGTACAACCTCGTTAAAGGAATTGACGATACCAATTATAGGACGATCGATTTCTTCTTTGGTCAGGCCCAGCGCATAAAGCAAAGAACGATGCGGCGCTCTGGTGAGCCCTGCCTTCATCATATCACTTTTCATAACAAAATTCTCCTTTGGTAATTATTAATCATAGATAGGCACGCCGTCGGTCTTAGTTAGTTCTCTGAAGCCGACCAGGATCGATTTATAGATGGGGCCGGGTTTGCCAGTGCCGATAATGCGGCCGTCATAAACCGAGGCCGGCACCAATTCCGCCGCCGTGCCGGTGACGAAACATTCATCGGCATTATACATATCATAACGGGTGAACAGAGTTTCCCTGACTTCGATATTGAGAGAAGCTGCAACCTCCATCACGGTCATGCGGGTGATACCGCCTAAATTGCAGGCATAAAGCGGCGGTGTATACAAAACGCCATTTTTGGCATAAAAGACATTATCGGCACTGGCCTCCGCCACATAGCCGTCATTGTTGAGGAAAATAATTTCCGGCACATTCAAAAGAGCCGATTCCATCTTGGCGTAAATATTGTTGAGGTAATTGAGGGATTTAACCCGCACATTGCAGGCCTCATTGATGTTGCGGCGCGTGGGCACAGTGGCCAAAGTTAGCCCATTTTTATAATATTCATCGGGATAGAGAACGATTTTATCCGATATACAAAAAATGGAGGGGTTTTTGCAAGAGCGGGGGTCTAAGCCCAGATCACCGACACCTCTGGTTACCACCAGGCGGATATAGCAATCATAGAGATTATTTATCTTGCAGGTATCGCACACGATCTGCGTCATTTCCGCTTTAGTTTTGGGTATTTGCAGCCGCATGGCATGGGCACCTTCATAAAGGCGGTCAATATGTTCTTTCAGCTTGAACACGCGCCCATTATAAGCACGGATACCTTCAAAAACGCCGTCCCCGTATAAAAGGCCATGGTCAAAAACGCTGATCTTGGCATCTTCTTTATCAACCATTTTACCATCCAAATAAATTTTTATACTCACAATAATTCCTCCCCTTTATATCGAATACTTTATTTATGAGAACGAAACTTCAAAAGCCCCCTGTCAATAGTATAATATTATATCTATTCAGCGGGCCTTGGAGCTTGTCTTAATCTATAATTTTTTAATAAAGGCATGCTCATCACAATTTTCATATTTTAGGCATTTGAGGCAGTCCTGCCAGATCTTTTGCGGCAGCAGGCTGCGATCTATAGGCTGATAATTTAGGGCGGAGAAAAAAGCCGTTTGATATGTTAGGGCAAAAACATTATGCAGGCCCAGCTCCACCGCTTCCTGCTCCAAGGCCGAGACCAGGCTGCGGCCGATACCCTGTTGCAAATAGTTTTCATCCACGGCCAAAGAACAGATTTCTGCCAGATCGGCCCAAAAAATACGCAAAGCGCCGACGCCCACAACTTGCCCGTCCAACCTGGCCACTGTATATTGACGCAAATTCTCGTATATATAGGTCAAGGTCTTGGGTAGCATCAGCCCTCTTTTAGCATAATTATTGATCAGCTCATAAAGCCTTTCGGCATCATCAATCCTGGCTTTTTCTATTACTATATTATCCAAGTAATCTTATCTCCTCTTTTACCTTTGATTTATGCTTATTTGCTGCCCGGCTTGATGGCTGCGGGCGCTCCGGCCACGCAAAACGGGCATTCTTCCGGCATATAACTTTCGATCTCAAAAGTCAGCAACGGCTTGAACGGCACCTCAAATTCCACCTTGCCACCGCTTCTATCAACTATGGCACCAACGCCTACAACTGTAGCCTGGGTATTTTTAACAGCCTCCAGCAATTCCTTGGTGGATCCTCCGGTTGTGATAACATCTTCCACCACCAGCACTCTGTCTTCAGGAGAAAGCTGAAAACCGCGACGGAATGTCATAACGCCGTTTTCCCTTTCGCTGAATACGGAACGGACGCCGATGGCCCTGGCTACTTCATAAGCCAAGATAATAGCGCCGATAGCAGGGCCCGCCACCACAGTGATCTCTTTATCAGCAAAGGCCTCGGCCATTTGCTGGGCCAATATGGCCGTTTGCTCCGGATATTGTAATATCTGGGCGCATTGGAGATAATATTGGGCATGACGGCCGGAAGAAAGGCGGAAATGGCCCTCCAACAGCACCTTTTTATCTTTCAGCATCTCTATGATTTGTTCCTGTGTCAGCATAGCATAATCTCCTTTGTCGTCTTAAATTATGGGGCAGTTGTCGCCATTTGCATAAAAGCGTCTTTCTAATGTTCTTATCCTTATGTTTTTACCATAATAGGAAATTATTCGCTATAAATTGTTTATTACCTGCTTATTGATAAAATTTCCTTGAATAATAAAGCTATTTTTTGCCGGTTTGCCTTTCTTGACAGTGAGGAAAATAGCGCATATAATAGCAATATCTTTCAAGAAAGAACTTGTTTCGGGGGAATCCGCCATGAATATATACTGCTTTTTTTGTCATCAGTCATTCAAAATAGATAATTCTCAAAATACCACCGTTATCGCCATAGACGTGCTGCGCGCCACCTCCACCATTATCAATGCCCTGGATAATGGCGCCGGCGAAGTCATCCCCATCGCAGAAATCGCTGATGCTTTGGCGCTGAAAAAAACTTATCCCGATGCTATCTTATCCGGCGAAAGAAAAGGTAATATAATTGAGGGCTTCCAGCTGGGCAATTCCCCGCTGGAATTTACTGCGGAAAATATTGGCGGCCGCCGCATCATCTCCTGCACCACCAACGGTACCTCCGCCATCTGCGCAGCCCAAAATGCCGGCGCATTGTGGCTGGGAGCCATCACAAATGCCCCGGCCGTAGCCCAAAAATTGCTACAAGAGGGCAAAAAGAGGGTGGTTCTGCTCTGCTCTGGCACCTGCGGCCAGCCCTCGCTGGATGATGTGCTGGGCGCCGGCGCCATCATCAGCCATCTGCTGCCGGATGCGCCCCATATCGTCCTTTCCGATGCCGCCCGTATAGCGCTGGAAATCTACAAAGCACATGAACATGACTTGTGGCAAGGCCTTTTGGCCAGCAAACATGGCCGCAAGCTGCAAAGTATAGGTTATGAAAAAGATTTGCTTTTCTGCTCGCAACTGGGCCATAATCAGGTTGTTCCTTATCTGGAAAAGGGAATTCTACGGAAATAAAAAGACCCCTAAGGCTGTCCTCACATAGGGATTTTATATCCCTGAAAAATCCGGCATAGTCATGGATTACGGCTATGCCGTTTTTTCGTCCATTTTCGGAAAATCGATTGCTCCAATGCAATTGTAAATGATTTGAATCCGCTGGGTGCGGACACCGTCGACCTTTTCAGCCTTGTACACGATTATCCGTTCGATGAAGTCCCGAATAATTTCACCGCTCAAATCGGTAATTTCCGTGTATTTGCGTACGATTTTAAGGAAACGGTCGATGTTTAGATTCTGTTCCTTTGCGGCATCAAGCGTCTGTTTTAACACCGTGGCTCTCTCCACAAGGATTTTCTGCTCGGATTCATAGTCCGCCGACATCTTGTAGAATCGTTCCTCTGCAATGTTCTCCATTACACGGTCTTCGTAAAGTTTCCGCATGATTTTATCCAGTGTGGCGATTCGCGTCTGTCCCTGCTCATATTCCTTCTGTGCCGTACGCAGATCTTCGGCAATCCGCTTTTCTGAACTCTTCGTGGCGGCTGCAATGAAATCTCGCTCGTGTTCCTTCACAAAGGATACGACCTGCTGCAAATCGTCAAGTACCAGTTCCTCAATGACCACATTGCGTATCTGGTGCGAACTGCACAGCCCCTTCTTTTTGCGATAGGTAGCGCAGACGAAATATTCCTTGTCATGCGTCCAGCCATTGGCTCTGACCTGATATAGTTTCGCGCCGCAGTCCGCGCAGAACATCATACCGGAAAGGATACCCATTTCACCCATACGGGACGGTCTGCGTTTACCCTCACGGATTTTCTGGACGGTTTCCCAGACATGTTCGTCCATTATCGCTTCGTGCGTATTTTCAAAGACCAGCCAGTCTTCCGGATTGTTCCAGACCGTCACTTTGCTCTTGTAGGATTTTTTGTAGGTCTTGAAATTCACTGTGTGTCCCAGATACTCGATTTTTGCGAGAATGTTGGCTACCGTGCGAGCTTGCCATGCATATGGTGTTTCAGTCTGCTTGGCGGGCGTGTTAATGCCCATACCGTTCAGGTGTGCCGTCGGGGTTTCAATTTGGCTATTTTCAAGGCTTTTTGCTATCTGCGTGGGTCCGAAGCCCTCCATACACATTTTGAAAATCGCCTTGACCACCTCGGCGGCTTCCGCGTCGACAATCCAGTGCGTTTTGTCCTTCGGGTCTTTAATGTATCCGTAGGGCGGATTGGTGCAGAGCGGATTGCCGAGCAGCGTATCCGCCGCACCGCGCCAGAGATAGTTGCCTGTGCTATCCTTGAGGTCCCGCAGTCCGAGCGCGGTCTCGTCGTTCATGACCCATATCGCATTGGAGCGGTATTCCGGTTTGAGAGAGAAGTACACCTTGTGAATTTCGTCAAAGGCGATATCTGTTGCCGAAGCTGTTGTTGCACCAATATCCGCGCCCGCTGTGGCGTGCAGGACGCCCTTGGGCTTTCCAACACCATCTCCGTTGAGAAACGCGTCCTCCTCCGCTTTCGCGAAGATACGGGCGAAATCGAGGGGCAGATAGTCCGAGATATTGAAACCCGTGGGTGGACAAAATCGCTGTCCAAAACTGAGATACAAGCGAGATTATGCTCGCCCAGAGCGATTCTGGTGGCTGTCAGCTCTGCTTCAGGAACCGCCCCGCCTTCGCCAACCCAGTCCGCATCAACGGGAGTATCCGAGGTGATAATTCTGCCGCCACTCGAATTCGCTCTCACGAAGGTGGCCCTGGTGCGGAACAGGTTTTCTTTTGCCAATGCCGCCGCATATTTTTCCGCTGATGCTTCGGGTAGGAAATATGAGCCATTGACACGATTGACAGCTTCTTCAAGAATGCTGTCTTCGGTATTTTTGCTTCTCATGCTGTTCCAGAATGCTCTGGAATAAGTTTCAGTTGTTAACATAGTTGTAACCTCCTAAATTTTGTTTGGATTTGGGGCATATACCCCGTTTGAAACCGCGTTTTTGTGTACGAAGCCCCACGCTGCTGTCCGAGATAAAAAACTGTGGGGATTTGCTCACCCCCACCGGGCGCGTGACTACAGCTTTTTTCCATCTGTTGCTTTGTAACCGCCTTTTTTGCAGAACTCCGCAAGGTCTGGGTAGCTGTTGATGTGTACCGTTGAAGCACCTCTTGCGATGCTGTAACGGATTTCCTTTGTTACCGTAACAGGCCCGCTGTTAGCTCTTACCAGGTGCATCGTTCCGTAGGTACTGTGTTTACATTTGCGGAAAACGAAATCTTTGAAATGCTTTGTGATTCGCATAATTGCCTCTAATCCTCATAGCGGCCTGCCGCTCCTGCTTAAAAAGCGCTTTTTGCAGTATTCCATTGCCTCTCCGTATGTTCCAAAGAACACCGAAGATGTGCCGAACAGTCACAGTCCGCATTCGTCCAAATGCCATGTCCGTACAAGCATAAGCACCACCTCCTTTTCGCTTTGGGAACACTTGTGGCAGGTTTTTACGGTTATTCTTTGATATCGTTTTTCTATAGGGAATAACCATAATTTCTTGCCACAGAGTGCCCCGTCATAAAAGCACCTTTTTCAGACTATAGCCGATGAGCAGTGTGGTCTTCTCCCCACCATCGGCGGGGCGCTTGCGTATGACGGTGCCGAAGGAGCGCAGCGCTTGATTGAAGTTGCGGTTGCTCTCTGGGTAGCAGCCGTTGACACCACACCATTCGCGGTAGGCTGCGTACACCTCGGCGGTCTTAACATCGGCATCACCCCGCTCCTCAAGGCACTCGTCCGCGAAGAGCTGAATCTTATTACTGTCGTGAGAATATTCGTTTGTCGCGTCAATTACCGACTGCGGCATGGTGAAACCCTCCTCGCGGAGCATAATGTAACCTTGAAGCAACCAGTTGAGGATGGCGCTCTGCGTCTCCGACTTGCTGAACTCCGCTTTCAGCGTCTTGTCCTGCTCCCATTCCTCAAAATGCTTGTCAAAAGGGACTATCAGCACACGCCCACTGGAGAACAGCGTCATGTCGTTGATGACAGGCAGATAATTGGTGTTAACATACAGCTTGAACTGCGGAGCAAAATCGAAGGAGTTTTTGTGCAGGAAACAAGCATTTAAGGTGTCATTGCCCGTCATGCTCTTTACCTGCGCGGCATTGAGCAGCAAGCCGCGGCTCGGCTCGGAGATGTTGGCAAAACGCACACCTGCCAGCCTTGCGACATCTTCGCTGGGATTGGAACTGTTACTGTACTGCTTGAGCGCGATGGTCTCCGGCCGCACCGCTTTTCCGTAATCACCGAACACGCGTAAAATGCTTTCCATCAGAGTGCCTTTACCGTTTCTGGTCGTCTCGCCGTAGAGGAAGAACATACACTCGAAACGGGTATCCCCGCTGACCGCATAGCCGAGAGCCTTTTGGAGAAACTTTGCCTTTTCCCTATCACCGCTCATAATTTCGTCAATGAAGCTGGTGAATCGTGGACAGACGGCATTCGGGTCATATTTCACAGGAGCGATTTTGGTGAGCCTGTCCTCCGGGCTGTGGTCACGGAACTGCATGGTGCGTAAATCCAGTGTGCCGTTATTGCAGTTAAACAGATATCTGTCTGTATCGAATTCTTCCATTGAAATTGGATACACGCTCTGCGCGTCACTCAAGACGGTAATTCGAACGCCGCGTATTTGCCATTTGGCGCAATATTTAATGTAGTCTTTTCGCTTATGCTCATCGTGGATACTGAGCGCGCATATGTCATCAGAGCGTCCGAGAGGTCTTTGCACAGTTCCATTACCTTGAGAGCCGCCATATCGGTGACCCAGCGGGTGCCATCATAGACGTACCAGACCTTCCGCTCCGGCACATATCTTGCGTAGGGCTTGAAAACATCCGCAAAAAGTCTTCCTGCGCCGTTATCCGACCAGCCGTAGCGTCTGTTGCTGTCTGGCTTCAGTTCTGCCAGCCTCGGCGCGATAATACCAAAGTCCTCATTAGCGTCAGTATGCAGGACTGGCTGATAGATGGAAGAACAGAGAGATGCCGCTTTTTCAAGGGTGATGCGTCCGTAGGTCGAGCCGCTCTGCGGTCTGTCCCACTTGTTACGATAAAGACCACAGCACCGGAAAAGCCTGTCCATCTGCGCGGTGTCCCTGCCGCACCAGAACGCGAGGTGGGAGCAGCAAGCAAGGTCGGCTTCGCTCTGGGACGGGTATCCGCTGATATCGCCCTCCCAGAGTTTTGCAAACGCCGCGCCGTTTTTCGCCGCTTTCGCCTTTTCTATGACGCTGTCATCTGACAGGTAGGAAGCTGTCCCGGCGGGCTGTTCTTCGGAACTGTATTCCTCACTCGGCTTTATCGCTCGGAGCATAAAAGTGTTGAGGAGCGTTTGCAGCTGTGGCGCGGCTTTAAGAACATCGCCCTGTTGGTAGATGTTGCCCGTAACGGTCACGAATTTACTTGTCGCGCCGTACACATACACCTCAACGCCGAGTTTGCTGTTGTTGATGTAGTATTTTGCCACTTCGTATTTGAAGCCCGCTGCCTTAAAGAGGATGCGCAGACCCGTGCCGGAGGGGCTTTTCTCAATGTAACAACCATTGAAGATCTTCACGACTGATTGTCCGATGGCGGTCAGCGTACCGTCCGCATTGATACAGTGGTCAACATCCACGGCACTGAAGCCACGGAAAATACCAAGCCCCAGACCATCATATTTACTCACCACTGCGACTGCGTCGGAGTAATCGGAAAATGTACATTCATTGTTTGACTGCGCCCGCCTGCCGCTGATTTGATAAGGCACCTTTGCAGGTTTCACTTGTCCTTTGCGTTCTTCGTGTTTCCACAGGCAAAATACGCCGTTATCGCGCAGCTCCTTTGGTAGATTGTCGTATTGCATTTTTTCACTTCCTTCTGAGGTTTGTATTTCTGTTGCTTCTCGCCATACGGAAATTTAGGGGCTATTTTGGGGAGGTGTTTTTAGAAATTTCTTTACCCCTCACTCCCCAATGGAGATCAATGAGTGGTTTGAACGAAAATTTCGGAAAATTTATTTTCTGCTTCCCTCTACTACAAGCCGAAAAAATTAACCCCATGTATTGACCGTAATTTCCTATTCCTTGCTATACGGAGATTTAGAAGCCGTTTTATACACCCATTTACAAATCTTTTTTCTGCTATTTGAAAAAAGACAAAAAAATACGGCACCCGCTGTTTTTGCGGATGCCGGAAAGAGATTTTGAGTGGAGCAAATCGTGCCCATTTCGGAAATAATATCCAAATTCACACTCTATCCATTGTAAATTCGAAGTTTTTCTGCTATAATAAATTTTAATATGATATGCGAGGTGACAGCATTGCTGGTTGTAAGCTATAAAAGACTGTGGAAATTATTGATAGACCGAGATATGAACAAGCAGGATTTGCAGGTGCTGGCAAAAATCAGTCCATCCTCTGTGGCGAAGCTGTCAAAGCACCAGAATGTCAGCATGGACGTGCTGCTTAAGATATGCTCTGCGCTGCGGGTAAATGTGGAAGACATAATGGAATTCGTGCCGGAAAAGGCGGAAAATTATTAGTTTACTAATCGCATTGTCCGTTTTATGGGACTGGTCGAATTGTATAATGATCATGCTAACATCAAAATGAGATAAGATATAAATTTCAAGAGGTGATATGGTGAATACAATTGGTAACCCGTTTATCGCTCATATTCGAAAAACAGATAAAGCTATCCAGACTGTTGACGAGCACAATGATGGCGTTGCCAAGCTTGCATACGATATTGGTTCTTTATATGACATTGGTGGTCTTTGTGCGCTTGCGGGTCGTCATCACGATGACGGCAAGAACACACAGGAATACCTTGCCTATATCCAAGCAGCCTCGGCTGGTGAGAATGTTGTAAGGGGTTCAGTCATTCATTCTACCCACGGAGCTTTGTTTGTGAACAACTTAGCAAGTGCCAGGGATTTGTACGCTAAGCTCGCAGCGGAGATGGTACGAACCGCCATTATGAGCCATCATGGGTTGAGAGATTGCATTTCTACAGATGGAAAGTTTTCCTTTTTGGAGGCTTCTACACGCATTGCTGATTCGTATAGTGCTGTTGAGCGGATTGTGAATGAGCACTACAGAAAAAGCGCAATAGAAAACGAATTTGTTGCCGCTTGTGCTGAAGCTAAGGTAATCCAATCCAAAATAAAAGTATTTCACAGTTTGGGAAATTGTTATGGAGCATCCCATTTCTATTTGGCGATGTATGAAAGATTGCTTACGTCAATTTTAGTTGATGCAGACCGTACAGATACCGCTTGCTTTGAGGATGCGACTGAGCCATCGAGGATACCATCATCCGAAGACCGCAAGATGATGTGGAAATCATATCGGAACCATTTCGAAGCCAAAATAATGAAGCTTCAAACCGAAAAGGAACCTTCTGAACTGAATTCTTACCGGACTGAGATTTCAACATCCTGTGCGGAATTCGATGGTGGATCGAGCGGTGTGTTTCGGCTTGTTGTTCCCTGCGGTGCGGGAAAAACACTGTCGGCACTTCGTTATGCGTTACGAACAGCAGAGCATTATAGCAAAAAGCATATTTTTTATATTGCGCCCTTCAACTCCATCTTGGAGCAGAATGCGGGTGAAATTGCAGAGTATATTGGAGATGTCAATGCTGTATTAAAGCATCACTCAAATATTGTGCTTGATTCTGACAACGGTGAGGACGAAAAGAAATACAAACTGCTTACAGAAAACTGGGCTCAATCCCCTATAATTGCCACGTCCGCAGTACAGTTTTTGGATACGTTGTTCGCTGGAAAAACATCAAACGTGCGACGACTACATGCTTTGGGCGATTCGGTTATCATTATTGACGAAATTCAGGCATTACCTATCAAGGTCTTGAAGCTATTCAATGCAGCGATGAACTTCCTTACGCACTTCTGCAGCACAGCGGTTGTTCTTTGTTCAGCAACCCAACCTTTATTGGATAAGTTGAATGATTATCAGATTCTACCCCCTAAGAGCATAATTTCTGATGAAGAAAAGTATGGCACTGCATTCAAAAGAGTTCAAATAATTGACCACATTAGCGGAAATGGTTTTTCAGTTGAGGAAGCCGCCAATTTTATCCTTGAACAGGCGCCGGGGGTGAAATCAATTCTTGCCATTGTGAATACCAAACCGGTTGCACGCGAGGTTTTTGAATGCATTTGCAGTATCACCGAGAATAGCAAGGACTACCATCTGTTTCACCTATCCACCAATATGTGTCCCGCGCATCGAAGTGCCGTATTGTCAGAAATACGTGATTGCTTAGAAGACAAAAACAATCCGCAAAAGATAATTTGTATTAGCACAATGCTCATAGAGGCCGGAGTAGATATATCGTTTGGACGCGTGATTCGCTCCCTAACAGGCATGGACAGCATCGTACAAGCAGCCGGACGCTGCAACCGAAATCGTGAAACTGGGTGCGGTATTGTTTCGGTTATTTACATACGAGATGAGAACGTCGGTGGTCTTGGTTATTTGCAAAGCGCACAAGAAGTGACACGTGAGATTTTTTATAACATCCGGAATAATCCAGGACAATATCCGGGAGGCGCTTTATCCAAAGCTGCAATGGATGAATTTTATGTGAAATATTATCGCCCGTTACAAAAAGAAATGGCTTTCCCTTTAAAGGATGACCCCGAACATACAATTATTGACTTGCTAACAACGAATCCTTCCGGCAGTAAACGAAACAGGGACTCAAAGACCGTACTTTTAAAACAGGCCTTCAAAGAGGCCGGGGATGCTTTTACAGTTATTGAGGATATTAGCAAACAAGATGTTATTGTCGAATATAACGATGATGTCTTGCATCATATTAAAAAACTGCTGTCAGCTCGGTTGATTTCAGATAAAAAAAAGGAATTACGCTATTTACAGCAATACACGGTACAATTGAGCGAATATACCATGCAAAAAATTGGAGCAGGTGTTCGATTTGAGGAGAACGCAGGCGTGTTTATTTTAATGAAGCTCTATTATCACGGTGACTTTGGAGTAAGTGATGGCTCTCAAAGCTAATGTTATAAGGAGGTAGTTGAATTATGGAGAAAAAACGCAATACCGTCGAGTTTGAAGTAAGTGGTGACCGAGCATTGTTTTCAGACCCCATCACGCGTGTAGGCGGAGAAAAGACCAGTTATTATGCGCCAACCTATGAGGCGCTGAAGGGCGTTCTTGCATCGGTGTATTGGAAGCCTACAATTATTTGGATTATCGATGCTGTTCGTGTGATGAATCCTATCCAAACGGCATCAGAAGGAATTAGAACAAAGAATTATAATGGTGGTAATGACCTTTCTATTTATACCTATCTCAAGGGTGTTCGCTATCAAGTACGCGCTCATTTTGTCAGAAATGAAAACAGGCCAGAATTATTCCATGATTATGCTGGGAATAACGAGCATAAGCATCACAATATTGCCCGTAGAATGATTGAACGCGGCGGAAGGCGAGATGTTTTTCTCGGAGCCCGTGAATGTCACGGCGATGTGAAACCCTGCGTGTTTGGTGAAGGCGCAGGCGTATATGACAGCATCGACGAGTTTGCACTCGGATATATGTTCCACGGCTTTACTTATGCTGATGAAGCGGTTCGTGAAGCTGAAAAAGGACACATGAGCGTTCGTTTTCAGCACGTAGTCATGCGAAAAGGAATCATCGAATTCCTCGAGCCGGAGGAGATACCGGACAAGGACAGGCGGATTTTGCATAAAATGGCTATCAAGCCATTCGGCGAAGAACTTGACAACTTCACGGGGCTAAAAGAGTTTACGGATGAGGAGGTTGGGGTATGAGCTGGGCATCCTCCCTGTGTGCTCTATATGACGCAAACGCTTGGCGAGCTGGTGAGGTCGAAATGTGGAATGGAAAACCGCTGATATTGATTCCCTTGGGATATGATACGATGAAAGCGCAAATTGAGATCATCATTGACGGACAGGGGAAATTTGTTGACGCTCGTACACTTGACAAAATAGAGTCAGAAACAATCGTACCCTACCCAGATCGCAGAACCAGCGGCGTTAAGGCACTACCTTTATGCGACAGCCTATCGTACATTGCGGGAGACTTCTTGGATAAAGTAACCCTGTATTTCGACGGGGAAACGGAAAAGAAGAAAAAGCGGAAGTTGGATGATATTAAAAAAAGCTATCCGTCATATTTAGAAGGATTAACCAATTGGTGTTCCTCGACATATGCACACCCAAAAGCTATCGCCGTTCTCAAGTATGTTTTAAAGAAAAGCGCTATTGATGATTTGTTGAAAAGCAAAGTGTTAATCTCGGATGATAATGGGATATTGTCTGATAGAAAAAAAGTTCAAGGCGCACGTATTGAAAAGGCCTTTGTGCGCTTCCGAGTTTATTTGGGCGATGCGCAGCAGAATGATACCTCTGTGTGGTTGGACAAGGACGTACAGCGTAGTTTTATTTCTTATTATTTATCCACAAAAAAACAATCAGATATATGTTTTTTGACTGGCGATACAGTATTGACTGCAAAGACGAATCCCGTCAAAATTCGCGGTGAATGGGATACAAAGGCAAGCTTGATTTCTTCAGACGATGATAAAAACTTCACCTATCGCGGTCGTTTCAAAACGAAGGACAAAGAGAGCGGCTACAATGAAGCAATGTCTATCGGCTACGAAACATCCCAAAAGATACATAACACACTAAAATGGATTATTCGCAGGCAGGGATATGTGCGTGACGCCTTGTGCATTGTGGCATGGGAAAGTAGCTTAAACGATATGCCACGTTTTTTCGATGACGCTGTGACGATTATTGGGATGGTTGAAAGTGAAAGCGAAGAGGCGAAAATTGCCGACGATGTGCTGTTTGATGAGGGGGAAGTAGAAAAAACTGATACCAATTACATATCTGCCAGGGATTTCAATATAGCACTAGATGGATATTCAACAAAACTGAGTGATCTGTCTTCGATGGTAGTCATGTCGCTTGACAGCGCAACCCCTGGCCGTCTTGCCATGACCTATTATAAAGAACTGGCAACCTCTCGCTATCTTGAAAATATCCGTGCGTGGCAAGAGAGCTGTTGCTGGCAGCATGAGTATTTCAAGGACAAGCATTTCTGTCGATATGAAGGTATGGCGTCCATAAGCGAAACAGCAAAAGCAATTTATGGTACGGAGCAGAATAAACGGTTACTCCTGCGTTCTAACAGCAACGGTAAATGTCCCATGCTCATTTCTGCATTCGATCGTCTGCGTCCTTGTATAATTGACAGAGCGGCAATTCCACGCGATATAGTTCGAAGCGCAGTAGAAAAGGCTTCTAATCCGGTAGCCTATGAAAAGGAGTTTAACTACCTTCGGGTTCTTCACATTGCGTGTTCTTTAGTGAAACGATACTATTGGGAAAAAGGAGTGAATTATGATATGAAGCTTGACGAAAAGTGTACAGATCGCAGCTATCTCTTTGGGCGCTTGCTGGCAGTTACCGAAAAGGTTGAGCGAAGCACGTTCGAACGCGACGAATCGCGTACGACCAATGCAGAACGATATATGCAGCAGTTTTCTCGCACACCGTTCCGCACATGGGAACTCATTCGCAGGAACACACAGATATATCTCAAACAGCTAAAGCCGAGCAGCCGCGAGTATTACAAAAACCTTTACGGTGAAATAACTGAGCTGTTCGAGGAAGGCGCTTTCGAAGCAAAGAAAGCACTCGATGGAAAATTTCTTCTCGGTTACGATTGCCAGCGAACCGCTTTGAAATATCAGAAAAATGGCGGTGCTAATAACGCCGAAGATGAACTTGCTAATACAGAAAGGGAGGAAAATTAAAATGACTATTCTGCAAAACAAGATCGATTTCGCAGCGATTGTATCGGTAACGCGTGCGAACATCAATGGTGATCCGCTTAACGGAAACCGTCCTCGTGAGGATTACGACGGCTACGGTATTTTCTCTGACGTGGCAATCAAACGGAAAATTCGCAATCGTCTTCAGGATATGGGAGAATATATCTTTGTACAAACAGACGGAAGAGAGAATGACACGAAGTTTGATTCTTCTCTGAAGGAAAACTATCGCAATCTTAAAGACCGCGCAGCCAGCGATTCACAGTTGGCAGCAGAAATAAAAAAAGGAAAGGATGCAAACACAGAATTATTTGCTAAGATAGCCTGCGAAAAATGGATAGATGTGAGAGCTTTCGGTCAAGTGTTCGCTTTTAAGAAAGACACCAAAAAAGCAAAAGGGCAAAAAGATGAAATCGGTAGCCAACTGTCCGTCGGTGTTCGGGGACCGATAAGCGTCCAACAAGCAATCAGCGTTGACCCTATTGAGATTGTTGATATGCAGATTACAAAAAGCGTAAATGCAGAAGCCGGAAAAAGCGGAAAGGCTTCTGATACAATGGGTATGAAGCACTATGTAAACTTTGGATTGTATGTGATTCACGGGAGCATCAATTGCCAGCTTGCTGATAAAACCGGATTCACAGAAGAAGATGCAGAAAAAATAAAAAAAGCTTTATGTACATTATTTGAGAATGATACATCATCTGCCCGTCCTGATGGTACTTGTGAAGTATGCAGAGTATACTGGTGGAAACACAATGAAAAAACACCAAAAGAAACCTCTGCAATGATTCAGCGCTCCCTAAAGCTTGCGGCAAAAGTTGAAGAACCTCGTTCCTTTTCAGATTATGAAATTCCTGAACCGCAGACCTCTTGTATACCTGAAATTATTAATTTAATTTGATTATCAAGAAAGAGACCAGCCGTGCCAAGCAGTTGCGCTTGAACACGACTGGTCTCTTTCTTGCCCCGCTTGAAGCTGTCATACAAGTTTTTCATAAATCCCCGTGTGAACGCCCCTAAGGGGTCTTTTTATTTATTTAATAGCATCTCTGCCCATTTGGAATGCTTTAAGATTGACTTCCAAGGTATGCGGTTTGACGATACTGCTGATGGCCTTTAGCCAATCCTCTTTAGGCATATCCATGTATTTGGATAAACAGCCCAGCAAAACCAGGTTGACGGCCCTGGCACTGCCCGCCTCCTGCGCCATGCCTAAGGCATCTAAAAACAGAGCCTGATCGGTCTTGGCATTGATTTTTTCCTTGATATCGGAGGGGTATTCCATGGTGCCGGAGATCACCGGCATGGGATAAAGCTCTCTGTCATTGATGATCATTTTGCCGCCTTGGGCCATCCAATTCAGGGAGCGCAAAGCCTCTAATTTTTCAAAGGCCAGCATAACATCGGCCTGGCCGTTGGGAATGATGGGCGACCATACCTTTTCCCCTACTCTTACCTGCGTGATAACGCTGCCGCCGCGCTGCGACATGCCGTGAATTTCGGAAACTTTGACATCCAAGCCGGCGTCCTGCGCCACCTGGGCAATGATGCGGCCAGCCAAAATGGTGCCTTGGCCGCCGACGCCTACGATCAAAATATTAGTGTTTTTCATCTATTTTTCCTCCTTGGCGCCGGCCCCGTCTATGGCCTTGTGCGGACAAGCCTGGGCGCACATACCACAGGCCGTACACTGAGCTTTGTCGATAAAGGCCTTGATCTTGCCGTCGGCATCGGTTTTGGCGCCCAAAGCCGGGCAGCCCACCTTGATGCAGGCCTTACAGCCGGAGCATGTATCTTTATCAACAGCCAGAGGAACAAATTTGCTCTTTTTATCCAAGAGAATGCAGGGCCGTTTGCTGATGACCACTGCCGGCCCATCAAAGTTCAGAGCCTCTTTGACAGCCGCTTCGAAAGCGGACAGATCGAAAGGATCAGCCACCAGAACTTTTTCAATGCCGCAAGCTTTGCACAAAGCCACCATATCAATAGCCGTCGCCGGATTGCCTTTAGCGTCGAAGCCGGTAGTGGGATTATGTTGATGGCCGGTCATGGCCGTGATGCTGTTATCGAGAATGATTACCGTGGTGTTGGAGCGGTTATAGGCCACATCGATCAGCGGCGTGATGCCGGAGTGGATAAAGGTCGATTCGCCGATGACGCCAACGATATTTTTGCCGGCATCTTCACCCATCATTTTGACCATGCCATGAGCGCCGCCGATAGAAGAACCCATGCAATAGCCTGTATCCATGGCGGAAAGCGGTGGCAAGCAGGCCAATGTATAGCAGCCGATATCGCCAGTGACCGTCAATTTAAGCTTTTTTAGCACATAGAAAGTACCTCTGTGCGGGCAACCGGGGCATAATACGGGCGGACGGGGTGGGATGCTGGCATCCGGTTCTTCCATTTCAACTTTTTCACCCTTGATTTGCCTTCTGAGATCCTCGCAGGAGACTTCGCCCAAAAGGGAGAACAGCTCTTTACCCTGCACCTTGATGCCCCAGCTTCTGATAGCTTCTTCCATGATCGGATCCAGCTCTTCCACAACATAGAGCTTGTCCACCTGGGAGGCAAATTTCTCAATCATCTTTTTGGGCAAAGGATAGCTGAAGCCGAGCTTCAGCACACTGACATCGGGCATAGTTTCTTTCACATATTGATAGACCACGCCGGCACAGATAATGCCGATGGACTTATCATTAATCTCGATACGGTTATAAGGGCTGTTTTCACTGTATTCAGCCAGCCGCAGCATTCTATCTTCCAAAGAGACATGTCGTGGGCGGGCATTATTGGGCACCAATGTATATTTGGCCTGATCTTTGATATATGGTTTCAGCGGCACTTCCTGCCTTTCGCCTATTTCCACAAAGGACTGGCCATGGCACACACGAGTGGTCAAACGCAGCATGACAGGTATATCAAATTCTTCGCTGATCTCAAAAGCTTTTTTGGTGTATTCAAGCACTTCCTGACTGTCGGAAGGCTCCAGCATGGGGATTTTGGCCGCCCTGGTATAATGCCTGTTATCCTGCTCGTTTTGTGAACTGTGGATATAAGGATCATCGGCTGATACCAAGACCAAACCGGCATTAACACCAGTGTAGGCCATATTGAACAAAGAATCAGCGGCGATATTCACGCCCACATGCTTCATGGCGGCCATGGCTCTGCCGCCACCCAAAGAAGCGCCTAAAGCCACTTCCAGAGCTACTTTTTCATTGGGCGCCCATTCCGCGTAGATCTCATGATACTTTGCTGCATTTTCCGTGATCTCCGTACTGGGTGTTCCGGGATAGGCGGCGATAAATCTGCCCCCGACTTCCCATAAGCCTCTGGCTACGGCTTCATTGCCTGTCAACAATTTTTTCATATACAAACCCCCTAAGGTTGTTTAATAAGCTATCCATATGATCGGCTGAAAGCCGGCCCTCTGCCATCTATTTTTCTGCTTGCTGCGAGCAGCCTTTGCTGCTTTTATTTGCCAACCAGGCCTGGCCCAGATCCAGCATGCGCCGCACAGCCTCCGGCGCCGGACCACCCACAGTGTTGCGGGCAGCTACGCAAGTGGGGATGGCAATTGCTTCATATATATCATCGGTAAACAGCTCGCTAGCCTCACGTAATTGCGCCAGGCTCAGCTCGTCCAAAGCCTTCTTCTCCTGCTCGCACTTAAGAACCAGCCTGCCCACCACCGCATGTGCTTCCCTAAAGGGCATGCCTTTGGCCGCCAGATAATCGGCCATATCAGTGGCATTAATAAAGCCGCCGCGCGCGCTTTCATGCATTTTTTCCGCATTGACCTTGATGGTGGCCAGCATGGGAGCCATCAAAAGCAGGCATTTTTTAACGGTATCCACGGCGTCAAAGAGGGCCTCTTTATCCTCCTGCATGTCCTTATTATAAGCCAGCGGTAACCCCTTCATGACGGTCAAAAGCGCTATCAGATCGCCATAGACACGGCCAGTTTTGCCGCGGATAAGCTCCGCCACATCCGGATTTTTCTTCTGCGGCATGATGGAAGAGCCGGTGCTATAGCCGTCGTCCAGCGTGATGAAAGCAAATTCATGGCTGGACCACAGGATCAGTTCTTCGCACAGACGTGATAAATGCATCATGAGGATGGAGGCAAAGGCGCAGTATTCGATGGCGAAATCACGGTCGGATACACTGTCCAGCGAATTCTGCGAGATAGCGGCAAAACCCAGTTGCTTGGCCGTCATACTTCTGTCGATATCAAAAGTGGTCCCTGCTAAAGCACCTGCTCCCAGCGGGCAAACATCGGTGCGTAAACGGCAATTTGCCAGACGGCCATAATCACGTATCAGCATATTGAAATAGGCCATCAGATGATGCGCCAGCGTGATTGGTTGGGCCTTCTGCAAATGCGTATAGCCCGGCATGACCGTATCGATATTCTTTTGCGCCAGATCCAGCAGCACTTGCTGCAAAGCCAATATTAGATCGGACGTCTCGTCTATCTGCTTTTTCAGATAAAGACGGATGTCAACAGCCACTTGATCATTGCGGCTGCGGCCGGTGTGAAGCTTTTTGCCCAGCGAGCCGATTTTTTCCGTCAGCAGCTTTTCTATATTCATATGGATATCTTCGGCTTCCACCTCAAATTCCACTTTACCGCTCTCGATATCGGCCAGCACTTCCTGAAGGCCCTGACAGATCTTTTCCGCTTCTTGCGGAGTGATGATGCCGCAAGCGCCCAGCATGGACGCATGCGCCAAAGAACCCTCGATATCCTCGGCATACAGCCTTTGATCAAAAGATATGGAGGAATGAAAATCTTCCACCAAGGCATCGGTATTTTTAGCGAAACGTCCGCCCCATAATTTCATAAAAGCAACCTCTTTTCGCTCTTTTTCACATATTTATATCCTTAGCATTATATCATATTTCTGCTTTGGTTAACAAGCAAAAAATAATGTCTCTTAAATTTAAGAGGCATTATTTTTTATTTATTTAATAGCATCTCTGCCCATTTGGAATGCTTTAAGATTGACTTCCAAGGTATGCGGTTTGACGATACTGCTGATGGCCTTTAGCCAATCCTCTTTAGGCATATCCATGTATTTGGATAAACAGCCCAGCAAAACCAGGTTGACGGCCCTGGCACTGCCCGCCTCCTGCGCCATGCCTAAGGCATCTAAAAACAGAGCCTGATCGGTCTTGGCATTGATTTTTTCCTTGATATCGGAGGGGTATTCCATGGTGCCGGAGATCACCGGCATGGGATAAAGCTCTCTGTCATTGATGATCATTTTGCCGCCTTGGGCCATCCAATTCAGGGAGCGCAAAGCCTCTAATTTTTCAAAGGCCAGCATAACATCGGCCTGGCCGTTGGGAATGATGGGCGACCATACCTTTTCCCCTACTCTTACCTGCGTGATAACGCTGCCGCCGCGCTGCGACATGCCGTGAATTTCGGAAACTTTGACATCCAAGCCGGCGTCCTGCGCCACCTGGGCAATGATGCGGCCAGCCAAAATGGTGCCTTGGCCGCCGACGCCTACGATCAAAATATTAGTGTTTTTCATCTATTTTTCCTCCTTGGCGCCGGCCCCGTCTATGGCCTTGTGCGGACAAGCCTGGGCGCACATACCACAGGCCGTACACTGAGCTTTGTCGATAAAGGCCTTGATCTTGCCGTCGGCATCGGTTTTGGCGCCCAAAGCCGGGCAGCCCACCTTGATGCAGGCCTTACAGCCGGAGCATGTATCTTTATCAACAGCCAGAGGAACAAATTTGCTCTTTTTATCCAAGAGAATGCAGGGCCGTTTGCTGATGACCACTGCCGGCCCATCAAAGGCCAATGCTTCGCGCATGGATTTCTCAAAGGCGGACAGATCGAAAGGATCGGCCACCAGAACTTTTTCGATGCCGCAAACTTTGGCCAAAGCGGCAAAATCCAAAGCCGGCGCCGGATCGCCTTTGGCCGTAAAGCCGGAAGCGGGATTGGGCTGGTGGCCGGTCATGGCCGTGATGCTGTTATCGAGAATGACTATGGTGGTATTAGAGCGGTTATAGGCGATATTAATCATAGAAGTGATGCCGGAATGGATAAAGGTCGATTCGCCGATCACAGCCACGGTTTGCTTGCCGAAATCATCACCGATAGCTTTGTTCAGGCCATGAGCCACACCGATGGAAGCGCCCATGCAGATGGCCGAATGGACGGAAGAAAAAGGAGGCTGATGACCAAGAGTATAGCAACCGATATCGCCCGGCACATTGAGGTGAAGCTTGTGGAAGACATAGAAAACACCTCTGTGCGGACAGCCTGGACATAAAAGCGGCGGCCGCGGCGGGATGGTCAGGTCTTCCACGCTAGGCACCGCCGGTTTTTGGCCGGCAATTTTTTCCAATATAACTTCATAAGTAACTTCCCCCAGCAGCGAGAACAGCTCTTTACCCTGCACTTTGATGCCCCAACTTTTGATGATATCTTCCATAAAAGGGTCCAGCTCTTCTATCACATAGAGATTTTCTACCTGGGAGGCGAATTCTTCGATCAATTTTCTGGGCAAAGGATAGCTGAAGCCGATCTTCAGCACACTGGCCTCAGGCAAAGCTTCTTTCACATATTGATAAACTATGCCGGCACAAATGATGCCCACGGATTTATCTTTGATCTCCATCTTATTGAAAGCGGAGCTTTCATTCAATTTTGCCAAATCGATAATTTTCTGCTCCAGCAGAGCATGGCGTTTACGGGCTTTGCCCGCTATCATAACATATTTATCGACATCCACCCGAAATTCCTTGCGCGGCACTTCCTGCCTTTGGCCCAGCTTGACAAAGGATTGGCCATGGCAAATACGAGTAGTCAAACGCATGAGTACGGGAATATCGAATTTTTCGCTGATCTCAAAGGCCTCTTTAGTAAAATCCAGAACTTCCTGGCTGTCGGCAGGCTCCAGCATGGGGATTTTAGCCGCCTTGGCATAATTGCGGTTATCCTGCTCATTCTGCGAGCTATAGATATTAGGATCATCAGCGGAAACAATCACCAAGCCGCCATTAATGCCGGTATAAGCAATGGTGAACAAAGGGTCGGCAGCCACATTCAGCCCCACATGCTTCATGGCGGCGGCGGCTCTGACACCGCCGATGGCGGCGCCCATGGCAGATTCCAGCGCCACTTTTTCATTGGGCGCCCATTCCGCGTAGATCTCGTCATACTTAGCTGCATTTTCTGTGATCTCCGTGCTGGGGGTTCCGGGGTATGCGGAAATAACTTTGCCGCCGGCCTCCCAAAAACCGCGGGCAAAGGCTTCATTGCCTGTCAATAACTTTTTCATTTTTATATTAACCCTCCTAATGGTTAAGGATAAATTTCGCTATCAAATATTAATATTACTGCGCCTGTCTCTTGCCATCCACCATGGCATAAGAGGTATCAGCCGAGCTTCGGTAATAAGGCACTTTAGTATAGCCCCTATATATTTTGGCTTGCAGTAAAACTTGACAAAGCATAGATTCTCTGTCTTTGTCACAAAGATGATTTTTATCCCAAAGCATAGTTATACCTCCTTTTTTTAATGTTTGAGACAAATATATAAATAAAAAAGGGGATTTAAAAAACCCCCTATTGTC